>JAABSP010000076.1 GCA_011390345.1 Desulfobacteraceae bacterium
TGCTCTTCCGATCTCGGCCCACGGAGACCAGCACGTCGGACTTGGTGATGTCAACGTCGCCGACTTCCGCTACCAACACTTCGAGAAACTTCCGCCCTTTGGGGGCAACATCTCCGGCATCTCCGGACTTGTCGGTCACGTTTCCGCCGGCAGATTTGCTCTCATCCGGTGCGAATGAGCCGCCGCGAATCGTGATGACCGCGCCCGAAGAGAGGTCGCACTCCACATGGGTACTCACCTGGCCGCTGTACTCCTCCCGGATCGCCTTTAGCTTGCCGCCGTCGATCCCCTCGAAGCCGATTACGTCGGGCAGATAGGCCGCATCCAGCTTGACTGAAAGGCCCGGGGAGAGGTCCATTCCAAAATGCTCGTGCGGAACCAGGACGATGCTCCCCTTGGGGATTATGTTGACCAGGGCCTTGCGGATCGACTCTGCATTCGCATGGGCAAAGGCTTCGTTGTCGATCTTCCAGACCGCGGGATAGATGGCTGCCGCTTCCTTTGCCACTGCGTCCAGCTCGCTGCCGGTGCCGAAGACCAGTGCGGTGAGTTCTGCCCCTGCATCGAGCTTTTGGGCTGCAACTACCAGCTCCAGGGCAGAATCGTCAATCACGCCTTCCTTGTGCAGAATATATGCGTAAATCTGTTGGGCCATTTTACTTTATCCCTCCTTTGGACTTGAGCATGTCGATCATTTTTGCGACGATCTCCTCGGTGCTGCCTTCCAGCATCTCCGCGCCTTCGCCGGCCGGGGGCACGAAATAGTCGAGACGCTTCACCTTTGCACCGGCCGCTCCCACGGCCCCGGCATCCAAACCCAGATCTGATGCGCCATAGGTCGGAATCTCGACCGATGCCACCTTCCGGATGCCCCGGATGCCCACATAGCGGGGCTCGTTGATGCCGGTCTGGATCGAAAGCACACAGGGCAGATCCATCTCGTTCATCTCCTGGTTACCGCCTGCGATCTCCCGGCCCACATTGATCTTCTTCTCGTCAACAATATCGATCCGGTTGACCAGAGAAGCAAAGGGAATGTCGAGCATCGCGGCCAGCATTCCGCCCACCTGGCCCGCGCCGTCGTCAGCCTGCGCGCCGGTCAGGATCAGGTCGTACTTGCCCTTCTCCACCGCGGCCTTCATGGCCGTGGCCAGCCCCTTGCCGTCCGAACCTTCGAACGCCTTGTCTGCCAGCAGGATGCCGTTGTCCGCGCCCATTGCCATCTCCCGGCGCAGCACCTCTTCGGCCTCTTCATTGCCAACGGTCATCACCGTGACAGAGCCGCCGACGTTGTCGCGGATCTGAATCGCCTCTTCCACCGCGTAGTTGTCCCACTCGTTGACCGAATAGACAAGATCCTCCCGCTCGATGTCGGAGCCCGACTTATTGATCTCGATCTCGTTTTCCGAAGTGTCGGGAACCCGCTTGACACATACCAGAATCTCCATGTCATTCCTCCAATTGAAATTAGATTGAATTGTACGCTTAAAAAAAATTGTATCGGATCAGGCCGATTTCTTCAGCTCTGTCTCGTCTGCATCTTTGACGATCATCTGCTGCTCGATCAGCTCCACCAGGTCGATGGCTTCGATCTGGCCCTCCAGGCCGCTGGTCTTGATGCCGTCTTCGATGTTGACCATGCAGAAGGGGCAGGCAGTGACCACTACGTTCGCGCCGGCCTCTTTGGCCATCTCCACCCGGGTCTGACCCATCCGCTTCTCCTCCACGGGCTCGTAGAAGAGGTAGAGTCCGCCGCCGCTGCAGCAGAATGAGCGATCCCGGGATTTGACCATCTCCACCCGGTTCATGCCGGGGATCGCGTCGAGCACCTGCCGGGGCTCCTCATAGAGAAGGTTGTGGCGGCCCAGATAGCAGGGGTCGTGATAGGTGTAGACCTTGCCCTCCTCCATCCCCTTGAGCCGGATCTTCCCCTCGCTGATGAGCCGGAGCAGAAACTGGCTCACATGCTCCACCGGGGGCAGATCCTTGTAGTCTTTCCGGAAGGTGTTGAACGCGTGCGGGTCTGCGGTGACGATCCGTTTTGCGCCCGACTCCAGGATCGCCTCGCTGTTCTGATCCCGCAGCTCCATGAAGAGCATCTCCTCGCCGAACCGCCGCACCTCGTTGCCGCTGTCCTTCTCCAGTGATCCGAGAACCCCGAAATCGACGCCGGCCCGGGTCAGAATCCGCGCGACCGATTTGCCGATCTCCTGAATCCGGTCGTCGTAGGAGGTGACGCTGTCCACGAAATAGAGCACCTCGGCTGTATCCCCCTTGTCGAGCAGCTTGACCTCGATCCCCTCCTCTTTTTTGAGGGTCTTGGTCCAGTCGGCTCGCTTCTTCTCCATCTTGCCGTAGGGGTTGCCCCGTTTCTCCAGCGCCTGCAGCGGTTTCTGCAGGGACTGGGGCACGTTCCCCTCGTCCACCATGCCCCGGCGCAGGTCCACAATCTTGTTGATGTATTCGATTGTAACCGGGCACTCCTCCTCGCACGCGCCGCAGGTGGTGCAGGACCAGATCTCGTCTTCAGTGTAGATGGATCCGATGAGGGGCTGGCCCTTTTTGAAATTCCCCCGCAGCGGATAATGTTCAAAGCTGTAGTCTCTGGCCTTGATGGAGATGAATCTCGGAGAGAGGGGTCTGCCCACCGCGTTGGCGGGGCATTGGTCCGAACAGCGTCCGCAGTCCGCACAGGTGTAGAAGTCGAGCATATGCTTCCAGGTGAAGTCCTCGAACTTTTTGACGCCAAAGGACTCCAGCTCGTCGAGCTTGGCATCGGAGATGCCGTGGCGCACCGGCTTGACCGTGCCCCGGTCCAGCTTCATGAAGAAGATGTTGAAGATCGAGGTGATCACATGGAAGTGTTTGCCCAGGGGGAGAAAGCAGAGAAAGAAGAAGAAGGTCAGGTCGTGGATGAAGTAGGACCAGATATGGGCTCCCTGAAGTGCGCCCGTGGAAGCGCCCATGAGCATCTTCTCAAAGAGCCAGGCCATCGAGAGCGGCGCGAGGGCATGGACAGGGAGGCCCGCCTGGAGGTTGGCCGCGACCGCGCTCGCCTCGAAAAGGCTCTCCGATACCAGCAGGGTGCAGATGAGCATCAGCACGAAGACGGCCTCTCCTGTGTGGTCATGGCCGTACTCAGGGGGAACCTGATACCGCTTGGGCTTGATGATCCCCCGCCGGACCCCCGCGATCACGCACGCGATGAAAACAAAAGTGGCTGCATAGTCCTTTAAAATGTTATATACTTGGCCCAGACTCCCGCTCATCCCCGGGATGACGAACCCCTCGTTCACCCCGATGAAGACGAGCGAGATGGAGCGCAGAGAGAGGATGATGAAGCCCGCGAAGATGATGATGTGGAGTACGCCGGCCAGCATGTACCGGGGATGTTTCATCTGCCCCAGCCAGATTTTGATCAGGGCATTGACCCGCTCCAGGGGCCGGTCGAACCGGTTGTCGGGCGCGGCCAGCACCAGCGGCGCAACCCGCTTGGCCATGATATAGGTGAAGAGCGCCACCCCTAAAACCGGGATCAGCACCGCGAAGAACGCGCCGGGAATACCCAGAATCGACGCATCTGCCGGAGATATGAGAACTGATTCCATTTTTTACTTTCCTTCTCCTTTCATCAATAGTATAGTGACTTTCGAAAAAATGAATGAACATTCATTCATTTCGTTAGCAGATCAAAAGGGCCGCGTCAAGGGAAAAATTCCTGCGGCCCCGAAAAAGACAAATTAAAAAAATAACATATGTAAGTATCTTTAACAAGAAAAAATGGATCAAGGAGGTTTTTGTGGCCCAACAGACGATTTATGAGACCAAGCCGTGGGTTGCCCATTATGCCCCTGGTGTTCCGGAGAAGGTGGAATATTCCCCGGTCTGCGTTCCCGACTTTCTGGAGAAATCGGTCGAGACCTTTCCGGACCGGCCCGCGCTTATCTTTCAGGGATACCGGCTCACGTTCAAGGATTTGAAGGTGATGGTGGATAGGTTTGCCGCAGTCCTGACCGATTTCGGGATAAAAAAAGGAGAGAGCGTCGCTATCCTGCTGCCCAACACGGTTCACTGCGTGGCCTGCTACTATGCGATCTTGAAGATCGGCGGGATCGCGGTGATGAACAACCCGCTCTATTCGGACAGGGAGCTTCTGCATCAGTTCACCGATTCCGGGGCAAAGGTGCTCATCACCCTGGATCTTTTGGGAAACCGGATGATCGACCTGCGGCCAAAGACCCGGATCACCCAGATCATCTACGGCTCCATCGGCGACTATCTCCCCTTTCCCAAGAACCTGCTCTTTCCGCTGGTGGGCAAGAAGAAGAAACTGGCGGCCGATGTAAAGCCGGCAGAAGATGTCTTCCGGTGGAAGGATCTTTTGAAAAAGGATCTGCCGGCCCCGCCTGAAGTGGAGCTGACCCATGATGATCCGGCCATGTACCAGTACACCGGCGGCACCACCGGCATCTCCAAAGGGGTGATCCTGACCCACGGAAACCTGAGCCGCCAGATCCAGCAGATCATGGCCTGGTTCCCCTCCTTCAAGTGCGGAGAAGAGGTGATGCTGGGCGCCCTCCCCTTCTTCCATGTCTTCGGCCTTTCTACCTCCATGAATCTCTCGATCTATGCCGGCTGGACCAATATCCTGGTTCCCAAGCCCCAGCCGGAGCAACTGCTGGAGGCGATCGTCAAATTCAAGCCGACCTTCGCGCCCCTGGTTCCCACCATGTACATCGGCCTGTTGAACCATAAGGATATCGACCGGGTCGATCTCACCTCCATCAAGGGATGCTTTTCCGGCAGCGCGCCTCTGCCGGTGGAGGTGATCAAAAAGTTCGAGGAGAAGACCGGCGCGATCATCGTGGAGGGGTACGGGCTCACCGAATCGACCCCGGTCACCCATATCAATCCTTTCAAGGGCGACCGGAAGGTGGGCAGCATCGGCGTGCCGATCACCGACACCGAATGCCGCCTGGTCGATATCGACGACGGAGAGGGGGAGGTTCCCGCGGAGTTGCCCGGGGAGCTGCTGGTGCGGGGGCCCCAGGTGATGCAGGGATATCTGAACATGCCGGAGGAGACCGAGAAGGTCCTGACCCGAGATGGCTGGCTCCGCACCGGTGATATCGCGAAGATGGATAAAGATGGCTACTTCTTTATCGTGGATCGGAAAAAGGATCTCATCATCTCGGGCGGCTACAATGTCTATCCCAGAGACATCGACGAGGTCTTCTTCGAACATCCCAAGGTGCAGGAGGCCTGCGCGATCGGGATTCCCCATGAAAAGCGCGGAGAGGCGGTCAAGGTCTTTGCGGTGATCAAAGAGGGGGAGAAGGCCACCGAAGAGGAGCTGATGAACTACTGCAAGGATAAGCTGGCCAGATACAAGTGGCCCGTTGAGATAGAGTTCCGGGATGAGCTGCCCAAGACCAATGTGGGCAAGATCCTGCGGAAGGATCTCAAGGCTCAGGAGATGGAGAGGCGCAAGGAATCGGAATAGCCAAAAGGGGCCTTGGGTTGTCAAAACCCAAGGCTTCTCCCAAGACATTTCTTGGTGCGGAAAACCGGGCCATCCCAAAAAAACATTTAACTTCTTTGGGGCAATGTGTTATCATAAATGAATGAATTTGAAGATAAAAACAATTAAAACAGCATCTTCTACCCTCGATGCCAATTCGTGAAGAAAGGCCGACAATGCCCGAAGAAGAAACAAAGCAGCAGGAAAAGGCCCCAGCCGAAGCCCCCCAAACCCCGGATGATTCACCGGAGGCTTCACAGGATGCTTCACCGGAATCGGCCTTATCCCCCTCCTCGGCCGGCTTCGAGGACAATTTCCCTATCGTCGGCATCGGCGCATCCGCGGGCGGGGTGAAGGCCCTGGAGACCTTCTTTGAAAAGATGCCTTCAGACTGCGGCATGGCCTTTATCGTGATCCAGCATCTGCACCAAGGGTACAAAAGCCAGATGGATTCCCTGCTGGCCCGGAAGACCAAGATGAAGGTGGTGGTCTCTGAGGAGGGGATGACCATCGAGCCGAACCACATCTATCTCAACCTCCCTGAAAAGGATCTGCTGATTCAAAACAAGGTGCTGCACCTGCGGAAGATCAGCAGAGAGGGCGGCGCGTCCGTCGCCATCGACGTTCTTTTTCAATCCCTGGCGGTGAACATGGAGCAGTATGCCATCTGCGTCATCCTCTCCGGGGCCAGCGCGGACGGAACCCAGGGGGCAAAGGCCATCAAGGGCCAAGGTGGGCTTGTTGTGGTTCAGGATCCGGCCCAGGCCGAATATCCCCGCATGCCCCAAAGCGCGATCGAAGCGGGGCTGGCCGATATGGTGCTTCCCCTGGAGAATATGCCCGAAGAACTGATGCGGTATATCCATCATCCCTTTATCAATGGAAATCGGTACCTCGAAGGAGAAGGAGAAGGAGAAGGAGAAGGAGAAGGAGAAGGAGAAGGAGGGGCCGAACCGGGGGAGGCCCAAGCCGGGTCTTTACAAATTGACAGGATGCAGATTCAGAAAATCATCGGCATGATCCGCTCTCATACGGGGCACGATTTCAGCCAGTACAAGGAGAACACGGTCAGGCGCCGGATCGAACGCCGGATCGCGCTGCACCACATCAAGGATCTTAACGAATACCTGATCCTGCTGCGCCGGGACACCGAGGAGATTGGACACCTCTTCCGGGACATGACCATCACCGTCACCCAGTTCTTCCGGGACCCGGAGGTCTATGAACAGCTCAAGGAGAAGGCCCTGAAGCCGATGATGGAGAACTGGGAAAACCCGGATGAGATCTTCCGGGTCTGGGTGGCTGGCTGCTCTACCGGAGAGGAGGCTTATACCCTGGCGATGGTGCTGATGGAGACCATGGAGGAGCTGGAGAAGTATTTGAAAATCAAGATATTCGGCAGCGACATCGATCAGAGGGCCGTCAAAGCGGCCCGAAACGGCCTCTATCCCAAGGGGGTGGCCGCAGACATCTCCCAGGATCGGCTGCGCCGCTTCTTCACCCAGAAGGATGACCATTATCTGGTGGACAGCAAGATCCGGGACATGGTGGTATTTGCCGAGCACAACATCATCCGGGACCCGCCCTTTTCCAAAATCGATTTGATCAGTTGCCGGAACCTGCTCATCTATATGAACAGCGATCTGCAGAACCGGGTCTTTCCCCTGTTCCATTATGCCCTCAAGCCCGGGGGCCATCTGCTGCTCGGCTCCTCTGAAACCCCCGGCGACAGCAGCCGCTTCTTCACCCCTGTGGACAAGAAGCAGAAGCTCTATCAAAGAAAGGATGTGGAGCCGATCTATTTTCCCAATGTAGAGGGATCTGCCGGACTTTCCCAAGGCCATTCAGAGCCCTCTAACCGCAAGAGATCCGGTAAAGCCCGCAAGTCGGATGGAGAGGATGAGCAGAAGATGGTGCAGTCGCTTTTCCAGGAGGCGATCCTGAAGCGGCACGCCCAGCCCTCGGTGCTGATCGACCGAGAAAACCTCATCCACTATATCCACGGCGATGTGAGCAGTTTCCTCACCTTTCCGGAGGGCCCTGTCCGCTTCGATCTGACGAAGATGGCGCTCGGGGAACTGAAATACCGGCTGATGCACTCTTTGAAGGAAATCCGGCAGCACAAAAGGGCCTTGCGTTTGGAAAAGGTCTATGTGCAGATCAAAGAAGATTTCCTCTTCGCGGATGTGGTCATGACACCCTTGGAAACACCGCGCACAAGGGATGACCGGGGATGGGTGCTCATCGAATTCCAGGCAGACAAGTCGACAGACAAGTCGACAGACAAGTCGGACGCGGGGGAGAATCTACCTGAAGATGCTGATGAAGAAGGCTCCCTGAAGGGAAAGCTGCGCCACATCCGCCAGGAACTGCAGGCCACCATCGAGGAGCTGGAGACCTCCAACGAAGAGCTGAAATCGGCCAACGAAGAGCTGCAGGCCAACAACGAAGAGCTGCAGAGCGCCAATGAAGAGCTGGAGTCCTCCAAAGAGGAACTCCAGAGCAGCAATGAAGAGCTGGAGACGGTCAATTCGGAACTCTACAAGAAGAACCAGGATCTGATGAAGGCCGAAGATGACATGGAAAACCTCTTCGGAGCCATCCAGAACGGCGTGATCCTGCTGGACAACGATCTTCGGGTGCAGCGCTTCAGCCGGACCACAACCGAGATATTCAAGCTCAAGGAAGTGGACATTGGCCGAAAGCTCTCCGACATCTCCAGCGACATCGCCTATCCCAGCCTTGAAAACGATGCCAAAGACGTACTCGACACCCTGGAGCGGAAGGAGATCACGACCGAGGACAGCCAGGGAAACGTATATATGGTGCGGATCGCCCCCTACCGGAGCAGCCAGAACGTGATCGAAGGGGTGATCATGACCTTCATCAACATCACCGAGATCCGGGCCAACGAACGGCGCGTCCGGGACGCCAGGGGCTTTCTGGACGAGATCCTCGAGGGCCTGAAGGAGCCGGTGCTGCTCATCAACAGGGCCACGAATATGGTCTTTCGGGCCAATCCGGCATTCTGCGAAATGTTCAACGTGACCGGGGATGCGGTCTTTGATCGCTCCCTCTTCCGGATAATGGAGGGCCGGCTGGAAATTCCGGATCTTAAAGAGTTTCTGGCGGATAAGAGTTCAAAGAAGAAGGAATTCCGGGGAGAGATACCCCCGAATGAACCGGAAGGGGAGAAGATCGCCATCCGGGCCCGGCCGATTCCTTCAGGGGAGAAGCGCCTCGAGATGGTGCTGCTGACCTTCCGGAACGAGGAGTAAAACGCGGATATGGAAGATAAAGGAAATTTTTCAAAGCCTAAGTCCGTATATGAAAATCTTTTTGATGCGCCGTCACAAGAAGATGATGGCCGATGGACCGGAAGCTTCACCCTGATCAAGAAGCTCCAGGTTCTGCTCGATTTCTTTGATTACGCGCCCGGCGGCTTCCTGGTGCTGGATCGGTCCGGGGTAGTTCTCTCCTGCAATCAGCATCTTGCGGATCTGCTGAAGGCCCCGAGAGCCGAAATCATCGGGAACCCCCTCTATCCCTTTGTGATCCACTCCCATCGGGATCAGCTCTACCTGCACCTGCGCAGGGTCTTTGTCCGGCAGTTGCCGGCAGTCAATGAGCTGATGCTGGAAAACCGCCAGGGCGAATTTTTTTGGATGCACCTGCGGAGCTTCGGCGACAATGGTTACAGCGGTCAATGGGAATGCCGGAGCATCATGACCGACATCACCGAGCTGAAAGGGACCCAGGACCGGCTGACAGAGCGGACCCAGGAGGTGGAGCGGCTGAACAAGCGTCTGAGGGCCCTGGCCATGGAGATGAGCCGGGTGGAGCAGCAGGAGCGCAGGCGCCTGGCAGAGATCCTCCACGACCATCTTCAGCAGATTCTGGTTTCGGCCATGATGCAGCTTTCCCACGGCAGTAAGAGCGACGGGAGCGAAAGCCTGCATCCCCTTATAGACCGGGTGATCGGTTATCTAAAAGAGGCCGTGGAAATCTCCCGATCCCTGAGCGTGGATCTCTGCCCCCCGGTGCTCAACGAGGCCGGCCTTGCCCCGGGGCTGGAATGGCTGGCCCACCAGATGGAGAAGCGGAACGGGTTCCGGGTGACGGTGAAGACGCACAGCCCTGTGGAGCCGATTCCCGAAGAGATCCGCATCCTTATCTATCAAAGCGTTCGGGAGCTGCTGATGAACGTGGTGAAACATTCCGGCGCGGATGCTGCAGCCGTCAACCTGTATCGGCACGGGGCCGATCATGTGCGGATCACGGTGACAGACCAGGGCAGCGGCTTTGACCCGGAAATCCTCGAAACATCGAACAGGGCGACCGGGGAGCGGGACTCCTTTGGTCTCTTCTCCATCCAGGAGCGAATGAAGCACCTGGGCGGAACCCTGAATATCGAATCCAGAAATGGATCAGGCTGCCGCACCACCCTAACCATTCCTTTGGAGGAAGGGCACCTCCCCGAAGAAGATGGCTCCGGTGATCCCGTGGCCCAAGAACCCTTTCTGCCGTCCCAGGAGAGTGCCCCGGAAACGCTCCGGGAGACGATCCGTATCCTGATCGTAGACGACCACAAAGTCCTGCGGGAGGGCCTGGTGAGCATGATCGAGATGGCCGACGGCCTGGAACCAATCGGCCAGGCTGCAGACGGCCAGGCCGCGATGGACCAGGCCGATGCCCTGAAGCCCGATGTGATTCTGATGGACGTGAACATGCCCAAAATCAGCGGCATCCAGGCCACCAAGACCATCCTCGAGCGCCACCCGGAAATCAAGGTGATCGGCCTCTCCATGCACATCGAAGAGGGGGTGGCTGCGGCCATGAAAGAGGCGGGCGCGGTCGACTATCTTACCAAGGACGGCTCTGTGGAGACGATCATCGAGACGATTCGCCAGGTGGTCCGGCCCGATTGACCGGTTCGCTCTTTGGCATCCGCGCCAAAAAGGCGGACAAAAAAGAGACGATCGGACTCACCTTAAGTTTTTCGGGTGAAATTGAATTTTCCCGAATACTCTTTATAGGGTTGGATCCCTTTTTCTTTGCGGACCTCAAGAAAAACCTCAAGGGAATTTTTGAACTCTTCGATCTTGGCTTTATGGCCGTCAACGCTCATAATGCTCATGGCGTTACTCCATTATTTTCCAACAATTTCCGAATGCTTGAAACCGCACCTTTATTGGCATCCGTCCGCTTCGACGATCCACCCGGATCATCTTCGAGAAAACCGCCTCACCACCTCCTCATAAAACCGCACCGTCTCCCCCGCAACACTCCGCCAGCTAAAGACCTCCTCCACCCGCTTCCGCGCTGCCACTCCCATGTCCCGCTGCCGATCCGCATCCCCGATCAACCGGTTTATCCCATCGGCCAGCCCCTTTGCATACCCTTCCGGATCTTTCGGCTCCGCATCATCTGCCCCCATCGGCTCGAACTCCACCAGCAGCCCCGTCTTCTCATGCTCCACCACCTCGGGAATCCCCCCCACGGCCGCGGCCACCACCGGGGTCTCGCAGGCCATGGCCTCCAGGTTGATGATGCCGAAGGGCTCATAGACCGAGGGGCATACAAAGATGCTCGCGTGGCTGTAGAGCGCGATCAGCTTAGGGATGGGAACCATCTCGGCAATCCAGATCACCTTGTTTTTTGTCCCGGCGCGCGCCTTTTGCACCGCATCTTTCATGGCCTCGCCGATCTCTTTTGTGTCGGGCGCGCCCGCGCAGAGCACCACCTGCACCCCCTCCTTCAACTGAGGCAGCGCCTTCACCAGGTGGAGGATGCCCTTCTGTTGGGTGATCCGGCCCACAAACAGGAGATAGGGAAGCCCCGGATCGATGCCGTAGGAGCGCAGCACATCGGGATCATGGATTTTTTTGAACCGGTCCGCATCGATGCCGTTATAGATCACCCGGATGCGATCCTCTTCCACACCAAATAGTTCCAGGGTATCCCGCTTCATGGCCCCCGATACCGCAATGATCCGGTCCGCGTTTTCCATCGCGGTCCGCTCCAGCCATCTGGTTGCATAATACCCGTTTCCGAGCTGCTCCTTTTTCCAGGGGCGGTGGGGCTCCAGGGAATGGGTGGTGAGTACCAGCGGGGCCTGCAGCACCTGCTTGAGCAGGCATCCGGCCAGGTGGGAATACCAGGTGTGGCAGTGGATCACATCGGCTTTTTTCGCCATTCCGGTCATCAGCACATTCCGGTAGAGGGCATCGAGCAGTTTGGGATGATCCAAGCCCTCCTGAACCTCTCCGGGCAGAGGAGGAGCCCCCCAAACCCGCAGGCTCCCCCCGATAACGTCCTGATCCCCGAAGGATAGCACCTCGATATGATGTTTTTCCGGATCGATTCGGGCCAGCTCCCGGCTCAGATGCTCTACATGCACTCCCGCACCGCCGTAGATGTGCGGGGGATATTCATTGGTCAGCAGCAGGATGTTCATCTATTTTTAATACTCCTCGCTCTTTTTGAAGAAGATTATACCTAAGGGGGGCAGCACCAGATTGATGGAAAAGGGATGGCCGTGGATGGGGACCGGGGTGGTCTCCAGCTCGCCCAGATTGCCCTGGTTGCTGCCGCCATACTCCCCGGAATCGCTGTTCAGATACTCTTTCCATGTCCCCTCCAAGGGCACGCCGATCCGGTAGTTCTGGCGGGGAACCGGGGTGAAGTTGCAGACGACGATAATTTCGTCTTGGGCACTCCCCCCCCGGCGGACAAAGCTCAAGGTTGACTGGCCCACATCGTTGCAGTCGATCCACTGAAAGCCGTTGTTGGTGAAATCATCCAGATGCATGGCCGGATTTTTCCGGTAGAACTGGTTGATATCTTCGATCCAGCGCTGCAGGCCCGTGTTGAACTTGTTTTCCAGCAGATGCCAGTCCAGGCTCCGTTCGTGGGACCACTCCTGCTGCTGGCCGATCTCGCCGCCCATGAAGATCAGTTTTTTGGCCGGCTGGCCGTACATATACCCGAACAAGAGGCGCAGGTTCGCGAACTTCTGCCACTCGTCGCCCGGCATCTTGTTCAGCAGGGAGCCCTTGCCGTGTACCACCTCGTCGTGGGACAGGGGCAGAACGTAGTTCTCGTGGAACGCATAGATCATCCGGAAGGTGAGCTTGTTGTGATGATAGCTCCGGTAGATCGGCTCCTGGGACATGTAGGACAGGGTGTCGTGCATCCAGCCCATGTCCCACTTCATGTCGAATCCGAGCCCCCCGAGATAGACGGGACGGGAGACCTGGGGCCAGGCTGTTGACTCCTCTGCGATGGTGATCGTGTCCGGAAAGCTCTCATGCACGGCCTCGTTGAAGCGCCGTAAAAACCCGATGGCCTCCAGATTCTCCCGGCCCCCGTAATGGTTGGGAATCCATTCCCCCTCCTTACGGGAATAATCGAGGTAGAGCATCGAGGCCACCGCATCGACCCGGAACCCGTCGATGTGGTACTTGTCCAGCCAGAAGAGTGCGCTGCTGATGAGAAAGCTCGATACCTCGGTGCGGCCGTAGTTGAAGATGTAGCTGCTCCAGTCCGGGTGGAAGCCTTTGCGAGGGTCCTCGTGTTCATAGAGATGGGTTCCGTCAAAAAAGCCGAGCCCGTGGACATCGGTGGGGAAGTGGGAGGGGACCCAATCCAGAATCACGCCGATATCGTTGCGATGGAGTTCATCGACCAGATACATGAAATCCTGGGGGGTTCCGTAGCGGCTGGTCGGGGAGAAGTAGCCGAGGCACTGGTACCCCCAACTGCCGTAGAAGGGGTGCTCCATGATCGGCAGAAACTCCACATGGGTGAAGCCCATCTTGATCAGATACGCCACCAGCTTCGGGGCCAGCTCCCGATAGGTGAGGTGGCGGTTTCCCTCTTCCGGAACCCGCATCCAGGAGCCCGGGTGCATCTCGTAGATGGAGACCGGGGCATTCAGTGCGCTCTTCTCCTTCCGGTAAGTCATCCAGTTTTCGTCGTTCCAGGAATAGTCGAGATCCCACGCAACCGATGCGGTCTGGGGGGAGATCTCTGAGAAGAACGCGATCGGGTCGGTCTTGTCTGCGCTGTACCCCTGATGGCGGGAGCGGATGTGATACTTGTAGACCGTGCCGCTTTTCAACCCCGGGATGAAGCCCTCCCAGATCCCGGAATTCTCTTTGGGGCCCAGGGGATGGCTCTCCTTGCTCCAGCCGTTGAAGTCGCCCATTACCGCGACCCCCTCGGCATTGGGAGCCCAGACCGCAAAATGAACCCCGCCGCGGCCGTCGTGGGTTGTGGGGTGCGCACCGAGCTTTTCATAGATGCGGAAATGGCTCCCCTCGTTGAAAAGGTAGATATCGTCTGCGGTCAGCAGGCTGAAATCGTACTGTACCGATCCCGGTCCTTCTGAAGATTGCATATGCTGATCCTCCCGATCCTCTTTATGGGTTGGGGTGATTTTTTTCGTTCAGGTGATTTCCAAAAGTGAATGAACCCAAAGTGGTTTTTTTGTCCTTTTTCAAATAAGTTCCAGGAAATCCCCCTATTCCGACCGGGGCGTATCCAGAAGCTGTTCGATCCCCTTCAAGGGAATCATGATCCAGTCGGGCCGGTTGTTCATCTCATATCCCAGCTCATAAACAGCCTTTTCCATAAGATAGACCGAAAGCAGGCTCTTGATCTCCTCTTCGGTCTCCGGCAGGAAGTCGGTTCCCCTGCACCGGTCGAGATATCCCTGCAGAAACCGGGCGCAGACCCACGGATACCAGGCCTCGGCCCACTGCTCCAGTGCGGGCCGGCGATCCGCATGAAATGAGCCCCGCTCCTCCTCCCGCAGCAGCGCGCTGTAGACTGCATAATGAAAGGATCTCAGCATCCCCGCTACATCCCGAAGCGGAGAGCGCTTGATCCGGCGCTCGCTAACGGGCCGGGCCGGCTCCCCCTCAAAGTCGATGATCACGAAATCGCCGCCCGTGTAAAGCGCCTGCCCCAGATGGTAGTCTCCGTGGCACCGGAGGCGTTTTGCCGTGATCTTCATCCGGGTGAGGACCTTGAAGTGTTCCCCGATCTCGGCCTTGCGGGAGAGCACCCGTTCGATGTCGGCCCTTCGGGACGTACTCATGGCCGGCCCCTCTTTGGCATACCACTTCTCGAACGTCGGCAGCACCTGCCCCGCGAGCAGGTTCATGGACTGGAAAAGAGAGCGCTGGTAGAGCTTTGAAAAGGATTCGGGCTTGAACAGGGGCTGAATCGGCTCCGAGGCCAGGGCCCGGTGCATCTCTGCGGTCCGGTCCCCCAGAAGCCCCGCGGATTCGAGATAGAAGCCGATCCGGTCTGCCATCTCCTGGGGGATTTCCCTGCGGCTCAGATCCAGAAGGCTCTCTTGGGGAACCTTGGGGAGCGGCTCTTCAGGATGCTCCAGCACATGCTCGAAATATCCCGACAGGCTGTGGAGGGTATATTCCCAGGCATCCCCCTGGTTGGGCACATAGGCCTGAAGGATGGCAAGAGTACGGGGCTCCTCGTCCGGGGTTCCGTACTCGATCGCGCCGGCCACCGGCGGGATATAGGCAAAGCCCTTGCGGGTGAGAAAACGGCCGATCTCCAGATCCGGGTTGATCCCCTCCTGCAGGCGCCGGAAGAGCTTTAAGATGAACCGGTCCTCGTACCGGATGGAGGTGTTGCTCTGCTCGGCCCTTAGCACCGAAGCCTCAAAGGGCATTCTGCCGCCCCTTGCGATCTTCCGGAAAAGGGTGGTGGTCGATGCTGAAACGCGCCCTCCCCTCCCCTTGGTCCCGTGGCGCGTGGCGATCATCTTCAGCAGCAGATCCGAGAAGCTCTCGTGGGTAAAGGCATCCACCAGATACCCTTTTCCGATTCCCTCTTCCCCGCGCGCCTCGACCCGCGCGACAATGGCTCTGGGGTTATCCTCGAAAAGATCCAGGGCCTCGGCATCGGCCATATAGGTCAGGGGCAGGAGGTAGGTTTCGCCGCCGCCGCCCGAATACTCGAGGCGGACGAAGATGAGAAACGCTGCGAAATCCCCCTCATACAGCGGCAGGATTTCGGTTACGGCCGCGGTCTTGATCCTCTGGCTTTTGGCCCCGAACCAGCGCTGAGTCCGGATGTAGGCCGGGAGATACTTCTCCAGCCGCTTTGGGATCTCGCCGGCAAAGATCTCCTCCCAGTGCCGGTCCACCTCGATAAGCACCTTCTCCTCGGGCCGGGTCGGCGCCTTGGGGGTCAGCTCCAGGGATTCTTCGGGCACGATCGCAAACCAGTAGAAGGAGTGGGGGGTCATGGTGATGAAGTAGGGATCATCGGTGATCTTGGGAAAGGGGGTGCTGCCGAAGATCTCCACAGGAACCGATCCTTCGTATTCAAAAAGATCGAGTTCCGCAAACTGGGCAAACCGGGAGAGATTGACCAGCACCAGAATCCGCTCTTCCTCGTGCTCCCGGATGAAGGCGAGGATTCTTGTATTCTCCGGCGACAGGAATTTGAGGGTTCCCCGGCTGAAGGCCTGAATCCGGTTCCGAAGGGTCAGCAGACGCCGCACCCACCAGAAGAGGGAGTGGCGGTTCTTCTGCTGGGCCTCCACATTGACCACTTCGTAATGGTATTCCGGTTCGATGATCACCGGAAGGTAGAGCTTGTGGGGGTTGGCCCGGGAAAAGCCGGCGTTTCTGTCCCCGTTCCACTGCATGGGGGTGCGCACCCCGTTCCGGTCCCCCAGATAGATGTTGTCGCCCATGCCGATCTCGTCGCCGTAGTAGATGATCGGGGTTCCGGGCAGCGACAGGAGCAGTGCGTTCATCAGCTCGATCCGCCGGCGATGGTTCCCCAGCAGGGGGGAAAGCCTTCTCCGGATGCCGAGATTGACCCGCATCCGGGGGTCCCGCGCATAGGCCCGGTACATGTAATCCCGCTCCTCGTCCGTGACCATCTCGAGCGTAAGCTCGTCATGGTTCCGCAGAAAGATGGCCCACTGGCAGTTCTCCGGGATGGCCGGGGTCTGGTTCAAGATATCGACCACCGGAAACCGGTTCTCCATGTGCAGCGCCATATAGAGCCGGGGCATCAGGGGAAAGTGGAAGCTCATGTGGCACTCGTCGCCGTTGCCGAAGTACTCGACCGCATCCTCGGGCCACTGGTTGGCCTCGGCCAGAAACATCCGGCCCGGGTACTTCTCATCCATCCGGGTCCGGAGCTTTTTCAGGTATTGATGGGTCTCGGGCAGGTTTTCGCAGTTTGTCCCCTCCCGCTGGTAGAGGTAGGGGATCGCATCCAGCCTCATGCCGTCCACCCCCATGTCCATCCAGAAATCGAGGGTCTTGAAGATGGCCTCGTGGACCTTGGGGTTGTCGTAGTTGAGGTCCGGCTGGTGGGAGTAGAAGCGGTGCCAGTAGTAGGCTTTGGCCACGGGGTCCCAGGTCCAGTTGCTGGTCTCGAAGTCCTGGAAGATGATCCGGGCCTCCGCGTACTTGTCCGGGGTGTCGCTCCAGACGTAGAAGTCCCGCCAGACCGTTCCGGGCTTTGCGTTCCGGGCCCGCTGAAACCAGGGATGCTGGTCAGACGTATGGTTGATGACCAGCTCGGTGATCACCCGCATCCCCAGCTTTCGGGCCTCCCGAAGAAAGGCTTTGAAATCGGCAAGGGTCCCGTAGGACGGGTGAATTCCCTTGAAATCCGCTATATCGTATCCGTCGTCGCGCAATGGAGACGGGTAGAAGGGGAGCATCCAGAGGGCAGTCACCCCCAGCTCCTGTAGATAGCCGAGCTTCTCTTTCAGCCCCTTGAAATCCCCGATGCCGTCGCCGTTGCTGTCATGGAAGGTCTTGACATGGAGCTGGTAGATGACCGCATCCTTGAACCAGAGCGGATCTTCCGTGGCCGGGACCAAAGTTCTTGAGGCATTGGCGGACGAAAATACGCGGCTTTTGCTTTTCGGCATGGCTTGTCATCCTCTACATGAAATAGTCGAAATCGTTTTCCGAACGAACCCGCCGACGGACCCGGAAGATCTGCGCGGGCATCACCTGGGGGTTCAGCTCGATGTAGTTCTGCTCGGAATGCCACAGATACCGGGCATCCCCGATCAGCTCGTGCATTTGAAAGGGCTGGTGCTGATTGCCGGCTGTTTTGCCGATGATCTCAGGGGGCAGCTTCACCCAGGCGCTCTGGGTATGGTGCGGGTCCAGGTTGGCCGCGACCAGGATGATGTTGGACATATCATCGGTGTATTTGCTGAAGCAGAGGATCTCCTCCCGGTCCACAGGGTGGAACATCAGGTTCCGGGTCTGCTGCAGCGCGGGGTTCTCCTTCCGGATCCGGTTGATCCGCTTGATCATCGGCCGGATGGTCTGCGGGGCATTCAGGTCCCACTGTGTGATCTGGTACTTTTCGGAATCGAGATACTCCTCGGTGTTGGAGGCCCGGGGCGCATTGACCCCCAGCTCGAAGGCCGGGCCGTAGATCCCGTAGGAAGAGGAGAGGGTCCCGGCCAGGATCAGCCGGAGGACGAATCCGGGCCTTCCGGACATCTGCAGAAACTCCGGCAGAATATCCGGAGTGTTGGGCCAGAAGTTGGGCCAGAAGAAATCCTGCACCGGGTCCCGGGTCAGCTCGGTGAGATACTGCTCGATCTCCCACTTGAGATTCCGCCAGGTGAAGTAGGTGTAGGACTGGGTAAATCCCCCCTTGGCCAGCCGGTACATGGTTTTGGGCCGTGTAAATGCCTCGGCCAGGAAGATGGTCTCGGGAAATTCCTCTTTCACCTTTCCGATGAGCCACTCCCAGAAGCGGAGGGGCTTGGTGTGGGGGTTGTCCACCCGGAAAACCTTCACCCCCTGGTCGATCCAGTAGCGGAACACGCTCAGCAGCTCTTCTTTGAGGGCCGGCTCGGCCTCGCTCTCAAAGTCGAAGGGGTAGATGTCCTGGTACTTCTTGGGCGGGTTCTCGGCATACTGGATTGTGCCGTCGGGCCGCTGCTTGAACCACTCGGGATGCTCCTTGACGTAGGGGTGGTCCGGGCTGCACTGGAACGCGATATCGAGCGCGATCTCGATGCCCAGGTTCCGGGCCTGGTGGAGCAGATCCCGGAAGTCCTCCAGGGTTCCCAGCTCCGGATGGATCGCCTTGTGTCCCCCCTCTTCCCCGCCGATGGCCCAGGGGCTGCCCGGATCGTCGGGGCCTGCGGCTGCTGTATTGTTTGGGCCCTTGCGAAAGGTTTTGCCGATCGGGTGGATGGGGGGCAGATAGAGGATGTCGAAGCCCATCT
The DNA here is from genome assembly GCA_011390345.1 of Desulfobacteraceae bacterium. GTDB lineage: Bacteria > Desulfobacterota > Desulfobacteria > Desulfobacterales > JAABSP01 > JAABSP01. The sequence goes on from JAABSP010000076.1 coordinate 18,783, forward strand.
CCGCGATGTAGGGGAGGCGCTCGATGCAGTCTTTGAAGTTGCCGTGGCGGCCCGGCTCGTCTGCGGCCGAGCGGGGAAACATCTCGTACCAGGTGCTGAAGAGGGCATTCTGGGGCTCGACCCGGATCTGCAGGACCCGGTCGTACTCCACCAGGGAGAAACCATCAGGATACTTCCGCATGGCCCCGGACAGCTCCCCATCCAGGGCCGCCTCCATCCGGTTCAACATCGGGAGATCATCGTTTTCCAAAATCTCGATCTTCTCCTGCAGCAACATCCGGTCCCGTTCGGCCGCATCCTGGGCCGCTTGGGCCAGTAGTTGCGCACCTTCGACCATCTCCACCGAGACATTTTGGCCCGCCTCGTACTTCTTTAAAAGGCCGCTGCGCCAGGTATCGAACCGGTCAATCCATGCCCGGACCGTGAACTCGTAGAGTCCGAGGGTGTTGAGCACGAATTCGGCCCGCCAGAGGTCATTGACCAGCAGCAGCATCGGCATGGTCCGCCACTCGCTCTCCCCGCCTTTTCGGTAGAGCAGATCCGCGGCCAGATGGTCATGGCCGTCGGCAATGATATCGGCTTCGATCTTCACCGTCTCTTCCAGGACCCGCTTGGCCGGAAACCGCCCCCCGTCAATCTGGGGTATGACCCGTTCGATGATGACTCTCTTTTTCGTATCTTTCATATAAATGACCTGTCTGTCAGGTTTGAGTTGAAAAAAATTGCCAATAAACCATATTTCAATTATCCTATCGACGGAACAGTGTAATGAACAATACAGGGTTTTGGGTATTTTGCACGGCCAATGACCTGATTTTTCCAACCCTGTTTTTCCAACGCTTTAGAAAAGGAAACCGCCATTGTACCTGTTGACAAAGCAGTTTCATCCCATCAATTTCGCATTCTCTCAAAGGCGTGAGGAAACGAAGATCTCGGACCGGGACATGGATTTTCATATCGCGATCACCTCCTATCCTGAAGATATATACCATATCGAGATCCGAAATTCAAACCGATGGCCCCGGGATTACCGAATCACGCGGGTTTCCATGTCTGAAGCCGGAGCGGATTCCGGATCAGATTCCGGATCGGGACAGGAGAAGGCCGCTACCCGCATCGAGGTCGATTCGGAAGCCGGTTTCCGGTGGGTCGAAAAAGCGGGAACGAACAAAGCTGGAACGAACTGGGAAAAGCCCCTGCTATCGGCCAATCCGGGCCGCTGGTTCGGGACATCGGGATCGGCATGGCTCTTCTGCTTCAGCCATGATCCGGATATGGAATATTACGGCCTCGGGGAGAAGCACACCCCCTTCGAGCGGTCTGGCCGGGGGTACCGCTTCTGGAACGTCGATGTCTGGGCAGATCATCCGATGGATCAGGTGGTGAACGGCGACTACGACCCGGACTATCTCTCCATCCCCTATCTCATCATCAAAAAGGGAAACACCTACATCGGGCTGCTGTCGGACAATCTATTTCCCGGGATGATCGCGATCTCTCCGGAGAACCAGGTCGCGCAGCAGCTCAAGATCGAGATCGACTATCCGCCAACAATATCCATCGGCGCGGAGGGCGGAGTTCCCTCCTTATACTGCATCTACGGCCCCTCCCTTGACGAGCTGACCTGCAAATTTCAAACCCTTGTGGGAAAGACGCCCCTGCCGCCGCTCTGGGCACTGGGGTATCACCAGAGCCGGTGGGGATACCGGAGTCATGAGGATCTCGAAGCGCTTGCCCGAAGTTTTGCAGAACACGAGTTCCCGGCAGACGGCCTCTGGCTCGACATCGACTATATGGAGAACTTCAAGGTCTTCACCTTCAACAAGGCGCACATGCCCCATCCGGAAAGGACCGCAGCCGAGATTAAGGAAAAGGGGTTTCGGATCGTGCCGATCTTAGATCCCGGGGTGAAACGTGAAAAGGGGTATCCGGTTTACGAGGACGGAAAGGAGAAGGGCCTCTTCTGTCAGAACCCTGCCGGCTACGAATTTGCGGGGATGGTCTGGCCAGGCTTTACGGTCTTTCCGGATTTCACCCTGGCGGAAACCCGGAAATGTTGGGCCGGCTATGCAAAAGCGTTTTTCGAAAAGGGATTTGAAGGCGCGTGGATCGACATGAATGATCCGTCAACGGGCCCCATCGACTGCACCGACATGCTTTTCAAGGGAGGAAAGACCGAACATGCGGCCTTTCACAATTCCTACGCGACATTGATGGCCAAAGCCACGGTACAAGGATTTCACGCGGCCCATCCCGACAAACGCCCCTTCCTCCTCTCCCGATCCGGAAGCACAGGCGCACAGCGTTACGCGGCCCACTGGACCGGCGACAACTTCTCCACCTACGGCCATCTCGGCCGCTCCATCGGAAAGTCGATAAATCTCGCGCTCTCCGGCATCCCCTTCAACGGCCCCGACATCGGCGGCTTCGGCGGCGACTGCATCGAATCGCTCTTCATCGACTGGGTCAAGGCCGGATTTCTCTTCCCCTTTTTCCGGAACCATACCATGAGGGGCAGCCGTCCCCAGGAGCCCTGGGCATACTCCGAAAATGCGCTGAAGATCACCCGCCATTTCGTGCGGCTTCGGTATCACCTGCTGCCCTATCTCTACAACCTCTTTATGGATCAGGAGGAGACGGGCGCGGCCCTCCTCCGGCCCCTCTTCTACGATTTTGAGGATTCGGATGAGTTCCCCATAGGGAAAATCGACGATCAATTTATGGTGGGGCCGGCGCTTCTGCATGCCCCCTTTGTGGATGAAAAAGGAAGGACAAGGGAGGTGACGCTGCCCGCGGGAAGATGGTTCAGAGCCGATACTGGACAATGGATTTCCGGGGGCCGGAAGATGAAAGTTTCCCGGAAAGCCGAAAGCACGCCGCTCTTTATCCGGGAGGGATACCTGATTCCGTTTGCGCCGGGAAAACGGACGGACAACCGGGTCGATCTGAAGAGAATCGGGATCTTCTGCTGCTTATCGAAAAGCTACGGAGGGGAGTGCCGGTACCGGTATCGGGCAGATGACGGATTGAGTTTCGATTACCGGAAAGGGGGGCGGAGTGAATTGGAGATTGTGGCGCATGTTGAGAAAAAGCGGTTGAAGGTGAAGGTTTCGGAGATGGGAAAAGGTTTCGGAAGGATTGAATTGATTCCGTGTACGGTTGATCGGTTTTCCGAAGTCGTTATCGAACGGGACGGCGCAGAACATATCCTGCAGCCGTTTGAGGAAGGGGTTCGCATGACCGGGAACCTTATGAAATGGTACAGATGGACGCTTCCGTTGCCGTAGTCCTTGTTACTCATTAATCTTTTTCAGAACTTCATTCACAATCAAAGGGGATAAATATAGCCCATCACCGAGCAAATCTTCAATTACAGGACGAGCTGTCAAAACCAAACCGCGGCGTTTGGCCTCAATAATCACTCCAATAGTGCCGACAACAGGAATATTCAAACTCAGCCCGCATTGTCGGGCTGCTCTGTCATCCAAAACAGCTACAGAGCCGATTTGCCGAAGAGAAGAACTGAGTACCTGTGTTTCCCCAGCTCCAAGATCCCATGCAGATATCATAACCGGCGGCATAATGTCTTCGATCAATGTGAATCTATCATTCTTTTCAATCTTGTTCATGATGGTATCGCCGTCTGCTCCCTTGAGCAGTTCGGCAACCACTGATTGTGGTATCATGACATTTTCCCGACTCAAACCCGTCAACCATCCGATACCATTCACCCGCGACAGAAAAATCAGAGGAGATGCATTGACGATCAATCTTTCAGGCATTCCAGCTCCTCTCTCAACTGTTCGATATCCACCTGTATAGCGGGGACCTTGCGGCGGTATAATTCGTCGAGAAAGCGGGAACGGGAAATATTCAGAATCTCAGCTCCTTTTTCCTGCGAAATCCGTCCTTCGGCATACCACTGAACAACCGCGGCCGTTTTGATCTCTTCAGCCAGTTCAGCAGGGCCTTTGCGTAAGGCCGACATGGCGTTGGGTCCCATTTCCAAAACAATTTGCGTCATGGCTTCGAACTCCTGATCTTTTCACAATTAACATCCCGCAACAAGGAATAAATTCAGGGAGGCGATCTGAATGTTCTCCTTTTAATGAAAATTGATTCTCTGAAATAACTGCCTCAAACGATTCTTATATCTCTGATCAAAATCTTGCTTACTCATTTGAAGCGCAATAAATGGAAACTTTTCTTGAAGTACATTCAAACTTAAATTATCGAAAGAGTACTCTTTAACCACTAAGTTCACTATACAAATAATCATGAACTTTTTGCCAGTATCTATGATTCTTCCAGTCTTGGTTTGTCGGATTGGGATTACTCCTTAAAAAAACT
>JAABSP010000155.1 GCA_011390345.1 Desulfobacteraceae bacterium
GCTCGATCGCATCGATGCTGTCAAACTCGTAGGCCTGGCTCAGGTTCTCGTCCGGGTCCGGATCTTCGATCTCGAAGTTTTCTTTGAAGATCCGGTTCAGGTCATGGATGATGCGCTCTCTGGATAACGGCATGTATGAAATCAGAACTCTTTACTCTTTAAATATTTTCGGAAACGATCCCTTTGATTTCCGGTTGCGGAAAAAGGGGTTTCGACAGAATATCGGATTAAAGACGAAATCAGCGCGGTTGTCAAGATGGATTCCGGGGGAGAAAGGGCCGGAAATGGTACCACTGAAAGGGATGCTCCCGGAGCTTCTCCTCAAGCAGCGCCGCGTACATTTGGCCCGAAGCCCTGATCGCTGCCTCCTTTTCGGTTCTGTCAGCGGCCCGGACATATATGGGCGGCGTCACGGAGAAGGCATACCGGCCTTTCCCGCTTCTGCAGGCAAAGAGGACGAAGAGCGGCGCGCCCGATACCAGCGCCAGCACATGGGGCATCTCCGGAATTTGAACCTGCTCCCCCAGAAAATCGACCATTACTGTCCGCTGCCGCTCGTGTCGAACCAGATCCCCGGTCAAAGAGACCAGCCCGCCCCCCTGCAGGAATCGAATCCCTTCGATCATGTCAAATGGAGAGCCGCCGGTTTCATCGGCTGCAATGATCCGGACCCCGCTTTTGGTCAGCTCATCCTTCTGCATCCGCTCGATCTGCTCCTTACCCCGAGCGCCCATAAAGAGCATCAGCGGGATGTCGCCCCCCCGCTTCTTGAGCAGATGGGCCGCGACCTCCCAGTTTCCCATGTGGGACATGAGGATCACGCCGCCGGTCTTCTTCTCGATGGCCCCTTCAAGGTGCTCCCATCCCCGGGAGGTGTAGGGGATATGGCCGTCCCTTTCCAGGAGAAAGCGGTCGAGAAAGACCGTTGTGAAACTCTGATACTGGCGCCAGGCGGCCAGGAAGGCATAGATTCCCGATCGGTCCGGAAAGAGCTTTCGGTAGAAGCGGACGCTGACGGCCACTCTTTTGGGAAAGAAGAGGTAATATCCCGCGGCCACGAACCATGCGCCGATCCGGAAAAACCACGCGCCGACCCATCTGGAAACCCCGGTGCTGAACCGGTAGTAACGCTCGCTCATTTTCCGATCCGGTTCCGCAGAAAGATCCGGCCCGTGATCAGCCGGGCAAAGGTCGCGCTGTTTCTGCAAAAATCGACAAAGGGCCGGAAATGGGAGATCCGCTCCCCGCCGGGCCGGTAGCAGACGCTCACCGGAACCTCGATCACCGGGATTCGGGCCCGCCGGGCCCTGACCAGGATCTCCACCTCGAATTGAAAGCGGCGGGCTTTCACTGGAAGGTGCAATGTTTCCGGCAGGGGGTAGAGCCGGAAACCGCTCTGGGAGTCGGCCAGGATCGGCCCGCCCGAGATCCGCACCCAGAAGTTGGAGAACTTCCGGCCGAAGCGGCTGGTCCAGGGGACATCAGGCCCTATCATTCCCTCCCTCATTCCCACCACAATGGGCCGGCCCCCCGCATTTAGAGCGGCTCCGATCAGCGCCGGGATCTCGGCCGGGTCGTGCTGTCCGTCCGCGTCGATGGTGACGGCCCGATCCGCGATCTTTGCGGCCTCGGAAAAGCCGGTCAGGATTGCCGCCCCCTTGCCCAGATTGACGGAGTGGCGCAGAATCTGAATCCTCCGGATATCTTTGATCCGTGCGAAGGTGCTGTCGGTGGAGCCGTCATCCACCACGAATACGGGAAATCCGAGCCGGGCTGCCGCCTTCACGGTTTCCCGAACTCTGCCTTCATGGTTGTAGACGGGGATGACGATTGCGCAGGGTCTGTATGGTTTGGCAGAATCGCTCCTGTTCAAGATCATTCTCTCGTTTTTCAGGTCTGTTTGTGCAAAAATGTGCAAAAAACAATCTGAGTTCTCCAAACAAGGATCATTTACGCCTTGCCCGATGCCGTTTTCTGGGCTATACTTCGCCGCTTTGACGGAAAATGAATTTACGCTTACGCCCGAACCGGCCCTTCAGACCGGCAAGGATAACACATTTGAACCCCCAAATCTTCAGATAAAACGATATACCCATGAAAGTTCTTCTGATCAACCCGCCCAACAGCGGCAGAAGCATTCCCGAGGAGAAGTACGGGATCGAAACCATCAAGCAGATCTTCCGGGGGGAGCCTCTGGCTCTTGAGGTTCTTGCAGGCAACCTCGACGGGCATGATCTCCTGATCACCGATCTGAAGGCCGATCCTGACGGTCTGGACCAGGATCTGGAGAATATGCGGCCCGATATCGTCGGGATTACGGCCATGACCTGCGAGGCTGATGCGGCCATCGGGATCGCGGAAGAGATCAAGAAGGTTTCCGGTGCAAAGGTCGTCATCGGGGGGCCCCATGCCTCGTGTGATCCGGAATACTTCAACAGAGCATCCATCGACCATCTGGTCATCGGGCTGGGGAAGCGCTCTTTCCGGGAGCTTATAGACACGATTGAGCGGAAAGATCCGACCGATACCATCCCCGGCGTGGCCAGGACGACCCCGGGAAAGCCTCTTCAATATCGAAAACGATCCTACGGCATGGCCGATCTTGTGGACCAAAAGCCCCCGCGGTACGACCTGACGGCCGCACATCGGGACAAATACGTCATGAGCGGCGTGGGCGGGAAGATGGGCTTTGTCGCGTCGGCCTTCGGCTGCACCCATCGCTGCACCTTCTGCTGCGTACCGAACATCACCGGGGGGAAATACCTGAACCATTCCGCGGACGCGGTGGTTCGGGACATGCGCCTGCTGGGGGATCTTCCCATGATCCGGCTGGCGGACGCCAACACCTTCGGGGATCTGGAGCAGGCAAAGATCCTGGGGCAGCGGATCATCGACGCGGGGATCAAAATCCATATCCTGGCCGACATGCGCGCGGACGCGGTGGTCCGGGCGCCGCAGGTCTTTGAACTCTGGAAAAGGGCCGGGCTGGTCGCGGGCGTCATCGGCTTCGAAGAAATATCGGACCAGCGTCTGGACAGCTTTGAGAAGCGGAACTCGGCCGCGCAGAACATCGAGGCCATCCGAATCCTGAAGGATCTGGGCATCCGGATCATCGGAGATTTCATCGTCTCCCCGACCTATACCCATGCCGATTTCGACCGGCTCGACGCGTTTGTAAACCATCACGCGATCGACCTTCCGGTTCCTTCGGTGCTGACGCCGGTTCCGGGAACCCCGCTCTACGAAAGGATGAAGGATCAGATCACGGTCCATGATCTCTCCTGCTACACCTACCTCAATGCGGTCACGCCCACCCGTCTGCCGGAGAAGGAATTTTATCGGACATATGCGGATCTGCTGAGACGCTTTTTGAAGATCAACTGACGGCTGTCGAATTTTTACATACGGCTGTCGAATTTTTACATCAGGAAAGAACCATGACCGTATATATCAACGACATAGCGGCCTTTCTGCCCCATTCCCCGGTCTCAAACGACGAGATCGAGGCGGTTCTGGGCCGCGTCAACGGCTTTCCCTCCAAGGCGCGGCGGATCGTATTGAAGAACAACGGCATCCGGACCCGCCACTATGCCATCGACCCGGAGACGGGGCGGCTGACGCACACCAACGCGCAGCTCGCAGCCGAAGCGGTCCGGGGGCTGAGGCCCGATGCGGATTTCCGACTCGATAAGATCCAGACCCTCTGCTGCGGAACATCGACCCCGGATCTGCTGCTGCCGGGCCACGGCCTGATGGTGCAGGGGGAGTTGGGGCTGGACCGGTGCGAGGCAGTCACCACCGCAGGAATCTGCATCTCCGGCATGACGGCCTTCAAATATGCCTGGATGAACATCGCGGTCGGATGCAGTTCAAACGCGGTGGCTATCGGCTCCGAGCTGGCCTCCTCCTTTTTCCGTGCCCGCCATTTCACGCCTTTTCTGCAGGATGTTCCGGATGAGCGGCACCCGATCCGGGCCTTTGACGCGGATTTTCTCCGGTGGATGCTTTCGGACGGCGCGGGCGCGGCCTTTCTTTCGGATCGGAAAAATCCGGATCGGATCTCGCTGGCCGTGGAGTGGATCGAAAACATCTCCTTTGCGGGCCGACATGAGACCTGCATGTATGCCGGCGGATGCAAGACCTGTGACGGCAGAATGCTGGGATGGCGGCAGAGCGAGGATATCGAAGAGATGGAGGGGGAGGAGAGGCAGCATCTTATGGCGGTGCGCCAGGATATCCGGCTGCTGGACAAGACCATTGTGGCGACTATGGGGGAGGCGCTGTCGCAGGTCGTGGGAAAGCATGATCTTGCGCCCGACGGCGTGGACTGGTTTCTGCCCCACTACTCCTCGGCCTATTTCCGGCCCCGGTTCTACGAGCAGATGAAGGAGATCGGCTTCGAGATTCCTGAAGAGCGTTGGTTTACCAACCTACAGGAAAAGGGAAATACCGGGAGCGCGGCCATCTACATCATTTTAGCGGAACTGTTCAGTTCGGGCCGGATCGAGCCGGGGCAGCAGTTGCTCTGCTTCATTCCGGAGAGCGGGCGGTTTTCGCACTGTTTTATGATGTTGCGGGCGGTGTAGAAAAGGATCATCGGCAGAGAACGATCCGCCCCCATTCCCCCGCGGCGCCGGGTTTGATGCAGCAGATGGGACGCTCATCAAGGGGCGTTTCCGAAGTGATGGTTCCCTGCGCCGGCGGATAGAGCCGATTCCGTTTCCGGCTCAGGCAGGCGATGGCCAGATCAAAGCCCGTTCCGACCGGCAGATGGCCGTATAGGGGGGTATAAATGCCGTAATCCGCCCCGTCTTCCGGCAGCCCCTGCAATAGTGCGCTTTCGGTTTCGGAGAATCCGTCCGCGCCGATGAAATGAATCGCGCCCCTTTCTAAAGATGGTTCCTTGCGCTTCCAGATCCCGGTTTCCACATCCGCAATGCATCCGTATCCGCTCTCGGTCTTCCCCTCGGCCTGCGTCAGCAGGAAAAAGGCACACCCTTCCCCGACCGGAACCGGTTCGGAAAATGTCCCGCGGTTTCGCTTTCCGCCCTCGAGCCGATGAAGCGCCATCCGCTTTGAAAAGGCATCCACGCCGCCCACCAGAACCGCATCGGCACGCCCTTCCCGGAGCCAGTGGCAGGCGGTCATCAGCGACAGCGGAACCGAGATGTCGAAATGGCTGATCGAGAGCACCGGCCCCCGGATATGCAAAAATGCCGAGATGTGAGATGCGGCCGCATTGTGAACCGAATTGGAGAAGCGAAGGGGGGAGAAGCCCTGAATGTTGTTTTCGAGGCAGAGCCCCTCCACATCGAAGGTGTTGCAGGTGGAGCCGTAGCCGCTGCCGACGATAATCCCCATCCGATCGGGTTCGGAAAAGCCGTTGGCCCTGGCATCTTCCATCGCCAGAAATGCCCCCAGGATGGCCATTCGATTGTAGGGGTCGATCCGGCGCAGGGCCTTTGGGGAGGCGAATTCCTTCAGCATTCCGGTCTCCGCGCGGAAGCCGACGGTCTCCACGGGTCCTTCCAGCTTGTCGATGGAAACCGGCGTCGGCCGGGGGCCGCCGTTGTCGAGCGCCTCGGCCATCTCCCGAATCCCGCACCCGAACCCGCCCACGACCCCGATGCCGGAAATTTTCGGTTTCATTTCCGATGCCCTTCGGGAACCCCCAGCAGCAGGGCCGAATTGATCCCGCCAAAGGCCAGGGTCTGGGAGATGGCCGTATGTCCGCTGATCTCGGTGTTTTGGAAGACCGGAGAGACCGGAAGTTCGGGATCGGGATTTTCGAACCCGATGCTTGCCGGAACCCGCCCCGCCTCCAGACAGGCCAGCGTAAAGACCGCCTCCACAGCGCCGGCCCCGCCCAGGGTGTGGCCCGTGTAGCCCTTTGTGGAGAGAAAGGGCGTCTTCGGAAACATCTCCGAGATGACCCCGGCCTCCACCCGGTCGTTGTCCGGGGTTCCTGTTCCGTGGGTGTTGATGAAGGCGACGCTTTGGAAAGGATGTTCCCCCATAGCCTCTTTGATGGCCAACTGAAGCCCGATCCCGTCGGGAGACGGAGCTGTGAGATGGTAGGCATCCGATGCCGATCCATACCCCAGCACAAAGCCTCTGGGCCGCTTTCCCCGTTTCCGGAGATGCGCGTCCGATTCCAGCACCATAATGGCCGCGCCCTCTCCGAGGTTGAGCCCCTGCCTATCCGCGTCAAATGGCCGGCAGGGGGATCTGTCGTAATTCATCAGGGAAATGAAGCCGTTGTAGGTGATCTCATACATCTCGTCCGCGCCCCCGGCCACCACCACATCGCATAATCCCTGCCGAATCCAGGCCGCGCCGATGCCGATCGCGTCCCCGCCCGCGGAACAGGCCGTGGCCACGATCTGCAGGGGCCCCGAGAGTCCGAAAGCCGCAGCGATTGCCCCGGCCGGATTGGACGCGACAAAGCGTTCCGCCAAGGTAAAACGGCTGTTTCCGGATTCCGGGCCGAAGAGCCCTTCATTGTTCACCGAGCCGACCACATTGGTTCCCAGAGAGACCCCCACCCGAACCCTTTCAGCAGCTTTCCGATCTAAACCCGCATCATCCAGAGCTTCGAGGGACGCCGTCAAGGAAAGGCGCACCGTGCGGCAGCGGGATACGGCAAGGTCATTGAACCGCTTTTCAGGGAAAAAGCCGGCCGGAGCAAGAAAGACCGGATGCTCGGTACTCAACGGCGCGGCAAACCCCGCCGGCGGTTGTGGATAACGCATGCCCTGAAACAGCGTCTCAATGCACTCCGGAAGGCTCCCCCCGACCCCGCAGAGACAGCCCATCCCGCTGATCGCAACCCTCATCCGATCCTCATCCGATCCTCATTCGGGCCTCAGGCCGCCATCCGCTTTTCGATGAATTCGGCCAATGTATTGACCGACTGGAGCGCAGGCCGCCCCTCCTTCATGTTGCGGATCTCCACCCCGAAATGGTTCTTGATCTGAAAGACCAGCTC
>JAABSP010000001.1 GCA_011390345.1 Desulfobacteraceae bacterium
GATCGCCTCTTTCCCCTCTCCCCTTCCATCTTCCGGAAAGAACCAGATGATGGGAAGCGTCAGCAACGGCACAAAGGAGAGCGCAATCAGGGTTCCTTCCACCGAATAGATATCCGCGAACTTTCCGACCACCGGAGAGAACATCCCGCCGAGGCCGTAGGCGAACCCCATCATGAGGCTGGCCACCATGGAACGGCCCTTGGGAGCGATCTTCTGAGCCATCACCACCCCCAGCGGAAGGGTCGCGAGTACGGCAGCACCGGCAAAGAACGATCCCAGATAGTTCCAGTTCCCCTCCATCTGCAGAAAGATCAGCAGCACTGGCGTCATGAGCAGGTGGGTGTAGATGAAGACCCTTTTGATGCCGATCCGGTCAGAGATGATCCCCGCGCCCAGGCCGCTTACGGTTCCGGCCACCACAAAGAGAGAGAAGATGAATCCGGCACTCACGATGGTAAACCCCTTCTGCACAAAGAGCAGCGGCATGAAGGTGATGAATCCCTGCCCCACCACGGCCCTAAGGAACATGACTGCCCAGATCAGGATGATGACCCTCCACGCATCCCCAAGGCTCTCCTTCAATGCGCCGATGAAGCCGAGATGGCGGAGCCCTTCGCTGGTCGGCGGGGGAACGGTAAGGTAGATATAGGCCGCCACCCCAAGACCGAAGATCATGGTGAAGGGAAGGGCTTCGAGGCCGTACTGTGCCGCGTACCAGGTGATGAAAAGGGGCCCTATCCCGAAGGCGAGGGTGCCGCCGGTGTTGAAGATCGACATCGAAAACCCCTTCTTGTCCCCCGCATAGATGGGAACCATGCCTGTGACGGAAGGATGGAACATGGAAGAGCCCACGGAGCCGACCGAGACCGCAAGCAGCAGTGTCCAGAAGCCGTTGGTGATGCCGGAAAGCGGCACGAAGATCACCGGCAGCAGCAGACCGATGAGGATGAAGCTCCGGGTCTGGTACCGGTCCGCGAGATACCCGACGGGCGGCTGGACGATAAACGCGAGCATCCGGGTGACGCCCGCGATGGCCCCCACCTGGGTGAGGGATAGCCCCATCTTCTCCACAAAGAGCGGGAAAAGCGGGCTGGTGAAGGAGCTGTAGAAGTCCCCGGTGAAATGCACCAGGGTAAGCGCGAAAAGCACCTTGATGTTGAAGTTGTTGCCCGATTCTTCTTTCATTTTTCCTGAAGTTGTAAAAGGATGGCGCAACGGCCCTTTTGCCGGGGCCGTTGTCGAAAAAAAGTCGAAGTATAAGGGGACAGAGTGTGCCCGTCAACCGGAAATTGAAACAGAAAACCGGCTTGAATACTAAAAAGCTGTATGCTGAAAAAAAGGCGTCTTTCGGGATTCAGCCGCCGGAGAGCTTTGCTGTGTAGCCCTGCTTTTTGATCTCCTCCAGAAGGGTCTCCCGGTGATCCCCCTGGATCAGGATGACACCCTCCTTGACCGAACCTCCCGCGCCGCAGCGGCTCTTCAGGGCTTTGGCAAAATCCTGCAGCTCGTTATCCTCAAGGGGAAGACCCGCAACCACGGTGACCGCCTTGCCTTTGCGGCCCTTGGTCTCCCGCTGAATCCGCACCACCCCGTCGCCCCGGTCTGTGGAATGCTTTTTGGGATGCTTTTTCGGTCCGGACGATCTGTTCTTTTTGCAGGTGCATTTGGATTCGGGCTTTTCGCATTTGGGGCAGGTGGGGCCCGTCTCTGTGGAATAGACCAGACGGCTGTTCTCCATAGGTGAATACCTCCGATGCAAAAAAGGGCTATTCGAAGCTGCCCTTGAATTCGAGAAACTCTTCCTTCAACGCGTTCAGCTCAGCATACAATTCCTCGACCCTTTTTTCAAGGGTTTCGATCCGCAGCTCCTGTTCTTCTGGCTCCGGTGGCCTGATCCGCTCCACCGGTTCGACCCGGTCCCTCGGGAGAGCTGATTCCCCCGGGTCCGAAATCTCCGAACCAGCATCCGCGGCCAGGTCCACTGTATCCACTACTGTATCGGACGGCGCTAAAGGCGAGAAGAGATGTGTATACCGGCTCTCCTTATGGCCGGGCCTGCGGGAGAGCTTCACTACAAAGGAACCGTTTTCGTGATCCGCCAGCTTCTGCAGTGTATGCTCCACAGCCTGCAGCGCGTTGAATTCGGTCATCCGGGCCGTGCGGGAGCGAAGTTCCCCAGCGGTCTGGGGGCCTCTCAGCAGCAGCATGCAGAGCACCGCAAGCTGCCGTGTGGAGAAGTCCGCGACCTTGTGCATGTTGTGTTCGTATTTCAATGCCCGGCTCCCCTGGGTCTTGACCTGCCAGACCAGTTGATCTGCGCGCAGCCGATCGAGTGCCCGCTCCACAGTCTCCGCGTCGAGTTCCATGACCGGCTCCCGGTTGGACTTTTGGTTGCACGCGTTTACCAGGGAATTGAGGGTCAGCGGGTAGGTGTCGGGGGTGGTCATCTGTTTTTCGATCAGTGAGCCCAGAATCCGGATCTCCACCGGATTGAGGTTGAATTCCATAGCGATCCTCCTGATGCCTTCGACGGTAAATAATGGCCAATCCGCAAAGGGTTGAATGCGGCCCTGCACCATTGTATAAAAAATGCCTGCCAAAGGAAACCTTTCTTCCTTTGACAGGCATTTTCATTTCCGTCCCTCTATCTCATAGGGAATGGGGCATTGGGCCGATCAGGCAGATGTTTTTGTCCGGATCTTATTTGTACTCAATCAGAATCAGCTCGATCTCTTTGATCGGATCGTTTTGGGAGACATTCTTTCCTTCAAGCATCTCCTTGACGCTGTAGTAGCCTCTTCCTGTGGTCTCGCTATCTCTGTAAAATCCACGATTGGTGGTCTTGTCCACATCGATATATCCGCTGGAGATGGATGCGCCGGCAAAAAGCCCCTCGGCCTGCTTATAGACCAGAATATCGGCCTGTGTGGTTGCACCTGCCTTCGAACCCCATGTGCCGGCCGCAGCAGAAGCTTCCGCGCCCAGTGTCAGCTCGCCATCCTCAAGACCCGTCAGCGCGTCGCGATTGTTGAAGATCATGATGAGATCGGACTTCACGATGCCGAGCTGCGCGCCGATGCTTGCTCCGTAAAGGGAGATGAAGAGCGGCCCCTGCCATTTGCCATTGTTGTTGACCATCAGCAGGCCGTCGCCATACCGGCCCCCGAGTATCAGACCGGCCTTGGTCAGGTTGGGGAAGATGGCAATGCCTTTGGCATTCTTAATCAAATCTGCCGGAATTTTCTTCTCTCCGGTCCGGTTCAGCATCTCATCCAGAGCTGTTCTGGCTTCCTGAATGGTCTCATTGGTCTCTATGGCCACATCCTCGAAGAAGTCCCCGGTCTCACGGAAGGCTTCCCGGGTTCCCTGGGCCGCATCCTTACCGGTCTCTTTAAGGAATTCACCGGTTGCCTCTGCGCCCTCTTTTACTTCCTGGCCTACAGATTTACCCGCCTGTCTCATATCCTGGGATACGTCATCGTCCATTCCCGCGCCCGGAACCATTTTGTACTCAACCAGAATCATCTCAATCTCTTTGATCTGATCATTCCGGGAGACATTCTTCTTTTTGTCCTTGGAGACATTCTTTCCTTCAAGCATATCCTTGACGCCGTAGTAGCCTCTTCCTGTGGTCTCGCTATCTCTGTAGAATGCACGATTGGCGGTCTTGTCCACATCGATATATCCGCCGGAGATGGATGCGCCGGCAAAAAGCCCCTCGGCCTGCTTATAGACCAGAATGTCGGCCTGTGTGGTTGCACCGGCCTTCGAACCCCATGTGCCGGCCGCAGCAGAAGCCTCCGCGCCCAGTGTCAGCTCGCCATCCTCAAGGCCATCCAGCGCTTCGCGATTGTTGAAGACCATGATGAGATCGGAGTTCTCGATGCCGAGCTGCGCGCCGATGCTTGCTCCATAAAGGGAGATGAAGAGCGGCCCCTGCCATTTGCCATTGTTGTTGAGCATCAGCAGGCCGTCGCCATACCGACCCCCGAGGATCAGACCGGCCTTGGTCAGGTTGGGGAAGATGGCAATGCCTTTGGCATTCTTAATCAAATCTGCCGGAATTCTCTTCTCTCCGGTCCTGTTCAGCATCTCATCCAGAGCTGTTCTGGCTTCCTGAATGGTCTCATTGGTCTCTCTAGCCACATCCTCGAAGAATTCCCCGGTCTCACGGAAGGCTTCCCGGGTTCCCTGGGCCGCATCTTTACCGGTCTCTTCCAGGAATTCTCCGGTTGCCTCTGCGCCCTCTTCAACTTCCTGAGCTGCAGATTGACCTGCCTGTCTCATATCCTGAGATAGGTCATCTGTATTTTCCTGGCCTGCAGATTGACCTGCCTGTCTCATATCCTGAGATAGGTCATCTGTATTTTCCTGGCCTGCAGATTGACCCGGCTGTCTCATATCCAGAGATACGTCATCGGCCAATCCCGCACCCGGAACCATAAAAATCAGTGCCAGAGCCATTCCCGATACCATTGCCGCCATTCCAAAAGTTCTCGTCCTCATTCTGCAACCTCCTTGAAGTTAAAGGTGGGGAATAAAATGAAAGCCGCTCTTCTCCTTCCGGATCAGGAAATTTTTCTGTTGTGCCTTTACCGACTTTCCATTCGATTCCATTCAGTTTCAAGGATATTGTATCTATATCTGGAAAGATATGGGGAATGGTCCTGATATTCGATCCATAAATAAAGTACTTTGCCGGTGCTCCGGGAATAAAAAAAGCCATTGAAGGCAAACAGCTCCAAACCTTTGCCTTCAATGGCTTTTAGAGAAAAGCACCGGGTAAAGAAAAACGCGGGGTGAGCCGAACTATTTCTCCACCACCTCGGCCTTGATGATCTTCACCTGCTCTTTGGGAACATCCTGATGCCCCCCCCGGGTTTCGGTGGGAACGTCTTTGATCTTGTCCACCACATCCTGCCCTTCCACGACTTTGCCGAAGACCGCATATCCCCACCCTTGCGGATTTTTGCCGGTGTGGTTTAAAAAGTCGTTGTCATTGACATTGATGAAGAACTGGGCCGTGGCGCTGTTGGGGTCTGTGGTGCGGGCCATGGCCAGGGTATATTTGTCGTTCTTCAGCCCGTTGTCGGCCTCGTTCTCGATGGGCTTGCCGGTCGGCTTCTGGATCATCTTCTCGGTGAATCCGCCGCCCTGGATCATGAAGTTGTCGATGATTCGGTGGAAGATGGTGTTGTTGTAATGCCCCGATTTTACATATGACAGGAAGTTCTTGACGGACTTGGGCGCCTTTTTCTCATTCAGTTCGATGACGATGTCGCCCATTGTGGTTTCGAGTTTTACCATTGGATCTTGTTCTCCTTTCGGTTGATTTTGGCCCAGTTGATTTTGGTCCGGTTCGTTTTGGCCGGTTTCGGCGCTTCCCGCGGTCTGCGCGAAAAAGAGCAGCGCAAAGAGAATGGCCGCAAAAGCCGTATAAATGCAGAAGTTAATGCCTGTTTTTCCGGTGTCGAGTCCTTTCATCGAGATCTCTCCTTTGTTGTTTGATATTCGGGTTTTTCTGGGGTTCCCTGGGAATAATAGCGCAAAGAAACGCGCATGCGCGATTTTTTTCGAGCGTGCGCGTTTATGTTATAAAACATCACTGAGTCGATCAGCAGTTCCGCTTCGGCTGTCCACTTTATTTCTGCCATGTTCGGATCCGGTGCTCCATTTCTTTGTTAGAAAGTGTTTTACCGGATCGGGAATCTTCCAGACCGCAGTCTATCATCCGAGAAAATGCCAGTTCCCGAAGGATCTCATCATAAGTGCTATCTTCGGGTTGATCATGGATAATATTTGTCATTCTCTCTTTTACAGCAAGCACTTGTGACTCCTTTCAAAACGTCATAACGCTAAAACTAAAGCCGACACCCGCGCACCCTTATAGCTCAAACAAAAACCAAACTAAAACCAAACAAAAAAATAATCGATCCATCCTGTTTCGCTGCTTACCATACCGTTTTTTGGAATAAGGATCAAGAACCATCCGGCGCTTTCTTTTCATCTCCGCTCGACCGCCTTGGGACATTGAAAACATCCATTGCATAAAACTTATCAGTCTGTTATAGCCCTAAATGAGAGAGATCATCGCCTGGGGCCGCACTCGCGGCGGGAATTCGATGGGATGTGCGGTAAAACGAATCAACCTGCGGGAGGTGCATATGTCAGTGACCGATCCTTTGGACAACCCCCTGAACGAGGCCGAAAAGGGCCGCTATTCGGAGCTGAATCCGGAAAATATCGAGTTTCTCCTGAACCGGTACAACCGGGTCAACCGCTGGGTCATAGCGGACATGATCCGCAGAAGCGCGTACCATTATCCGGACAAGGCCGCGCTCATCTTCAACAACCAAAAGCTCACCTATGGACAGCTCGAATCGGAGTGCAACCGTACCGCCAACGCCCTGATCGACCTGGGGGTGCAGCAGTATGACCGGGTTGCCATCCTTGCCCACAACACGGTTCACCATGTTCTCACCTGGATGGGATGCTGCAAGGCCGGCGCAGTCTATCTGGCCATCAACTATCTGCTGCGGGGAAAGGATATCACCTACTGCATCAACCACTCCGAGAGCAAGGTCTTTATCGTGGAGGATGCTCTCTATGACCTGGTAAAGGATGTGCTTGATCAGATGCCGACGGTCAGGACTCTGATCTGGTCGAATCAGGGCGCGGGAAAATCGGCCGAAACGGATCGGTTCAAGGATTTCGACGAGTGGTACA
This sequence comes from Desulfobacteraceae bacterium, assembly GCA_011390345.1. Taxonomy (GTDB): domain Bacteria; phylum Desulfobacterota; class Desulfobacteria; order Desulfobacterales; family JAABSP01; genus JAABSP01. The sequence continues at coordinate 6,727 of JAABSP010000001.1, forward strand.
GCCGATATCCGGATACCGAGCCGGATCGGGTGCTGCGCATCGAAGATCCCTGCCAGATGACCTACACCAGCGGCACCGAATCCCTGCCCAAGGGGGTGATCATCGGCAACCAGTCCCTGATGGCCCAATACATGGGCTGCATCGTGGACGGCCGGTATGATGCAGACGATATCAATGTCAACGCGCTGCCCATCTTCCACTGCGCGCAGCGGGATGTCTTTTTGAACCCGCTCTTCTGGGTGGGCGGAACCAATATCCTCTGCGGCCCCGACCTCGGAAATATCCTGAAAACCATTGCCGATTACAAAGCCACCATGTTCTTTGCCCCGCCCACGGTCTGGATCGGCCTGCTGCGCCACCCGGATTTCAACCGGTACGATTTGTCGTCGCTGAAGAAGTGCTATTACGGGGCATCCATCATGCCGGTAGAGGTCTTGAAGGAGATGATGGAGCGGCTGCCGGGGTGCGGAATCTACAACTATTACGGCCAGACCGAGCTTGCGCCGTATCATACGATTTTAAAGGCCGAGGATGCCATGAAGAAGCTGGGCTCGGCCGGCATGGGCGGGCTCAACATGGAGACCCGGCTGGAGGATGTGTCGGGGCAGGCCGTCACTGATGTGGGGAATCCCGGGGAGATCTGCGGCAGAGGCCCCCATGCCCTGATCATGTACTTCAAAGATCCGGAGAAGACCGAGGCGGCCATGCGGGGCGGCTGGTTTCACTCCGGCGACATCGGGGTGCTGGATGATGACCGGTACATCTCGGTGGTGGACCGGAAAAAGGACATGGTCAAGACCGGCGGCGAGAACGTCTCCACCCGGGAGGTGGAGGAGGCGATCTACGGAGACCGCCGGGTGGAGGAGGTTGCGGTGATCGGTGTGCCCCATCCGGTCTGGATGGAGGCGGTCACCGCGATCGTGGTACTCCGCAAAGGGGAGACCATCACCGAAGATGAGATTCTGGACCGGTGCCGCAGGGAACTCGCTTCGTTCAAGATCCCCAAGAAGGTGGTCTTTGTGGATGTTCTGCCCAAGACCCCCACCGGAAAGATCCTGAAGCGGGAGATGCGGAAGAGCTATAACGGTCTGTTTTCCGAATGAGGATGAGAAGGATCGAGAAGAATAAAAAGAGGAGAAGAGAATGGATTTTGCGCTGACGCGGGAGCAGTTGGAGATTCAAAAGGCGGTTCGGGATTTTGTCAAAGGCGAATTCAAAAGAGATGTAATCGACGGGTTCATCGAAAATCATCAGTACCCGGAAACCCTCTGGAAAAAGGCCGCGGATCTCGGCTTTGTCGGCATCCATTTCCCTGAAAAATATTCGGGGCAGGGGCTGGGCGTGACCGAGAACATCCTGATCTGCGAGGAACTCTGCCGCGGCGATTCCACTGTGGGGACATGCCTTGCCATTGCCGATTTCGCGTCCGAGCTGATCCTCAAGTTCGGAACGGATGAACTGAAAAGTAAATGGCTGCCGAAGGTCGCGGAGGGGGATATTCTGGCCTGCGGCGCATTTACCGAGCCGGATCACGGCTCGGACATCACCCGGATGGAGACCGCTGCCGTAAAGGACGGAGACGAATGGGTCATCAACGGCAGCAAGATATTCATCACCAACACGGGGCCCCATGCCGGGTTTTTCAATGTTCTCTGCCAGACGGACCCCGATGCACAGCCCAGCCACCGGGGGTTGAGCGTCATCCTGGTGGAGGCGGATCGCCCCGGCATCACCACAGCCGACGTGGGACACAAGATGGGCATCACCCTCTCCTACACGGCCGAGGTGAGCTTCAACGATGTCAGGGTTCCCCTTTCCAATCTGATCGGGGAGGAGAACAAGGGTTTCTATCAGGTGCTGGAGTTCTTCGACGAAAGCCGGATCATGGTTGCCTCCCAGGCATTGGGGATCGCACAGGGGGCCTTTGACCGGGCCCTGGCCTACATCAAACAGCGGGAGCAGTTCGGAAAGAAGATCGCACAGTTTCAGGTCTCACAGCACAAGATCGCGGACATGGCTACAAAGCTCGAAACCGCAAGGCTGCTGGTCTACAAGGCGGCCTGGAACTGCGACAAGGGAAGGATCGATCCTAAGCTGACCTCGATGGCGAAGATGGTTGCCGCGCGAACCGCGGTCAAGGTCTGCGACGAGGCGATTCAGCTTCTGGGCGGTTACGGCTATATGCGGGAGTATGAGGTGGAGCGGTTTTACCGGGATGCGAAGATCACCGAGATCTATGAGGGAACCAAGGAGATCCAGAAGAATACCATTGCGGCTGTGGTGATCGGGAAGGTTCGCTGACGATCAACAGTGAAGGGGATTTAAAATGGAAAAGCCCGGAGAGATTCTGTATGGATCTCGCCGGGCTTTTTTATTCCGATTGCGGACACTGCGAAATCAAAAGAGATCAATTCGCAGTGGTATCAAACGACCCTATTGCGCCCGGGCAGAAACGGGCGCCAAAGGCATCGCCTCCTCGGCTGCAGGCTGCGGTATCTCCCGCACATCAAGGGCCGCGGGATTCTTTTCATAAAAGCAGGGCGGCTCCAGGGTCATCCCCTCGGCCAGCCGGCGTTCTTCTTTTTTCAGGGTGTGGCGGAGATACATCCCGAGCAGCGGGGCCGTGATCCGCGCGTTCAGGCCGAACGCGGCATAGATGTCTTTGAGAATCGATGTCAGCTTGGTCTCGATCTTTGCATTTCCCCGGTAATGGGATCTCATGGCCCAGGCCGCGGCCGCATAGGTGTTCTTCAACTGCCGGGCCTCTCTTTCGAACCGGCGGCGAATCCGCATGTCCGGATGGTTTCTGTACTTCAGATACCCGTCCAGTGTCACCCGTAAGAGGCGGGCAAGGCTCGGCCCGTTGACCTCGAAGTCCTTTTCAAAAGCCTTTAGCAGAAAACCCTCTTCAGCTCCGTCCTCGATATGCGGGTGGCGATAGTTGAACCGGTACTGGCCGTGGGTATCTGCCACGGGAAAGTCGGGCAGAAGGGTTCCCTTTTTCTTGTGCTCTTCGTAGAGCGGGGTTCCGGGGTTGGGGGTGTAGAGCATGAACTGGTGGAAGACCGTGTTGTGCGCGACCGCATAGTCGATCACGCTGTCGATGTTTTCGGGAGTGTGCTCCTCCATGCCGATGATGGATGATCCCAGCGCCCGAATGCCGTTGGACTGGAGGCTCTCGATCAATTCATAGGTGTCAACGCCTTTGAGCTTATGGTATTTGCTGCTCTCCCCCTCCAGCCCCATCCAGGCCCAGGAGATCCCGAGGCCCACAAGCTGCTCGATAGTATAGGATTTGAGCACCCGCGCCGAGCTGAAGACGAAGATAGACCAGGATTTGTCGTTCTCCTCCATCAGCTCCAGCAGTCGGAGTGCCCGCTTCCGGTGGAGCAGGAAGTTCTCGTCCATCACGAAAAAGGACTGGGTCTTGAGTTCCTTTTCGATCTCTTCCATCACCGAAAAGAGTTCATCTCCGGTCTCGAAGAAGTTGATGAAATGGCCTTTTCCGCCGAAAAGCGCGGATGTGCAGCAGAAATTGCACCCCACAGGGCAGCCGACCGAGGGGATCAGGATGGCTGCGGTATCTTCGGCCTTGTCATTTGTGGCATATCCCAGCACCCGGGTGCCGAAGCCGGAGAGGGATTTGGGATGGCGGATGGGCGCATCCGGGTCCTGTTTCAGATATTTCCGGAACCAGGAGACCCCGTCACCCTTGACAAAATGATCCGCATCCACGCTCTCTTCGATGGCCGGATGGTTGACCACATGCCCCCCGATCACGATCTGGCTCCTGGGGGAGATCTCCCGGATCAGCTCGCACATCTTTGCCACCTTTCCCACATTTGGAATGATCCCGCTGATGCCGATGACATCATATTGGTGGGTCCGGATCTCTTCGATGAAGCGGTCCATCGTCGGGAAGTCGAGAAGGGTGCAGGGGGAATCGAGATTGGCCTGGATTAACAGGAGGCCGAAGGACCTATGGAACATCCGCAGGGAGAAAGGGCCTTGGGCCCGAGTCACCTGGTTGTGGTAGAGTTCCATGGGATTGACCTTGCGGCTGCCGTATTCGTCATCCACGGCATAGGGGCCGAAGACACTGGTCAACAATACTTTTGCTCGGCTGCCGAGGGAATGTATGGGGTGGAGGCTCATTTGAAATATCCTTTCCTGATGGATGCTTAGTTTATTTTTTTGTAGAAGCTGCCCTTCTATTTTTATTCTATAGGCGAACTTTGCATAAAAAAAGCCCCTGACCCGGGGTTTTACCAAACTTTTACAAAAGCCTCTCCCTCTTTTCATCCTTTTTCCCCGATGTTCATGGGGCATGTTGCCATTCCCCCCCATCCTGTAGTATGATGGAAGAGAAGGAAAACAGACCCGAACAGGAAAAGGTAAATGGCGCGATCCCCCTGGTTTCTGCACCCAATACTGATCTTCGTGATCTCCATCCTGGCCCTGGCCACCTCCCTCATTCTCTATATCTACTGGTATATCGAGGCGAGTACGGGCCTGAACATTTTGATGGAAAAGTTCGATCTGGATGCGGATCAGGTGCTGGCATCGGAGACCTGGATCGTCATCCTGGTGCTCTCCATTCTGGTGGGGGTGATTCTCATGGGGATCTTCATCATTTTTGTTTACAATTTAAAGACCCTGCAGCTATACCGGCGTCAGAACAACTTCATCAACAACTTCACCCATGAATTGAAAACCCCGGTGACCTCCCTGCGCCTCTATCTGGAGACCTTTGCCAGACACGAGCTGTCCCGGGAGAGCCAGTTGAAGTATATCGACTATATGATCCAGGATACGGTGCGGCTGAACGGAACCATCAACAGCATTCTCGATCTTGCCAGAATCGAAAATAAGAGCTATGGGGGAAAATTTCTGCTGAAAGACCTCCGTGCTGCGGTGGAGAATTTTCTGGCGGAGAATGCCCATCTGCTGGAAAAGTGTAAAATCGATACCTTTTTTCCCGATCATCAGGCTTTTTTCTATCGCATCGATCCAGTGCTTTTTGATATGCTGCTGATGAATATCGTCAACAACGCGGTCAAATATAACCGGTCCGGAAATCCGACCCTCTCCATCGGCATCAAGGCCCGGCCGGGAAAGATCCTCATGGAGTTTGCCGACAACGGCATCGGCCTTGACAAGCAGGATCTCAAGAATGTCTTCAAAAAATTCTATCAGGTAGGACATGCCGACAACATGATGGCAAGAGGCAGCGGGATCGGCCTCTATCTGGCCCAGACCGTTGCCCGGTTTCACGGCGGAAATCTGAGCGCCCATAGCCGGGGGCCGGATCAGGGGAGCCTTTTTACCCTCTCTCTGCCGGACAAATATTCAATGCCGGAAGAGGATTCGGAAGAAATCGCGGAAGAGGATTTCCAAGTAAGATTAGGAAGTAAGATCGGAGCAGGAAGAGTAAAATGGTGAACGAAAATTCTCATGCGGACAAGAAGATTCTGATTGTAGAGGATGAATACCACATTGCAGAGGGAATTCGTCTCAACCTCTCCCTGCAGGGGTATCAGGCCGAGATGTCCCTGGACGGGGCCCAGGGGCTCTCCCGATGGGAGGCGTGGGAGCCCGATCTGATCATCTTGGATGTAATGCTGCCGGTGATCGACGGGCTCTCGGTCTTGAAAGCGGTCCGGGAGAAGAACGAAAAACTGCCGGTTCTGATTCTTTCGGCCAAAGGGACCCCGGAGGATCGGGTGCAGGGGCTTTCCTGTGGCGTGGATGACTACATGGTCAAGCCCTTTGTCCTGGAGGAGCTGCTGCTGCGGGTGGAGCGGCTGCTGACCCGGGCTCATTGGGCCCGAGCCGAAATGGAGGAGGGCCCGCGGGATGCCTGCCGGAAGCGGTTCCGGTTCGGGGAGAACGAGGTGGATCTGGAGACCGCAGAGGCGGTCTGCGCACAAGGGGAGATCCGCCTGACAGATCAGGAGTTGAAGCTGTTGAGCATCTTCGTCGAAAACCCGGGAAGGCCCCTTCCCAGAAAGCTGCTGCTGGAGGTGGGCTGGGGCTATTCCCGGTTCTCCTCCACCCGGACAGTGGACAATTTCATCGTGCGGCTGCGGAAATACTTCGAACCGGAGCCGAAAAATCCCCGATACTTCAAAAGCATCCGATCCAGAGGGTATCTCTTCGACCCGGGCGGGAATCCATAGCCGTCAATCCGAGATAAACCGGCTCGGTATGCAGGCTTTACAGGTTCCGGAGCGAAACCGGGCCGCGTCCGACAGGCTCAGCACGCCCTTGATTTCCAAAGGATCGTCCCCGTGGACGAAAAAGCGCTGGACATCCCGGATCAGCATCTCCCGCAATGCATCCGCAAGCAGATCCTCTCCGCTGCAGGAGAGAACCGGGGAGCCCATGATCTCGGCCGCCGGCCTTTCCGGCCTGCAGCCATGATGAAAGGCAAGGATCAGATCCGTTTTGGAGATGACGCCGGCCGGTTTTCCGGAGCTGTCCGTGAGCAGCACCGCGCCGAAGGTGTGGGCCGAAAGCACCTCGATAGCCTCGGAAATCGGCGCGGCCGCGGCAGAAGAGATCACAAAGGGCGTCATGGCTTCTTTCACCCTTGCCCGGTTATCGTCTGAACCCTCTGCCGATGCCCTGCGGTGCCCTTTTTTGCAGGTGCTGCAGTACCGGTAGAGGAGGCCCACGATATCGGGATAGGAGAAGGTTCCGATCACCGCATCCGATGTGGCCCCCTGCACAAAGAGCCGGTGAACCCGATGCTCCCCCATCCGCTGAAGCCCGGCCTCGATCTCCTCGTCCGGATAGCAGAAAAGGGGCGGGGCCGCCATGATTTCCCCCAGTCTCGTCTCGACGGGCAGGCCCCCATAGAAGGCCGCCATGATATCGGTCTTGGAGACCACGCCGCAGGGAGATTCCTTTTGGTCCGTAACCAGCAATGCCCCGGCCTTGAATTTGATCAGGTGGTTGATCCCCCGGGCCAGGGTCTGATCCGACGAAAGCCGTATCACCAGCCGGCGCATCGCCTCCTTCACCCGCATCCCCGACAATACGCTTCGCTTTCGAACCGTGGTCATGGCGGCTATCCTCCGATATCGGGCGCGTCCGTGAATTTCTTCAGCAGACTGTAGAAGACCGATGTCCGGTAGATGATCCCCACCACCTCTTTGTCGTCCACCACCGGAATCCGCCGCATATGCTGCTTGATCATGATATCCACCACCCGAAAGACATGGGTGTAAGGCGTCACCGTCACCAGATCCGTGGACATGAGATCCTTCACCTGCACCCGCTTGACGCTCTCCAGCCGCTCGTCAAAGAGATCTCCGGGGTCCAGATCCTCCATCTCGCCCCAGATGTGGATGTGCTTGGGCTGGATAAAGAGCAGGATGTCATACATGGAGAGCATCCCCACGAGCTGATCCTCTTCATCGGTAACCATCAGGCCGAAGATCTTCTTGCCTTGGGCCTGGCTTGCGGAATATAACTGTTTCACCGCCTCCAGCACCGTATCGTCGGGCTTCAAGGTGTGAAACCGGTGATCCATGATGTCCCGGGCATACATAAAGAGCGCCTCCTTTTTTCTACGGATTCATCTCATAGGCATCCACCAGAGCATAGATATCCTGCCAGATCCTGTCAAAGCGCTCTTTGTCCACGACCGGTTTCCGGATCATCTTCATGCAGAGATCCATCTGCTGCTGTGTGCTGCTCGGCTTGGAATGGATCTGGAGGGCAAAAGTGGAAAAATCCCGCACCATGAAGTCGAAGATCCGATCCAGAAGATCATCTTTGACGCCCTCCATCTTAGATTTCTCGATGATGAGCTGCCCGTAGGCCACCAGGGTGAAAAGCTCGCCCAGGCTCAGCAGGAAGTCGATGTCTTTGGCCTGCTCTTTGCTCGGGGGCGCGGTCATGAGAAATTCCACCAGCACCTGAATCTGCTCCTTGAAGATATCGGCATTGGGCAGGTTTACGCTCTCATACGCGATCTTGTAATCGTGGAAACGGATTTTCCCCAGCCCCCGTGTGGGCCCCTGTTTGAAGAGGAAATCATCGTTTTCAGGCTTGTCTTTTTTTCCGATCTCCGGGAATTCGGCCGGATTGAAGAAGTAGTTGGCCATGAACTTCACGATGAGCGCCATATTGACATGCACGGTCCCCTCCAGCTTGGGGAGAGCCCGGATATCTTTTGCCGCGTTTTCGAAATAGACATCCTTTTCAAAGCCCCGGGCCGCGATCACATCCCAGAGTTCGTTGATCACGGTCTCGCCCTCGGTGGTCACCTTCATCTTGACGATGGGGTTGTACAGCAGATACCGCCGGTCCTCTGAGGAGGCCCCACGCATGTAGTCGATGGCACGGGAAGCGAATATCTTCATGGCCGAAAGCCGGGCATACGCATCGGTGAAGAGCCCCCGGATGTGCGGGAAATCGGTGACGAATTTTCCGTAGAGGTTCCGATGCGCGGCATGGTTGACGGCCTCGTAGAAGGCATGGGTGCAGATGCCGATGGATGCCCATCCCAGGTTGAACTTGCCCACGTTGACGGTGTTCAGCGCCGAATCCCACGCCTCCTGACCTGTGGAGAGGATCTCCTCATCTGTGATCGGGTAGCCGTTAAGCGCATACTCGGCCACAAAGCTCTGCCAGTCGACCACGTTTTTGACCAGGTCATAGTTCGGGTGCTTGGGATCGGCCGCGAAAAAGACATACTCGTCGGTCTCGGAGTTCTTGCCGAAGGTGGAGACGAGCGCGGCCTCATTTGCATTGCCGATGTAGTACTTTCCGCCGTCGGCCACATATCTGCCCTCTCCCAGGGGGGTGAGTGCCATCTCCGAAGAGTAGAGATCCGCGCCGTGGGTTTTTTCCGAAAGGCCGAAGGCAAAGATTCCGCCCTCTTCCAGAAGAGCGGCCGTCTTCTTCTTGATGGCCTCGTTTCGGCTCATCCAGATGGGCCCCAGCCCCAGGATCGTCACCTGCCAGGTGTACCAGTACGCCAGGCCGTAGAAGCCGAGGATCTCGTTGAAGTCGCAGATCCGGAAGGTGTCCCACCGGGCATCCTTGTCATCGCTGTACTGAGAAGGGGTGAGAAGCCGGGCAAAGATTTGGTTCTCCTTTACGAAATCGAGAAAATCGGAGTACCAGACCCGGTCATGGTAGTCCTTTTTGAGCTTCTCTTTGCCCATGTTCTCGAAAAACGCGATGGTCTTCTCCATGATCTCGCGGGATGCGCTGTCCAGGTGCTCGAAGCGCTCTTTTTTCGGGTTGAGCAGCATTTCTTTTTCCTTTCTGAATGATCGTTCATTTTTAAAAGTCCTACGAGGGTGTAAAGGGAGAAGCGTCCGGTGTCAAGGAAAAACCGTTGACAGGAAATCCTCGATCCGGGAGATGATGGCCTTTTCCAGCTCCCGCTCGCTGTGTTCGTCGCCGAGTTCCAGAAAGTCGAAAACATATTCATCTTTGACCGCCAGCTTCGCTTGTGTCTGTTGCTCAGATGTCAGGGTCCGGTCGAAATTGGTCTGTCCCAGCAGGGTCCTTTCATAGCTCCCGTTTTCGGTCTGATGGATGAGGATGTTTTTAGTCCAGCCGAATTTGCGGGTCATGCGGATGTAGAATTCTCTTTCAAGAGCGTCCTTGCAGCGTTCAAGGATGATCAGGTTATGGCTCCAGCCGATTTCTCGCACCATTGGTGCGAGTTTTTCCGAATTTTCATATGCGCCGAAAAAAGCCTTCATCCGCCAGAGATTCGACGCTGAAAAGCCCCCGACCCCAGGAAATTCCGATTGCAGATCCGAGGCGAGCTGCTGCACCACAGATTTTCCCCAACCTTCATCCTTCTGCCGTTCAAGAATCATCCTTCCGATGTCCCAATACAGCTCCACCAGCTCTTTGTTGACCGATTTGAGCGCCGAATACTGGGCCGAGCGGATGCGTGCTTTGATGTCGGCAAGAACGCCCGGATAATCGTCGGGAAGCTTTTTGTAATCTTTACGCATACCCATCAAACCTGCTCTTCGTTTTCCATTGCTATAATTCGGGCCTTTTCGGTTTTTCCGTTGTCAGGATCGAGTGCTGTGGATATCCTACCACCGCTGCAACTTTTTGCCAATCCTTAGATGGGCATTGAAATCTCATCAGTTGTAATAGTTTTTCTTGACTTGTGTCCAAATATAATCATAATTCCTCCATCGTAACCGTTTTTCTGCCGTCCAGACAAGGGTTGACAAAAACGGGCATTTCAGGGCATGTTGAGAAAAAACGGCCAGATGAAAGCCGGGCTCAACAATGTAGGGAAGTCCATGAGCCATATCCGCCGACTTTCAGATAGCGAAAAATGAACAATAAGCGCATCTATACCATTATTATCGGGCTGGTTCTTGCCATTCTCCTCATTCTTTTTGCCTGCAATACTCAAAAGAAGTCCGGGAGCGAATTGGATGACGGACAGGATGACACATCAACGGGTACACCGCCTGCGTCGAGCCCGGACCAAGATCCGGACGCCATCGACCTCTACAGGGTGGAGGTCATCCGCAGGCTCCCCCACAACGGCGACCGGATCTTCACCCAGGGCTTTGAAATCCATGACGGATACCTCTACGAAAGCACCGGCAGAACCGCAGAGACCGCGCTGAAGAAGATCGATCCTGCAAACGGCGAGATCCTTCTCCAGCAGAACCTCGAAGAATACTTCTCCGGTGACATGTACTTCGGAGAGGGCATCACCATCTGGAAGGAGAAGATCATCCACCTCTCCTGGCAGAAGAAGATCGCTTATTTTTATACCCTCGATTTTAAAAAGACCGGCAGGGAATTCCATTATGATACCGAAGGCTGGGGCCTCACCCACAACGACAGTTCTCTGATCATGAGCGACGGCTCCCGATTCATCCACTTCAGGGACCCGGAAACCTTTGAAACAAAAAGAACCATCGATGTCGGCGTCGAAAACCTCAATGAACTGGAGTATGTCAACGGCAGCATCTATGCCAACGTCTGGTTCGAAGACTTCATCCTGGTCATCGACGAGATCTCCGGAGCCGTCACCGGAAAGATCGACGCATCGGAGCTGTTCTGCTCACAGCTCAATAAGCAGACAGGCGCGGTACTGAACGGGATCGCCTATGACAGCCGGTCAGAAACCTTCTACATCACGGGGAAGAAATGTCCCGATATCTACGAGGTGATCTTTGAAAAGAAGCAGAACGCCCTCATCACCGGCCATCGTCACCAGGATTTCCTGAACCTTTCAGGGGCGTGATATAGTATTGACCGTGATTTTTCGACTTGCCCGGTATGTGGCGGAAGAAGCCATGCGGGAGAATGATCCGGTACAATCGACTTACAGCCCCGCGGATTCATCGTCTTGGCTTTCTCCGCGCCGGCGTTTCACCTCTTCGAGAATTTTCTCTTCCGAGATCAGTTTCATTCCCGCTTTAATGGCGCTGGTACGGAGAACATAAAGTCTCTTCCCCAATAAGGACCATAAAAAAAGCCCGGCCATTTCTGACCGGGCTTTGATATTTTGGCTCCCCAGCGCGGACTCGAACCACGGACACGGTGGTTAACAGCCACCTGCTCTGCCGACTGAGCTACTGGGGATCAATCAGCGTTCAACAAGAACCATACTTATACCCACATTCGGGCTGTTTGTCAAGAAAAAAAACATGATTTTTCTCAATCCATCATCCGCACCCGGATGGAGAGTTCATCGAGCTGCTTTTTATCCGCATCAGAAGGCGCGTCGGTCATGAGGCAGGCCGCCTTCTGGGTCTTGGGAAAGGCGATCACGTCCCGGATGGAACTCTCCCGGCAGAGCAGCATGATAAGCCGGTCGAAGCCGAGCGCGATGCCGCCGTGGGGCGGGGCCCCGGAATCGAGGGCCGACAGGAGAAAGCCGAACTTCTCCTCGGATTCTTCGGGTTTCAGGCCGATGGCTTCAAATATCTTCCGCTGGATGTCGGTCCGGTGGACGCGGATGCTGCCGCCGCCCAGCTCGAAGCCGTTGAGGACCAGGTCGTAGGCTTTTGCCCGGACAGCGCCGGTGTCGGTCTCCAGCATCTCCATATCCTCATCCATGGGCGCGGTAAAGGGATGGTGGAGCGGATCGTACCGCTTCTCCGCGGGGTCGTATTCGGCCAGGGGGAACTCTGTGACCCAGGTGAAGGCGAATGCGTTCTCGTCGATCAGGCCGAGGCGCTTGCCGAGATGGTTCCGCAGATGGCCCAGGCTCTCGTTGACCACTTTTTCCGAATCCGCGCCGAAGAGAATCAGATCGCCCGGTTCGATGTTCAGCCGTTCGGTTATGGCCGCTTTCTCCGGATCGGAGAAGAACTTCGCGATGGGAGACTGCCACGCATCCTCCCGGACCTTGATCCAGGCCATCCCCTTTGCCTTGTAGATGGAGACGAACTCCGTCAGATCGTCCAGCTCTTTTCTGGAGAAGTCGATGCACCCCTTGGCGTTGATCGCCTTTACTACGCCGCCGCTTTTGACCGCGCCGGCAAAGACCTTGAATCCCACATCCTTCATGATGTCGGAGAGGTCGGTCAGCTCCAGGTCAAAGCGGATGTCGGGCTTGTCCAGGCCGTATCGCGCGACCGATTCCGCGTAGGTGAGCCGGGGGAATGGCCGGGGGAGTTCGATCCCGCAGATCTCATCGAAGAGTTGTGCCATCATCCCCTCGGTCATCTCCATGATCTCCTCTTCGCCCACAAATGACATCTCCACGTCGATCTGGGTGAACTCCGGCTGCCGGTCCGCGCGCAGATCCTCGTCTCGGAAGCAGCGGACGATCTGATAGTATTTCTCGAAGCCTGCGATCATGAAGAGCTGCTTGAAGAGCTGGGGGGACTGGGGCAGCGCGTAGAACTTGCCCGGGTTGACCCGGCTCGGGACAAGATAGTCTCTGGCCCCTTCCGGGGTGGCCTTGGTGAGCATGGGGGTCTCCAGCTCCAGGAATCCGCTCTTGTTGAGATAGCTTCTCACGTTTTGGGCGGCCCGGTGGCGGGTGATCAGGTTCTTCTGGAGACGGGACCGGCGCAGGTCCACATGGCGGTATTTCAGCCTTACGTTTTCCGAAACGTCGATCCGGTCCTCGATGAGAAAGGGCGGGGTCTCCGCGGCGTTGAAGATCCGAAGCTCATTGACCATCACCTCGATGGTTCCGGTGGGGAGATTGGGATTGATCATCCCCTCGGGCCGGGGCTGAACCGTGCCGCGTACTCCAAGGACATATTCGTTTCGAAGGTCGTGCGCCTTTTCATGCACTTGGGGCTCGATCTCGGGATTGAAGACCACTTGGGTGAGCCCCTCCCGGTCCCGCAGATCCACAAAGATCACGCCGCCATGATCCCGCCGGCGCTGAACCCATCCCATCAGCACCACCTCTTTTCCCACATCCGCTGTCCCCAACCGGTTGCAGTTATGGGTCCGCCGCATTTCGCCTAACTTGTCAGACACTTCCTATACTCCTTATTTAAACCTGTAGAAATTACGCCCCTATGATGTCGGCAAGGGTCTTTGGAAGGTTTTCCAAAGAGATCTCCTGCTGATCGCTGGTCTTCATGTTGCGCAGGACCGCAGCCCCGTTTTCGATCTCCTGCTCTCCGACGATCAATGTGTAGGCCGCATCGAGCCGGTCGGCCCGCTTCATCTGGCTCTTCAGGCTCCTGCCGGAGTAGTCGGTCTCGGCCCGTATGCTGGAGAGGGCAAGGGTGCAGATCCATTGGAAGGCCAGCCCAAGGCTTTTTTCCCCCAGCGCCGCGATGTAAATGTCCGGATGGCGCACAAGACTTTCCGCCTTTGTCGGAACCAGTTCGGCCAGCCGGTCCAGGCCGATGGCAAATCCGGTGGCCGGAAGATCGGGGCCGCCGAGCAGTTTGATCAGGCCGTCATACCGGCCACCGCCTGCCACAGCGTTCTGCGCGCCGAGCGCACCGGTCAGGATTTCGAAGGTGGAGCGGGTGTAATAATCGAGCCCCCGAACCAGCCGCTTGTCCACCACAAAGGGGACATCGAGCCCCTCCAATGAAGCCTTTAAGGTCTCGAAATGATCAGCGCATTCGGTACAGAGGTGATCGGTGATGGCCGGCGCACCGGTTGCGGCCTCCCGGCATCCCGGGACTTTGCAGTCGAGAACCCGCAGGGGGTTTTTGTCCATGCGCCGCGTGCAGTCCGCGCAGAGGGCTTCGGCCCTGTCCGAAAGGAAGGCGATCAGCGCATTTCGAAAAGTCGGCCTGCATTCGGGGCAGCCCAGTGAGTTGACATGGGCTTCGATATCCGTCACCTGCAGCCGCTTCAACAGCGTCATGAGCATGAAGATGAGCAGTGCATCCGCATTGGCCTCAGCCACGCCGAAGATCTCCGCGTTGATCTGGTAGAACTGCCGGTATCTCCCCTTCTGGGGCCGCTCTCTGCGGAACATGGGGCCGATGGTGTAGAATTTCTGGGCCGGGTCCGCGGCGTAGATCTTCTGCTGGATATATGAGCGGACCACCGATGCGGTGGCCTCGGGCCGCAGGGTCAGCAGATCCCCTTTCCGGTCCGGAAACGTATACATCTCCTTTTCCACGATGTCCGTATCCTCGCCGATGCTTCGGGCAAAGAGTTCGGTCTTCTCCATGACCGGAATCCGGATCTCTTTGAATCCGAAATCGGAGAAGACGGAGATGGCCTCCTTTTCAATATACTGCCACAGCTCGGTCTCGCCGGGCAGAATGTCTCTGAATCCTCTGATGGATTGAATCATCTTTTTTTGATTTAAAAATCCTGTTGGAATTGCGCCGGCCTTGGGCCGGATCGAATCCTGTTAAAAACAAAGCCTTATGTATTGTGTCTGGCTTCTCCTTCATAGTTACCGGCCCGATTGACAGGAAAACGGTATAAACGGTATTAATAGCCCAAGGCGACGCTGCAAGTCAATATCAATTATTTTCCGTTCCTGGATTCTGTTCCATCTCTTTCCAAATCATGATGAGGAGGTCCGGTTGCTCTGTATAGGCCATTTTTCATTCGATGAGATCGGCGCCAAAGCGGAATCCCGCCACGGCTATTTTACCTGCATTGTCGATGCCGGGGATGCCCAGGCTGCGCTGCAGAAGTTCAAGGCGTGCATCGAGAAACTCAAAAAGAAGGGGGATCTCTTCGAAGGGGTTGCGGCCGTCTACCTGGAGGATATCATTGAGGCCCGAAAAGTCCCTCATGAGGCCCTGATCACCCGGTTCCAGTCCTCGGCCGGGGCATTTCCGAGATCGGTGAGCTGCTGCCTCCCCCACGGAAATACCGATGGACTTGCGGCATTCGGCTGGTCCGGGGGAGAGCGGTCAGAGACGGATGGGGAGGAATATGCCGAGGCCCAGGCTTTTCTCCGGTTTGACGAGGCCGAGGATGTCAGCTCCGGGTGACGGCCCGGACGCTGTAGAATCCGCTGAAGTCCTGCCACCCGACAAAACCGAGATCCATGCTCACATACCAGGCCGCAATGAAGGACTTGTGGTCGCAGCTCCATAGACATTGCTGCCGCCGGTCAAAGACCGGCTCGATGCAGAAATCCCCCCGGGGATGTTCCGTCACCAGAGAGAGGAGTTCATCCACCGTGGGCAGGCGCCAGGTGTTCCGGCCCCCAAAACCTCGGCGGTTCAACCCTTCGATATAATCCTGAGCCGAGGGCCAGTTCATGGGATACTCGGAACCGGACTGCTGCCACAGCAGACCTGTAGCCCGGTCCGCCACGGTGTGTGATTTCGGGTTCGGATCAAAGTCATTTCGGATGAAGGTGATGGGCCGCCAGAGTTCATCCACGGCAAATGTCTCCTGGCCATCTTTCATCGAAACCTTCAGACAGTCCCTTCGATGGAGGATCGGCTCTTTTTGCTCCCGGGGGAGGGGAACCGGATAGACCTGGCAGATCTTCTCCCGATCGGCCTCCCACTGGGCATTGAGGTTCTCCAGGACTTCGAGCATATCCGATGCCGAGGGAAAGCGGCGATAGGGGTTGGCTGATACGGCCTGTCCGATAAAACGGTCCCACTGCCAGTCCAGGTTCGGATTGAAGCGGCTGGGGGGGACATAGGGAGCGGCCGGCAGATTCCCGGTGAGCATCCGGTAGAGCATGACGCCGACCGAGTAGAGATCGGCCGAAGCATCCACCCGGTCCGGGTCATCGGACTGTTCCGGGGCCGAATACCAGGGAGAGCCGACCTTGAGGTTCTGAGGGCCGCCAAAGGTCTCCCCCCGCAGCTTGGAAAGGCCGAAGTCGCAGATCTTGACGGTATCGTAGGCTGTCATGAGGATGTTGAAGGGCTTGATGTCCCGGTGGATGATTCCGAAATGGTGGAGACAGGCCAGGCCCGAGAGGATCTGTCGTGTATACTCCACGGCCCGTTCCATCCGGATGATCCGGGAGGGCTGTTCGGTCCGGTAGGTCTCTCCGATGGTTGTCCCCAGATTATTGAAATAGTAGTCCATCAGATAGAAGGGATTACCTTCCTGCTCGTCGAAATCGAGGATCTCCACGATGTTGGGATGTCTCAGGTTGGCCAGAGTGACGGCTTCGGAGATGAACCGCTTTCGGATGCGCTCCTTTCCCAGCAGGGAGACGAGATGGGGGTTGGGCTGCAGAAGCTTCAGCGCGGAGATTTTGCCCACCACCGGTATCCGCACCTTATAGACTTTGCCCATGCCGCCGCGGCCCAGCATGCCCCGGACCTCATATTTACCGATTGTTTTCATTCTGTTTCGATTTTCATCTTCTGTTTCGCTGCGGAGGGCTATCGGAGCCGCTCCCCGTGAATCCGGGGAAGCCCCGCGTCGTTGATTTTCTGAACGACTCGCTCGATGTCATAGGCGATGTATCGGACCCGGATCGAATGCTCTTCGGTCTCCCAGATTAGATATTTGGCCTTGTTGTTCCCGTCTCTGGGCTGGCCCACGCTTCCGGCGTTGATGATGTAGGCCCTATGATCGTCGAGCTGGATCAGCGGATCGGAGATCGGCTCGTAGAGGACATCTCCGTCATCCAGACAGACCCGGGAGAGTTCATGGGTGTGGCCCACAAAGCAGATGGGCGTCTCCATGGTCTCCTCCATCATCGCCAATGTCCGGATGAGGTTGACTTCCTTGACCTGGAACAGATAGGTGGACGAGGAGTTCGGGGGATAACCGTGGACGAACCGGGCTCCGTGGCGGACCAGAAACGGGGGAAGATCCCGAAGAAATGCGCGGGTTTCTGGCCGGATCATCTCGATGGTTTTCATCAAAGATGTCTTGGCAATGGGATTGAACCAGTTGAGATGGCGTGTGGGGCTTCCCACGGCACGGTCATGATTTCCCTGAACCGATGGGATTCCCCGCTCCCGAAGCAGAGAGACCGCGGCTTCCGGGTCCGGTCCATATCCGACATTGTCTCCCAGGGAGATGATCCCATCGACGACCTGCTTTTCGATATCGGAAAGAACCGCCCCAAAGGCCTCCAGGTTCGCGTGAACGTCGGAGATTACCGCTACTTTCATTTGTTCCCCGTTTCTATTCTCATCACTCTTATCCATACCATAACTGAACCCAATTCACAATGGAGGGCAGCAATGTCGATGTGAATTGCCGCGAAATCTTTCCAGCGGAATGAATATAGCCGATTTTTCTTGATCTTCCCGGCGCCCTTGGGTAAGGATGGAGGCATGGAAACGAAAACAGACAGCCAAACCCAGAAACAGAAGCGCCTCCGGGTCTGCGTGCTCGCCAGCGGCAGCAAGGGCAACGCCATCTATGTCTCGGACGGGACCGCGTCGATTCTCATCGATGCGGGGCTTTCGGGAATCGAGATCGAACGGCGCATGGGGGCCCATCATCTCTGTCCGGAATCCCTCACGGCAATCCTTGTCTCCCATGAACATGCGGACCATGTCCGGGGGGTGGGGGTTCTCTCCCGGAGATACGGGCTGCCGGTCTACATGACAAAGCGGACACTTGCCGCTGCCGAGCCCCAGGTCCGAAAGCTCCATATGGCCTGTTCAATGGAGTGCGGCGCCCCTTTCAAAGTGGGTGCATTGACCATTCACCCCTTCTCCACCTCCCATGATGCAGACGATCCGGCCGGATTTACGGTGGGCCTCAACGGAACCAAAATCGGGATTGCCACCGATCTGGGGATCGCGACCGCGATGGTGAAGACCCACCTCTCCGGCTGCTCGCTTCTGGTGCTGGAGAGCAATCATGATCCTGAGATGCTGATGAACGGCCCCTATCCCTGGCATCTGAAACAGCGGATCAAGGGCCGAAAGGGGCATCTTTCCAACTTCGATACGCGGGATCTGCTGGGAAGTCTTCTCCACGACGGTCTCTCCCATGTGGTGCTAGCCCATCTGAGCGAGGAGAACAACACGCCGGAAAAGGCTTTGGCTGCGGTGGGGCCCTCCCTGAAGGATCGAAATGTCCAACTGGTTCCCGCGCTGCAAAGCCGGTGCGGAGATCTGATCCGCCTGTAGCCCCTTGTGCCGCGTTTTTCCGGCTCGGGTGAAACGGGGTTGAAACATTTTCCACCCAAAAAAAACAAAATGGAATATTTTTTTGTTGACGAAATCGATTCCTCCGGATATCTATAGAAAAGTTATGAGAAGGTTGCAAATTGTAGCGGCGCCCTTTTTGGGGCCAAACCAATTTTTTTCAAGATCAAGGAGGAACAGATGGGAAAAAACGGCAGATACGCAATGGGGCTCTTTCTCTGCTGTACAGCGATCCTGCTGACGGCCGCCCCTGCCATCGCGCAGAACGGAATTGACAACGGGGGACATTCCTGGTGGTTCTGGCCGCTGCTGCTCTTTATCGTAACCTTTGTGATGGGCATCCTCGCGGTGCTCGGCGGCGTCGGCGGCGGCGTTCTCTTCGTGCCCATCATCAGCGGTTTCTTTCCGTTTCATCTTGATTTTGTCCGGGGCACGGGTCTTCTGGTGGCCCTCTCCGGGGCCCTTGCCGCAGGGCCCGGCCTGCTGAAGGCAAACCTGGCAAGCCTGCGCCTGGCCATTCCCGTTGCCCTGATCGCATCCTCCTGCGCGATCGTCGGGGCAATGATCGGCCTTGCCCTTCCCACCAATGTTGTGCAGATCGCGCTGGGGGCAACGATTCTGGGCATCTGCATCCTGATGCTCACCGCAAAGAAATCGACCATCCCCGATGTACCGGAGGCGGACAAACTCTCCTCCGCGCTGCGGATCTACGGCGTCTATTACGAGCCGAGCCTCAAGCAGAACATCAACTGGAAGGTGCATCGGACCCCGCTGGGGCTCTGCCTCTTCGTCATCATCGGCGTGATGGCCGGGATGTTCGGCCTCGGCGCAGGGTGGGCAAACGTACCGGTCCTGAACCTGCTCATGGGCGCGCCGTTGAAGATCAGTGTGGCCACCAGCAAATTTCTCCTCTCCATCACCGACACCTCGGCCGCCTGGATCTACATGAACAAGGGGTGCGTCATCCCCTTGATGGTGGTTCCGTCCCTCGTGGGGATCATGCTCGGCTCCTTTGTGGGGGTGCGGCTGCTGAAGGTGGCAAAGCCGACCTTCATCCGGTGGATGGTGATCGGTATTCTGGCGTTTGCGGGCCTCAAGGCCCTTCAGAAAGGGATCTTCGGATAAAAAAGTTCCCGCGGGAACAGACTACCGGGAAAAAGTACGATCCGAATTATAATATCAGATTATAAAGATAATGGAGGCGTGACATGGAAAACAAGACGGATGTCTCCCTGGAGGCGAGCGAAGAGCAGTTGCTCTATGCGAAATTTCTGGAAGTCGGGATGTATGTGGGGCTGGCCATTCTGTTTATAACCTATTTTCTCTATATCTTCGGCATTATGGAGCCGTATATCCCTTTGTCGGAGGTCTCTCACTACTGGTCCCAGAATGTGGGGGACTATCTGCATGAGGCCAACATCAATGCGGGATGGTCCTGGGTGGGGATGGTCGGCTACGGCGACTTTATCAACTTCATCGGCATCGCGATCCTGGCCGGTGTCACCATCTTCTGCTATATTGCTATTATTCCGCTGCTCATCAGAACCGGAGACATGGTCTATGCCGTGATTGCCGCCCTCGAAGCGCTGGTTTTGATTCTGGCGGCCAGCGGCCTGATCACGGGCGGACACTAACCGGAACCCGGAGGACAAAGGAGGGAATAGAAATGGCGCTGAAAGCAAAAGTCAAAGATCGGATGATCCCCCTGTCGAACTACTCGACGGTCTCCAAGGATGCGACACTGGAAGAGGCCGTGATGGCACTGCGGGGCTCCTTCTGCGAACTTGACAGCCAGTCCTGCACCGAAGCGGGCCACCGGACGATCCTCGCTATGGATGAGAGGGGAAATCTGGCCGGCATTCTCGATTTTGCCTCAATACTAAGAACCCTGGTTCCCGAGGTGGCCGGAGACTGGTATCAGCGCCTCTCTTCTGCCGGGGTATCGACTGCCTTTGCCGAGGCCAATGCGGAGGGGCTCGACGAGACCCATCTCGACCTCTACGAGCGGGTGCGGAAGAATGCTCGGGTCAAGGTGAGGGATATCATGCTCAAGGTCCGGGGGACCATCGAAGCCGATGCAAGCCTGATGGATGCGTTGAAAAAGATATTCAAAAACCGGATCTCCAAGCTGCCGGTGATGGAGAACGGAAAACTCGCGGGAGTGCTGCGGGATACGGATCTTTTTCTGGCGGTAGCTGAAATCCTTGAAGAGAAGTCCTGATCGCATCGAGTGGAACTGTCCAATACCCCACAAATCCGAGATCTATTTGATCATCCCGTTCTCCTGAATGAACTCATTGATGAGATTCCCACGGGGATCGTTCTGCTGGACGATTCCCGCCGGGTTCTCCGGATGAACCGGTTTCTGGCGGCCCTCACCGGATTTCCGACCGAGGAGACCCTTCGATACCGGATGCCCTGCCGGCAGGTCCTCAGAAGCCGTCTCTGCGTGACGGGGTGTCCGGCAAAAGGGATGACCGCCCATTCGGAGCCCGTCACCATTGAAAGCGATCTGATCGACCGGAACCGGCAGCTCATTCCGGTTCGGATCACCCTCTCTCCCCTCCGGGACGACCGGGGGGAGCTGGCCGGATTTCTGGAGTCGGTGGAGGATCTGCGGCCCATGCGCCACTCCCATGCCCGCCAGGAGGGGGGATACCGGCTTTCGGGGATGATCGGCAAGAGTCCGCCCATGGAGAAGGTCTTCCGCCTGATTCCGGCCATCGCACAGAGCGACTCCTCGGTGCTGATCACCGGGGAGACCGGAACCGGCAAGGATATGGCTGCAGAGGCGATCCATATGGCCTCCCCCCGATCCAAAGGGACCTTTGTGAAGGTCAACTGCGGAGCACTGCCCGAGACCCTGCTGGAGTCGGAACTCTTCGGCCATCGGAAGGGGGCCTTTACGGGCGCGATCGAGAACAAGCCGGGCCGTTTCCGGATGGCCCATAACGGAACCCTATTTCTTACGGAGATCGGAGATCTGCCCCTGCCCCTTCAGGTGAAGCTGCTCACCTTTCTGGACGACCATGTGGTCTATCCCCTGGGGAGCCCCAAGGGGTTTGAGGCCGATGTCCGGGTGGTGGCCGGCACCCATCGGGATCTGGCCGGAATGGTCCGGGAGGGGCGATTCCGGGAGGATCTTCTCTTCCGGCTCAATGTGGTCAGGATTCATCTGCCGCCCCTGCGTGAGCGGGATGAGGACGTCCGTCTGCTGCTCGATCATTTCCTTAACACCTTTGTCGAACGGTTCGGCAAGCCCATCAGCGGCTTCTCCGCGGATGTCCTTGCCCTGTTGAGCCGCTATCCGTACCCCGGAAACGTCCGGGAACTGAGAAATATCGTGGAATATGCCGTCAATGTCTGCAATGAGGCCAAGATCCGGCCAAAGGATCTTCCGGCCTACCTCTCGGAGCCGGCCGGAACCGAGTCATTTTTTTCCGGCCCATCGAGTCCCCTGGAAACCGGCCAGACCGATCCCTCCGGAGATCCCTCCCCGGAACCTGGCGGCCCCATCCCTGAAGAGGGAAAGACCTGGACCGAAGTCGAAAGAGAGATGATCATGGACGCGCTGATCCGGGCCAAGGGAAAACGGGGTCAGGCCGCAGAGATCCTTGGTTGGGGCCGCAGCACCCTCTGGCGGAAGATGAAGCAGCACGGACTGGACGGCACATGAAACAAGACGGCACATGAAAAAGGTTTTGATTCCGGTATACGGCGCGGAGATCGCGCCCCGCTTCGATCTGGCCACCGAAGTCCTCCTCTTTTTCAAATCCCGGGAAAAAGAGGGGTGGGACGAGCGGATTCTGGTGGTCTCCCACTCTTCGGCCGAGGAACTCTGCCGGCTGATCCTGAAAGAGGATGTGGAGATGGTGATCTGCGGCGGGATCGAAGATGAGTATTACCAGTATCTGAAATGGAAAGGCGTTGCGGTGATCGATTCGGTGGCAGGCCCTTGGGATCGGATTCCCCAGCGATTGACCGCAGAAGATCTTACGGCCGGAGCTGTTCTATATGACCCCCTCTGAGGATTGGGAGGCGCCTATGATGACCCGAGCCAAAAGCTGGCTGTACACCACTATCCGCCATTTTCTGTCGATCCACAAGATTAGCGACGCGTCCTCGCGATATATCATCCTTCGGCGGAATATCACCCTGATCATGCTCTTTGTAACCATCGTCCCCCTGACGGTCATGGGGGCCATCAACCATTTCCAGTACCAGGAGAGCCTCAAAAACGAGGTGATCGAGCCCCTCCGGGTGCTGCTCAACAAGACCCGCCACTCCTTTCATCTCTTTTTAGAGGAGCGGCTCTCCATGATCCGATTCATCTCCTCGGCCTACACCTTTGAACAGCTTTCGGACCCGGCGACTCTGAACCGGCTCTATCGGGTCCTGAAGAACGAGTTCGAGGGGTTTGTGGATATCGGCCTCATCAACGGCAAGGGGCTTCAGATCGGATATGCCGGCCCCTACTCCCTCGAGAACAAGGATTATTCCCAGCAGGCCTGGTTCCAGGAGGTTCTCATCCGGGACTCCTTCATCAGCGAAGTCTTCATGGGGTATGGGAAAGTTCCCCATATCGCGATCGCGGTGCAGCGGGTAGAGCATGATGGGACTTACTGGATGCTGCGGGCCACCATCGATACGAACAAGTTCGACGAGATCATCTCCACCATGGAGATCGATGCCAAGAGCGACGCCTTCATCGTCAACCGGGAGGGGCTCTTTCAGACCCATTCCCGCTATTACGGGGATGTTCTGGGAAAAAGCCCCTTCGAGATCCTGCAGGGAGCCTATGAGACCACCATCGACGAGACCGTCGATCCCCTGGGCCGGGAGGTGATCGTCGCATACGCAAGCTTTGAAAAGCCCAATTTCTCCCTGGTGGTGGTCAAGCCCAAGGACATCATCTTGAGAACCTGGATCACCCTGCAGGGGGAGATGTTCTTCATCTTCTTCGCCAGCGTCTTTGTGATCATCATGATAGTCATCAAGCTTTCGGATGTGATGGTCATGAACATCAAGGAGGCCGAGGAGCGGCGGGAGAACGCGATCCACGAGCTGGAGCAGAACCAGAAACTCTCGGCCATCGGCCGGCTGGCGGCCGGGGTGGCCCACGAGATCAACAATCCCCTGGCCATCATCAATGAAAAGGCCGGCCTGATGAAGGATCTGGTTACCTATTCTCCGGATTTTGAAAAGAAGCAGCGGTTTCTGGATCTGCTCACCAGCATCATCAATTCCGTGGGCCGGTGCAAGACCATCACCCATCGGCTGCTGGGGTTTGCCCGGCACAAGGAGCCGAGGCTCGAGCCGCTGGACATCAACCATCTGGTGCAGGAGGTGGTCGGCTTTGTCAACAAGGAAATGGTCTACCGGAACATCGATCTGCGCACCGAATTTGCAGAAGATCTTCCCCGGGTTCTTGCGGATCAGGGGCAGGTACAGCAGGTCTTTTTGAACATTTTAAGCAATGCCCTGTCCGCTGTTCACGACAACGGCAGGGTCTCCATCACCAGTTGGGAGGAGGACAAGCGGAATGTCGGCGTCTCCATCCAGGACAACGGCTCCGGGATGACCGAGAAGACGATTCAGCGGATTTTCGACCCCTTCTTCACCACCAAGAAGGCCGGCGGAACCGGACTGGGCCTTTTCATCACCTACGGGATCGTCAAGAAGCTGGGCGGAGACATCAAGGTCCACAGCCGGGAGAACGAAGGCTCCACCTTTACGATCTATCTGCCCAAAGTCAACGGGGAAACGGATAAGGAGAAAGCGGAATGAAATCGATCAGCGTAATGCTTGTGGACGATGAGAAGGAGTTTGTCGATACCCTTGCCGAACGGCTGGAACTGCGCGGGATCGGGGTCCGGGTGGCCAACGACGGCGAGACAGCGCTGCCCATGATCGACGACGATCCGCCGGATCTGGTGCTTCTGGACATGATGATGCCCGGTATCGGCGGCTTGGAGACGCTGCGCCGGATCAGGGATCGCAACCCGGAGGTAGCGGTGATCCTGCTCACCGGCAGAGGGTCCGAACAGGAGGGGGAAGAAGGAATACAGCAGGGGGCTGCCGATTATATGATGAAACCGATTGAGATCGACCAGCTCATGGAGAAGCTGGAGAAGTATTCCGGGTGATTCAAAATGTTTCATTATAGACTACGTAGGATGTTTTATATTGATTCATTATGTTCCTGTTTCTCCATCGGGTCGCGGCTCAATAACGGGAGAAGCTTTGCTGTCCGCGGCTTTTCATGACTTGGCATCATGGTTGCATATGAATTGGAGCAGGTGAAAACAGAAAATGGGAAGAAGGGATAATCGCCTTCCCTTAAACAACCCCCTGAAAGGAGTGCAACCATGAGAAAACTGATGGAGAAGATCGAAAAGACCTTTATGGCGGCCGCGTTTGCCGAGGCCGATTGTCATGAGGCCGCGCTGGAGATCCTCGATACCCCGGCGACCCGAAGGAGCGCCCGCAGCCTCGATGATTTCCTGCGAGATGTGGGGCTGGATGAAGTCCGCTACAGCTATGTGCTGGCTCGGGTCTAACCTTTAGGACCGCAGGTGAATGGTTCGCAGGTGAATGGTTCTATGGGAATCAACCTTCTGATCGTCGATACGGACATCGGCTTCCGCCAGAGCCTGTGCCGGCATCTGGTGACGGCCCCTTTTCAGGTCTTTGAGTCCGAAGGGCGCTGGGGATTGAAAAAACTCATCAAAAAGCATAACATCGATGTGGTCCTTCTCAGCCTCAGCCAACTCCGGGAGGATGGTCTGGCCCTGCTCAAACGGATCAAACGGTTTCGCCCCCAGGTGGAGGTGATCCTGATCAACGGAACCGGGCAGCTCTCCCTGTCGATTGAGGGAATGAAACTGGGGGCTTTCGACGACATTCTGGTCCCCTTTGACCTTAACCGGCTGATGGCGCGGATCAAGGATGCGCATCAGCGGAAACAGGAGAAGGCCGGAAGGTCGATCTTTGAGCAGTATCAGGATGCGATGACGGCCGCGGCCTTTGCCGAGGCCGGGGAGCCGGATATGGCCCTGGAGATGTTGGAAAAGAAAGCGGCTTCGGCTCAAGAATGCAAAGGCCCGAAAGAGGAGTGATCCATAAAAGAAGCGATCAACGATCGGAAGGAGAGATGACCTATGGATGAGATCAAAGTCCTGTTGGTGGATGATGAGGAGGAGTTCGTAAAGACTTTGGCCGAGCGCATCGAGATGCGCAACCTCGGTTCGGACATCGCCTACAACGGCGAGCAGGCCCTGAAGGTGGTCAAGGACGAGGTCCCCGATGTCATGATTCTGGATCTGAAGATGCCCGGCATCGACGGCATGGAGGTGCTGCGCCGGGTCAAGAAGGCCTACCCGGATGTTCAGGTGATCATGCTCACGGGCCACGGCTCCGACAAAGACGAAAATGAGGCCCGTCAGCTCGGCGCCTATGATTACCTCCAGAAGCCGGCCGATATCGACAAGATCGTTTCGACCATCAAGAATGCCTATAAGAACAAGGTGCAGAAGTCGATCATGGCTGCCACCTTTGCCGAGGCCGGAGAGTTCGACACGGCCCGGGAGATGATGAAGGAGAACGGAGAGAAGAAGAAGTCCGTCAAGTCGGAATGACTTCGAAGCGATATTGTGGACGCGGCCCTGACCCCCGGGTCCATACGTGCCTGCGTCAACCTTCATCTTTCCCTTGCAAAGGAGGACCTATATGGAATGCAAGCCCGATATCCTCGGCTGGAACGGCCTTCAATTCTTCGGTGCGATCTCCGCATCCATCTCCCATGAGATCAAAAACGTGATCGCCATCATCAATGAAAATGCTGGTCTGCTGGAGGATTACTGTTTCATGGCCGAGAAGGGCAAGCCCATTGATCCGGCCCGGATGAAGGCCATCAGCGAAAAGGTGGCAAAGCAGGTCAAACGAGGAGACGGGATCATCCGGATGATGAACCGCTTTGCCCACAGCGTGGACGAACCGGTCCGTTCGGTGGATCTTGCAGAGCTGATCGCGCTGGTCGTTGCCCTGAACGGCCGGTTTGCCGCGAACAAGAATGTCAAAGTCGATGTCAGACCCGCAGAAGCGCCGCTTTTGCTCTCCACCAATCCATTCTACCTGGAGAATCTTCTTTTTCTGTGCCTCCAGTATGCAATGGAGAGTGCCGGGGGCGGCGGGGTCCTCACCCTGACCCCGGAAAAGAGTGCCGAGGGCTTTTCCATCACCATAACCGGACTGGCCGATTTTCCCGAACCTTTTCCGACCCGGCCGGTGGAGGCGCTTCTGGAGGCGCTGGATGCAACCCTTACCGCTGACCCGGCATCAAAGTCCCTGACCCTTGCTTTGAAACGATAATGTGCAGATAGAAATTGCTTTTTCCGGGAAAATGGTTTATCATTAAAAGATGAAGATGATTCAACTTTTAAATATGACTGAAAGGAGGGGAAGATGACAGAAAAAGTACTGCTGGTGGATGATGAGATCGATTTTGTCGATACCCTTGCCGAACGGATGAAAACCCGGGGAATGAACGTCTCCACCTCCACTTCTGCAAAAGAGGCCATCAAGCGGGTTGAGGAAGAAGGTTTCGACGCGGTGGTGCTGGACCTGATGATGCCGGAGATGGATGGTCTGGAGGCCCTGGCCGCGATGAAGGAGAAGAACCCCGATCTTCAGGTGATCCTGCTCACCGGCTACGGCTCTGTGGAGAAGGGGGTCGAGGCCATGAAGCTGGGTGCGATGGATTTTCTGGAGAAGCCGATCGATACCGCAAGTCTAGCCGAAAGAATCCAGAAGGCACAGGCCAACCGGATGATCCTTGTGGAGAAGAAGACCGAGGACAAGATCCGGAAGATCATTACAGGGAAGGGCTGGTAATTCCTGTTTATATCGTTGGATCTATAGTTTCCTCTCCAAATCGCCTCATCATGGGTCCCCTTTCGGATCGATTCTCTTCATGATGAGGCGTTTTCCCTTTCTATGCGTCCGCAGATCCCGAACCATTTCAGCCATTGCAGAAGAACCTGAAAACCGGCAAACCCTTTTTTGACCCGATATTCAAAAGAAATTATGTTGAAATCGTTTCATTCCCTGTTATAAGATATATTGAAGGCGGAAATCTTTTTCTGCTGACGGAGAATGAACTCTTATTAAAGGAGAAAAGAAGAATGAAACGATTTTTGGGATTTCTGAAGGCGGGAACTTTGCTTGCGGCGCTGTTGATGGCGGCGGCCGGAACCGGATATGCCCAGATGGAAGCCCGTACCTTGGACATGACCGGCATGGTCGGCTCCTTTTTCTTTGACAATGACGATGTCTATGATGATGACAACCCCATCTATACCTTCGGCCTCGGCTATCTCTTTACCCGGAATCTGGGCGCGGAGTTTACGGCCAACTTTGTGGACACCAAGAAATTGGAGAACGGGGAGCCCTACGACAACCTCGTGGAGTTCATCTACAAAATCGATCTCCTCTACCATTTCATGCCGGACAACCAGTGGGTTCCCTATGTGGCCCTCGGCGGCGGCGCAACCACCATCAATGAGGCAAGAGAAGACAAGACCGGCGGCCTTGCAGATGCGGGCTTCGGCGTGAAGTACTTCTTTTCCGAAGGATTCGCCTTCCGGATCGATGCCCGGTACAACTATGCCTTTGACGATGAGAGCCACAACTTCAATGTCTCTGCCGGCCTCACCTATGTTTTGGGAGTTCCCTTCATGAAGTAGAGAGAGAAACCTTTTTTCCCGGGGATTTCGGCCGCTTCTACCGTTGTCTGATGGAAAGGCTCCTGGAAAAGAAGAGCTGAGGACGATGGTTTCGGATGGTCCGGGCAAACTCTTCTGTCCGGAAGGCCATAGGATCGTCCGAATCGGCTTTTCCGCTTGAAAACGAGCCGATTTCCCCGGGAAAGAGACTCTCTCCGCCCCCTGCACCCTGTCGGTGAAGCCGATGGCCATCCACATGGATCACCGCATAATCCTCTCCTGAATCCGTCGCTTTTTCCATGATCGCTGTGATATTTTCAGCCGTGGGCGGAATCACCTGCGTCACTTCTCCGAAGGCTTGGGCCGGCCCCAGGGGCTCCAAAACGGGCTGAGCCGGCATCTCATCCGGAAGCAGGGCGGAACTGTCCGGCTCGTCCGGTTGGGGGCTGAGCAGAAGCACCCGGGTGGAGGATTTGGACCGGGATGGATCTCCCATTCCCCGGGGAATTCTCAGGGGCAGGTGGCGCCGGGCCCGGACCGATTTGGCCCCCTGCAGCAGATACCGCTCTCCGTCATGGAGCAGCTCCCAGGGTAAAGAGAGAAGAAGAAACGCGGCCCGATTGGCCTCCTGCTGCTGAACCACCGAAGAGCCCCGCACCAGTTGCGCGTCGATAAAGACCGTCAACCGGCGTTCCTGTCCCTCTTCAGCCGAAAGCCAGCTCGACAGCACCTCGGAACAACTGTATTTCGGCATGACATTCAAATAGAGTTCCCGGCCCCACTGCGGCAGGCGCTCTTCGACCTCCTGGGCTCTCTGTTTCTCGGCACCGCTGGGCCAGAGGTAATACTGATCAAGATACCACTTCAGCTCTTCGATCTCCGGGTAGCCGATGGGCGCGGTAAAGAGATAGGGCTCCCGGCATTCGACTCCGATCCTGCGGCTCTTTGCCGAGATATAGCTGAGTTCAGCGGTCGCGGCCGCATAGATTTTTCCTCCCCGTTTTTCGGTATAGGGGGAGCGCATCTCCAGAAGAAGCTCCTCTGCCGGGACCGCCGGAATTGCCTCCACCAATGCAGTTGATTCTGGGGACGACTCCTGAAGCTCCGGCGCAAGGTTTTGCTGGGGCCGCTCTCCTGCGCTTCTGCTAAGGGCTGAAATGATCTGGGGCAGGGCTCTTTTGATGCCGGCAGCCCCATTGATGACCCGGATGGCCAGTGGTTTCTGAACAAAGAGCCATTTCAGTGCCCCCAGTTCCACCCCCTCCCGCAGCAGCGGAATGATGACAAAGTCCTCGGCACACTGCTCCTTGACCTGGGAGGCATGTCGGGTCTCCTCGGCAACCCATGCGGAATTGAAGGCATCGGGGCTGACCACCACGATGAATGCCCTGGCGTTTTCGAGGGTCTTGAAGATCCGTTCGATGGGAATGTTTCTTCCCCGCAGCTCCCGGGAATCGACCAGGCTGTACATCCCCTTGGCTTCAAGGCTCTGGCGGAGCTTATCGACAAAATCGCTGTCCCGGCTGCTGTGAGAGATAAAGATCGTGCTCATTATGGAAATCCTTAAAGGCCGTTTTAATTCTGACTCTCTTTCATACCCTATTTTTCCGCGCAAGGCAACATCCCCTTTCCCGGGGATTGTTTATTTCCGGAAGATCTGGGTTCCCGAGTCTCCTTCCACGGATCCGGTCAGATCGGTAACAGAGCCGATCGCGGCTCTGCCCTGGCTGTGGCGGACAAAACTTATGGCCGCGGCGACCTTGGGGCCCATCGAGCCTGCCGGGAAATGGCCTGCAGCCAGATGCGCTTCAGCTTCTTCAGGTGTCAGTTGGGTCAGCAGCCGCTCTTCCGGCCCGCCGTAATCGAGCATCGCACCGGCCACATCGGTGAGAATCACAAATAGATCGACCCCCACCTCCTGAGCCAGCTTCGCGCTGGCAAGATCCTTGTCGATCACCGCATCCACCCCGGCAAAGGTTCTCCCCTCCCGGATCACCGGAATCCCGCCGCCCCCGCAGCAGATCACAATGAAATCCTGACGGATAAGGGCTTTGATCTCCCGCTTCTCCACGATGGTGACGGGTACAGGGGAGGCCACCACCCGGCGGAAGCCTTTGGGCGTTTTGATTGTGGGATAGGGGAGGGGTGCAGCCTCGGCCTCGGTAAAGGCCGGCCCGATCGGCTTTGTGGGGGCTGAAAAGGCCGGATCATTTTCATTCACCACCACATAGCTGATAAGGCTGACGATCCGCTGATGCTCATGGATGCCCAAAGCCATCAGTTCACTGTCCAGGGTCGATTCGATCATATAGCCGATCTGTCCCTGGGTCTGGGCCACCAGGATCTCCAAGGGCAGGGGCAAAAGGTTCGGGCAGCACTCCTGCTGGAGCATAAGGTTTCCTACCTGAGGGCCGTTGCCGTGGGTGATGATGATCCTGAAGCGCCGGGAAAGCCTGGCTATCTCGCGGATCGGCCTCCGCAGGTTTTCGAACTGCTCCTCGATGCTCCCTTTCTCCCCTTTTCGGATCAGGGCATTCCCCCCGAGGGCCACCAGCAGAACGGGTCTGCCATCCCTTTTCATGAAGTCTCTCCCAGAAGACCTCCCAACCGCTTCTGCAGGATCGAAGAAAGGAGGGGCTCGCTGTGATCCTTGTATTCGTAGCGCACCCGCTGGGAGGGAATGCGGATATCGAGAAGTGCGGAGAGGTTGATGGGGGTGGCAAAGAGAACCAGGTCGCACGCTGCGGCATTGATGGTGGCCTCCAGGTCCTTGGCCTGTTTTGTGTTGTAGCCCATTGCCGGCAGCACCGGGCCGATGTGAGAATATTTCTCATAGATGTTTCGGATCGCGCCGGCCGCGCAGGATCTCGGATCGACGATCTCTGCCGCGCCATATTTTCGTGCGGCAATGATTCCTGCACCGTAGGCCATCTCTCCGTGCGTCAGGGTGGGGCCGTCCTCGACCACCATGACCCGCTTTCCCCGGATCGCCTCCGGATCATCGACCAGAATGGCCGACTCGGCCATGACGATCCTGGCTTTTGGCGCATGCGCTTCGATGTTGGCCTTGACCTGACTCACCCCCTCGGGCGGCGCGGAATCGACCTTGTTGATGATCGCGATATCGGCCATGATCATATTGGTCTCGCCGGGATAGTAGAGGAGTTCATGGCCCGGCCGGTGAGGATCGAAGACCACGATGTGAAGATCGGGGGTGTAGAAGGGCGTGTCGTTGTTGCCGCCGTCCCAGACGATCAGATCGGCCTCCTTTTCGGCCGATTTGAGAATCTTTTCGTAATCGATGCCGGCATAGACCGTGATACCTTTTTCCACCAGGGACTCATACTCTTCCCTCTCTTCAATGGTACACTGGTGCCGGTCGAAATCGGCAAATTCCGAGAAGCGCTGCACCTCCTGGGCCAGAAGATCGCCGTAGGGCATGGGATGGCGGATCACCACCGGACTTTTCCCCATCCCCTTGATAATCCGGCAGACCTCCCTGGTGGTCTGGGATTTTCCGCATCCGGTTCTCACCGCGCAGACCGCGACAAGGGGCTTTTTCGGCTTCAGCATGGTATATGTGGCCCCCAGCAGAATGAAATCCGCGCCGTTGGCCATCGCGATGGCGCCCTGGTGCATCACATGGGTGTGGGTAACATCGCTGTAGGAGAAGGCGACCAGATCGACCGAATGCTTTCGGATAAGATCGGCCAGCTCCTCCTCGGCATAGATGGAGATGCCTTGGGGATATCCATCTCCGGCCAGTTGGGGAGGGTAGCAGCGTCCTTCGATATCCGGGATCTGGGCTGCGGTGAACCCAACCACCCGGTACCGGGGATTGCCCCGGAAGTAGATGTTGAAATTGTGGAAATCCCGGCCGGCCGCGCCCATGATGAGCACCTTTTCGATCATAAGCTCTCCCCTTTTCTCGATTTAAAAGCGGTTTTCCTGCATCGGATCATGTGCGATCTGCGGTATCTTTTTGATGATGGCCTGTTCCATGATGGTCTCTTAAAAACTGATCCTGTCTATTCTATCCGACACTTCAACCAAATACAACTTCAGATTCGATTCTCTTCGATTCGGTTGATCCGGCTTGACGGTTTGGCCGGGAAAGGGTATATGTGATCAAAAAAGGAGAAAAAGATGAAGCAAAATGATCTTATAAAATCTTTACGAACACTGACCATCGGGATTTTTTCCGCACTCCTGCTCTTTGTGCTGGCCGCATACGGCGATGAAAAGGCATCGCCCGATGATGTGATGGAGCGGGTGAAGGCGGCTGCACTCTATCTTCAGGATAAGGGGGAGGCGGGACTGGAAGACTTCAATGATCCTGATAGCGGCTGGGCCTTCAAAGATACCTATGTCTGGGTGCTCGACTGCAAAAATGGCACCGATGCGGCCCATCCCTTCAAGCCGAAGCTGGTGGGAATGGCTCTGATGGGGCTCCGGGACACCACCGGAAAGCTCTTCTTTGCAGAGATGTGCGATGGGGTCAAACAGCCCGGGGGGGACTGGATAGAATACCAGTGGCCCAAGGTGGGGGAGGATACCCCCTCCCGAAAGTTGACCTATGTTCTCGATGTTCCGGGACAACCGTATGAAGTTGCAGCAGGTATCTATGATGAGGATATTCCGCTGGAGCAGCTCAAAAGCATGATCCGCAAATAGGGAGAATCGTATGACAGCAAACGGTGAAAACTGGAACCCCGGAAAGATTCTGGAGACCTCCGGATACTACTGGCGCACCTGTACCCTCCATGCCGGGGTGAAGCTGGATATCTTCACGGCCATTGGAGAGGGGGGAAAGGGGGCCGCCGATGTTGCCGCATCCATCCGCGCGGAACCGAGAGCAACGGGAATGCTGCTGGATGCCCTCTCCGCAATGGAGCTTGTCCAAAAGGAGGGGGAAAAGTATCGGAACAGCGATGCGGCACTCCGGTTTCTTTCAAAGGATTCAGATGGATATATCGGCTATATGATCATGCACCACCACCATCTCGTGGAATCCTGGTCCCGTCTGGACGAGGCGGTCGTCCGGGGCGAGGCGGTGCGGGGCAGATCCTCCTTTTCCGATGAGAGCCGGCGGGAGAGCTTTCTGATGGGGATGTTCAACCTGGCCAATCTAATTGCCCCGTCCATCGTGGAGAAGATCGATCTTTCGGGCCGAAAAACCCTGCTCGACCTGGGCGGGGGCCCCGGAACCTATGCGATCCACTTCTGCCGGAAAAACCCGCAGCTTGGGGCAACGGTCTTTGACCTGCCCACCACAAAGCCCTTTGCCGAAAAGACCATCGAGCGGTTCGGCCTTTCGGACCGGATCGATTTTTCGCCCGGGGATTTCACTGTAGAGGATCTTCCCAAAGGGCCAAAAGGGGAGGGATATGACGCGGCATGGCTCTCCCACATCCTCCACGGCGAGAACCCGAACGACTGCCGGGCCATCCTTTCCAAGGCGGCCGATGCCCTCGATGGCGGAGGGGTGCTGCTCATCCATGAGTTCATTCTGGACAATACCCGGGATCGCCCCCTCTTTCCAGCGCTCTTCTCCCTCAACATGCTGCTGGGAACCGACGGAGGGCAGGCCTATTCCCAAGGGGAGCTTTCGGAGATGATGGCGGAAGCGGGGTTAAAAGAGATCCGCAGGCTCGACTTTACGGGCCCAAACGATTCGGGGATCATGGCCGGGGTCAAGCCCTGAACCGGGACAAATGAGCCGGGATTCTATCCGGATCTCCCGTTTCGAGTTCTCAATCGTTCTTGTCGTTTTTCAGCAGGATGTCGATGATCTCCTCCAGCACCTCATCGGCATCCGCCTTCGTAACCGTGCAGGAGCCTGCCCCGGCATGGCCCCCGCCGCCGAACTTGGATAGCATCAGCCCCACGTTGACATTGCAGTTCCGGTGCGCCGTGCAGCGCCCTCGCGGTGATCTATACGCCGGAGGGCGGTTTCGAACTGAGGGGTCCGCCTGCTGCGCTCAGGACTGAGCCGCAAGGACATCCGGCAACACGCCCACGAACTGGCCGAAGCCCTGCTCCGCAAAAAAAGCCGGCCGGGCGCATATGCCCGGCCCGCTATGTCGCGGCTTCCCGATGGTCCGGGGCGTCGCCGCGGGTTTACTGCAATCTTTGAACTTTTTCCTGAAAGCGCTCACCCAGATCTTCGTTTGTTCGGACGAGCTGCATGATATTGTTGTACATATCAACCGTGAGTCCGGCGTTTTTGATGGCCTGCATCATCCTCTGGTTGACGGCGGCCTGCAGATCCTGCTTTGCGGCATTGTCTTCAGCCTGTTCCATGGACTCCTGCACTTTCCGCTCGTCCTCGGTAATGACCACGTAAGCCGAGGCGGCTCTTTCCAGATCCATATCGTTTATCGGCAGTTGCGACGGGCCGCCGCCGGATTCCCCCGGAGGCGGATAAGTCGGCGGCGTCGCCGGCTGTCCCGGTTGTGTTGGCTTTGGCGGCGGCATGGGTTGCTGCTCGCCGTTTCCGCCAAGATCGCAACCGGCGGCGCCCAGGCCCACCAACACTGCCAGACCGAACACGGAAATCATTCGGATGAAGGGTTTCATGAAGTTTTACCTCCTGTTCTGTTGCATGCGCCGGTTCTACTGCATGCTTTGAACTTTTGACATGAACTTCTCACCCATTCCCTGGTCTGTTCGGATGGTCTGCATGTTGCTGTTGTACTCCTCGACTTCAAGTCCGGCCTCATTGATCGCCTGGATCATCTCTGCGTTTGCAGCATCCTGCATTTGCTGTCTTTCGGTGTCGTCATCGGTCTGTTGCAGGGAGCGCTGAAAGTCCTCGTTGATCTTGATGATTTCCGTGTAGGCCTCAGCGGTTTTTTCCAGGGCCGCCTCGTCGACCTGCGGCTGGGATCCCATCTCGCCCTGCTGATAATCCTGCTGGCCCAATGCCGGGAAAGCCATAAAACAAATCAAAGACATTGCCGCGGCCATGGATAAGAGTTGACGCTTTGTGAACATTCGTGTTCTCCTTTCTGTTTCCAATAAAAAATTACATTACAGACGCGGGCTTTGCCATTCAAACGACCCGCACACTCGCCATGACTTAAAGCATATCCCATGCCAAAGGCGCTTTAGGAAAAATTAAATTTTTATATTACTGAAATAATTTGATATATAGACATAATACCGTTTCAGGCTTGGTTTGGCAGGACATCCCTTCTTGTGTCTAAACGACACATGTGCTAATTTGTCTGTGTCATAAGGATGAATCATGTGGAGGAATCATGAAAAGCTTCAGCCTGTTTCCGGCATCCGTCAGTTTTCGGGCGGCTCTGCTCATTTATGTCGCGGCGCCCCTTATCACCGCTTTGGGGATTTTCGGATATCTGTCGCTCAGCTCCATCGAAAAACAGGTGGAAAAACAAATGCAGAAAGACCTGGAACTTCTGGCCCGGGCCGTGCAGCTTCCCTTGAGCTACGCCCTTGAAAAGGACCGGATGGGCAGCATGCGCCAGGCCCTGGAGTCCGTTTTCACCATCGGCAGGGTGTACAGCGCCTATGTCTATGACAAAAACGGCGAGGAACTCTTCACCCTGGGCCTGGCTGATCCGGAACCGGAACGGGACCGACTGACCGAACTGGCCGCGGACGGTGAAAGCAGGGGGGAATACGGTCGGATCGCAGACCGGCGGGTCTATTCTTATTTTGCGCCCCTCACGGATACAGGCGGGCGCATCAACGGGTTGCTGCATCTCACCCGGAAAGAAAGCGAATTCAGCGAACATCTCCAGGCGGTATGGATCAAAGGCGCTTTGAGTTTGGGCGCGTTGCTGATGATTCTTTCCACCGTGGTCCTGTACGGTCATCATCGCGCGCTGGGGGTGCATCTGGGGCGACTGACGACAAGCATGAAACGCATCGCCCGGGGAGAGCGCCGCCATCGGTTCAATCATCGGGGACCCCGGGAGATCGTCCAACTCGGGGCAACCTTCAACCACATGCTCAACAGCATTGAAGAGGCCGAACAGGCCCTGATGGAACAGCGCCAAAACCAGGACAAGCTGGAAAAAGCGCTCCGTCAGGCGGAAAAACTGGCCTCCCTCGGCCGCCTTGCCGCGGGGACGGCCCACGAATTGGGCACGCCGTTGAGCGTCATCAACGGCAGGGCCCAGCGCGCGCTGCGCAAGGAAGACCTTCCGGAGGGTCAGCGCCAGGCGCTTGCGGCCATTCGGGAAGAAGTGAGCCGGATGGAGCGCATCATCAAGCAGCTGCTCGATTTCAGCCGCAGCGGTTCTCTTCGCTGTTCCCTGTGCGACCCGGCCCTTCTGGCGGAATCGGCCATTTCCACCGTTGAAGAGGACGCCAGGGAGAGGGGAACCCGCATTCGGCTCGATGGACCTGTAAACCTTCCGCCCATCGCGCTGGACCCCTTGAGAATCCAGCAGGCCCTGATCAATTTGTTGCGAAACGCTGTCCAGTGCCGGCCATCCGGCGCCGTTCGCTGTTCTTGGGAACCGGCCGGGCGGGGGGTTGTTTTCTGCGTGGACGACGACGGCCCCGGCGTGCCGGAAGAGATCCGGTCGAAAATCATCGAACCGTTTTTCACCACCAAATCCGTAGGGGAAGGCACCGGCCTGGGGTTGGCGGTGGCGCACGCGGTTGCCGAAGAACACGGCGGATCGATTGAAGTAGGGGACAGCGATATGGGAGGGGCCTCTTTTCGGCTCCATGTCCGTCACCAGGCGATGGACGCCCCGTTATTGGATGACCCTTCATTGGATAAAAGGATGAACCATGGCCGAAAATGACAGGCTCAACAACGGATTGATCTGCATCGTCGAAGATGACAAAGCCCTCGGTACCCTGCTGCTCGAAGAAGTGCAAGACGCCGGCCTGAAGGCGTACTGGGCCCCCACGGCCGAGGAAGCCGCCCGGGTCATGGAACAAAAATGGCCCGACCTTATCGTGAGCGATCTGAAGCTGCCGGGGATGGACGGCCTGACCTTTCTCAAAAGCGTCCTCCACAAGGTCCCTGATTCCCCTCCGGGGTTTCTCATCATCACGGCCTTCGGAACCATTCCAAAGGCCGTGGAAGCCCTGAAGGCGGGCGCCGACGACTTTCTGACCAAACCCCTGGATCTGGAGCATTTCATGCTGTCGGTAAAGCGCGCACTGGAACGCAAGCGGCTCAGGGAGATGGTCGACCGGATGCGGGGACTGCTGTCTTCGGAAAGTTTCCACGGCATGTTCGGGAAAAGCATGTCCATGCGCCTGCTTTTCGATCAGATTCGACAGGTGGCCAGGGCTCAGGGACCGGTTCTGATTCTCGGGGAAAGCGGATCGGGCAAAGAACTTGTGGCCCGGGCGGTTCACCAGGAAAGCGCCCGGGCCAATGGGCCGTTTTTGCCCGTCAATTGCGCGGGAATACCGGAAAACCTGATGGAAAGCGAATTTTTCGGCCATGCGGCGGGGGCCTTCACCGGCGCCAGCCAGAGCCGCCGGGGGCTGTTTGCCGAGGCCGCAGGCGGTTCCCTGCTGCTGGACGAGGTTTCGGAAATGCCGCTTTTCCTCCAGGCCAAACTCCTGCGCGTCCTCCAGGATGGAAAACTCAGGCGGGTGGGGGAAAACACGGAACAGGAGGTGGACGTGCGGGTGCTGGCCGCAACCCATCGGGATATCGAGGCGGAAATCCGCCAGAACCATTTCCGGGAAGACCTGTTCTTCCGCCTGGAGACGTTCACCCTTCGGGTGCCGCCGCTCCGGGATCGGGGCGAAGACGTCGAGTTTCTCGCCGCCCGGTTCCTACAGCAGTTTGCCCTGGCGCTCGACAAAAACGTCAAAGGGTTTTCCGGCAAAGCGCTGGAGATGATCGTCCAATACCCCTTTCCAGGCAATGTCCGCGAACTCAGCAACGCGGTGGAGCGGTCCGTGACGTTTGCCGGGGGCGGCTGGATCCGCGAGGAACATCTGCCGGCCAGAATCCGACAACATGAGGGGGAGGCGCCAATATCCAAGAGCGATATTCATAGCCTGATGAAGCCCGAGGAAAATCTCCAGACACTGGCCGAAATGGAACGGCGCTACATTGACCATGTGCTGGCGGCATCGGGAGGAAACAAACGCCGGGCCGCGGCCATACTGGGCATCGGCCGAAGGACCCTCTACCGGAAACTCGGCAGGCAAGTGGAAAGCCGGGAAAATGCAGGCCCCCTTCCGTCAAGATAAAGTATGGACCCCATATACAAGGGGATTTCACCGCAGAGGATCTTCCCAAATGACCAAAAGGGGAGGGATATGACGCGGCATGGCTATCCCACATCCTCCACGGGGAGAATCCTGAAAACTGCCGCAAGATCGTCTCCAAGGCCGCTGCAGCCCTGAACCCGGGCGGCCTTCTGCTCATCCACGAGTTCATCCTGGACGACAACCGGGATCGGCCCCTCTTTCCCGCGCTCTTCTCCCTCAACATGCTGCTGGGGACCGACGGAGGGCAGGCCTATTCCGAGGGGGAACTGTCGGAGATGATGGCCCGTGCAGGACTCTCGAAGATCCACAGGGTTCCCTTTGTGGGGCCAAATGATTCGGGGATCATGACCGGAACCAGATCCTGATCCTGATCTGAAACCTGGTCCGAAACCTGGTCCGGATTCTGATCCAGAGTGATCCGGAGTGATCCGGGACCCGGGAGCGGTCTTTAATCGTTCTTCTGGTTTTTTTGCAGAATCCCGATGATCTTTTCCAGCACCTCGTCGGCATCGGTCTTGGGAACCGTGCAGGAGCCGGCACCGGCATGGCCCCCGCCGCCGAATTGAGAAAGCATCAGCCCCACATTGACATTGCAGTTCCGGTTGAAGATGCTGTGGCCCACGCTGATGATGACCATTTCCGGCCGCTCCCGGTCATTGCGGACCCGCACCTGAACCACGGACTCGGGATAGAGAGAGTAGATCAGGAAACGGTTGCCGGAGGGGGCATCGGCAAAGGAGCGGAAGTCGGAAACCGCCACATGATCGATTTGCCGGGTCTGCTCCTTCAAGATGGCCTCATACCGGCGGTTTCGTTCAATTACGGCCTGGCAGCGCTCCTGCACCTCCGGATCACCCATGACCCGATCCATCTTCTGCGATCTCAGGAGATGGACAAGCCGGTTCCAGTACGGCTCATCGTCCCTGTCAGCGCTCGACAGGGTCATGGAGAGGAGAATATAGGGGTGATTCTCCGGATGCTTCACCTCCTCGACCGTCAGCTCGGCCGCGTCGATCTTGTCGGCCTGATCCACCAGTTCCCGGTAATCGCCTTTGAATCGACCCGCATAATGTTCAAAAATGACCCGGGCTGCAGAGGGGGCCATGCGGAACGCCCCTTTAAAGGGTTTTTGAGGCCGATTCGTATAATGGTGGTCGAACCAGAGTTCGCAGTCAGGATCATAGGGGAGATTGGCCATAATATCGCCGGGCCGGATTTCGGCCATCCCCTTTTGCACCTGATTCGGCTCCACCCAATTGACCGGACCCTCGACATCCTCGACCTCATAGAGCAGCACAGCACAGACTACACCGTCGAAATCGGCTCGGGTTACGATTCTCATAGACATCTTCCTCCAGAAAAATTTGATATGAGGCTTTTGCCTCTGTATAATAAAAATCAGGATAATAAAAAAAGGTAACACTATATATTTTTCAATCCTAAATATCAAGCTAAGGAGGCCGATCATGCCGATATTTCCCGTACCAGAGGGAGAGAATCGGAGCCATTGGAAAAATTTAAAGCAAAATTATTTAAAGGGGAGGGCGGCTTGAGTCTTGAAAGCCCCCTGCATTTGTGATAACTCAACCTGCTGCCGAAAAGGCTGTAAAAAAAGGAGTTCCATGCACCGTAAGTTCATTCTGTCGATACTCTTTGCAATGCTCTGCTCCACCCCGGGAATCGTTACGGGGCAAAGCATTCCGGAATCCGCACCCATCCCGTCGCTGATCGAGAGCCTCCGCTTCGATACCCCGGTCGATTTCTGCGGAGAGAAGGTCCCCCTCGATGATCCGGACATCCGGGAGCGGATGGAGAAGGAGTTTTTGCTGATCCTCTGGGATCGGGCACAGATCGTTCTCTGGATGAAGCGGGCCGGCCGGTATATGCCCTATTTCGAGAAGACTCTGCGCCAGAACGGGCTGCCGGACGATCTCAAATATGTGGCCGTCATCGAAAGCTCGCTTCTGCCCACTATCGGCTCCTCTATGGGCGCGGTGGGATACTGGCAGTTCATCCGGTCAACGGGCCAGAGGTACAACCTCACGATCGACCGGGATTTCGATGAGCGCCGAAGCCTGGAAGATTCCACCATCGCGGCCATTCGCTATTTCAAGGATCTCCATGCAGAGTTCAGGAACTGGACCCTGTCGGTGGCTGCTTACAACATGGGGGAGGCCGGGCTCCGCTCACGGATCCAACGCCAGAAGGTAAACAACTACTACCATCTCGATCTGCCTACGGAGACCGAACGCCACCTCTTCAAGATCATCTCGGTCAAACTCATCTTGGAAAATCCCCGGCGGTACGGCTTTCACTTCGAAGCATCGGATCTCTATTCCTCACGTCCCCATGACCGGGTCGTAGTGAAGTGCTACCGTGATATCCCTTTCACTCTGATCGCGGAGGCCGCGGGAACCTACTACAAAAAGATCAAAGACCTCAACCCCCACATTCTGGGAAGCGATTTGGCCAAGGGAAATCATACCATCAAGATTCCGAAGGGGGCCGGCGAGGGCTTTCATAAGCGTTATCTCTCACTTCTGGAGAAATGGAACGCCGAGAAGAACCAGAGGCAAAGCTCCGTCAGAAAGATCATTTACCGGGTGAAGCGGGGCGACAGCCTGGGACGGATCGCACAGCGCCACGGCGTTTCGATTGCAAAGCTCGCGAAGTGGAACGGGCTGAACTACAAAAAGCCGATCTACCCGGGACAGCGGATCATCATCTACAAAGATTGACAAAAATTGACAATTCAATAAACAGGAGAAACAGCAGAAAAGATGGATTACGAATGTATTCTCTATGAGAAAAAGGACTGGGTCGCCATCATAAAGCTCAACCGGCCCAAAGTGCTCAACGCCATGAACAAGCAGCTCTGGCTCGATGTCCAGAGTGCCTTGGCCGATGCCGGCGCGGACCAGGCCGTCAAGGCGGTCATCTTCACTGGCGAGGGCCGGGCATTTTCCACGGGCGCGGATCTGAAGGAATCAAAGACCCGTTCGGCCGAGGATTACCGGGATTATCTGACAGAGCTTCAGGAGACATCGAAAAAGATCATCCGGTATCCCAAGCCGACCATCGCGGCCGTCAACGGCTATGCGCTCGGCTCCGGCTACGAGCTGGCCCTGGCCTGCGACATCCGGATCGCAGCCGTTGATGCGCAGATCGGCTCTCCCGAGGCAAGGGTGACATCATCGGTGACGGGCGGGGCCATGCGGCTCATCCAGGATCTGGTGGGGCCCGGCAAGGCCCGGGAGCTGCTCTTCACCGCCGAAAACATCGACGGGAAAGAGGCCGAACGGATCGGACTGGTCAACAGAGCGGTCCCCGCAGCCGAGCTGATGGATGCCGCGATCGCGATGGCAGAGAAGATCGCGGCCAACTCGGCCTTCTCCATCCAGATGATCAAGAAGGGGCTTATCATGGCCAAAGAGGGCGCAAGCCTCGACGCGCTCATGGATTTCGAGATCGAAGGATGCCTGGCCTGCGTCTCCACCAAGGAGCGGCACCACTCCCTCGAGAATTTTGAAGGACGGAAAAGACAATAACCTTATTGAAGGAGCAATAGAAGCAGATCATGTCTTTGGATAAGATATTGAAGGCCAAGTCCGTCGCGATCGTCGGCGCATCCAAAAATGAGACCAAGCGGGGGTATCAGGCCATCCGCACCCTTATCGACGAGCGGTTCGAGGGGGTCATTTACCCGGTCAACCCCAAAGAGGAGAGCATCCTCGGTTACAAATGCTATGCCAGGGTCGCGGATATCGAGGGGCCCGTGGATATGGCCCTGATCACCACCCCGGCCAGGAGCCTTCTCACAGTGCTGCGGGACTGCGGCAAAAAGGGGGTATCGGGCGCGGTGATCATCGCGGGCGGCTTCGGCGAGACCGGCGTGGACGGCCGGGAGCTGGAGCAGAAGGTGGTGGAGGTGGCCCAGAAGAACGATATCCGTCTCATCGGCCCTAACACCTCCGGCATGATGAATCTGAAGGATCACCTCAACCTCGTGGGGCTGCGCCAGGCCCCGGAGGGAAACATCGCTCTCCTATCCCAGAGCGGCAACATGGCCCTCACCCTCATCACCGAGGCCAAGCTCAAAAGCCAGAAAGGCTTCTCCTACTATGTCGGGGTGGGCAACGAGGCGGACCTGAGGTTCCACGAATACCTGGAGTTTTTTCGAAAGGACAAGGATACCCGGGCCATCCTCATGTATGTGGAGGGGATGCGCGACGGCCGGAAATTCCTCCAGCAGGCATACAAGACCACCCTGGAAAAGCCGGTGATCCTGCTGAAAAGCGGCCGCTCCTCCATCGGCAAGCGGTCGGCCGGCTCCCACACCGGTGCTCTTGCGGGGATCTCGGAAGTGGCCAGAACCGCATTCAAAAGGGCCGGGATCGTGGTCATCAAGCGCTCCGATCAGCTCTTTCCCGCGGCCGAGACCCTCTCCAGTCTGCCGCCCATGAAGAACAATCAGGTGGCGATCCTGGCCGACGGCGGGGGGCATGCCACCATCGCGGCCGATATGCTCACGGACCTGGGCGTCACCATGCCGGAGCTTTCGGAGAAGACCCAGGCCAAGCTGAAGAAGATTCTGCCGGCCGCGGCCGCGGTGCGAAACCCGGTCGATGTCGCGGGCGGAACCGATGCGGACCCAACGGTCTTTGCGGACTGTGCCGATATCCTTCTGAAGGACCCGCACGTCGGGGGTCTTCTTCTGGTGGGGCTCTTTGGCGGTTACGGCATCAGGTTTGCCGAGAGCCTTGCGCTGATGGAGGAGGATGCTGCGCATCAGATGGGAAAGATGGTGGTGAAGCGGGACAAGCCCATTGTCGTCCACAGCCTTTACAGCTCTGAAAGGCCCCACGCGCTCCATCTGCTCCGATACTACAATATACCGGTATACGACTCCCTGGATATCGCCTGCAAGTGCATGGGGGTGCTGTCGGAGTACGGGACATTTTTGAGAAGCTACCATGCCAAGGCCAACTTTGTCTTCAACTGGCGGTCCAAGGCCAGGGCCGAGGGCGCGGCCATCATCAAAAAAGCCCTGGAGGAGGGCCGAAATGTCCTGCTGGAGCCCGAGGCCAAGAAGCTGATGCAGCTTCACGGCGCGGCAAAGGGGGGCGATGTGCTGGTGAAGAGTGCAGACGAGGCCGTGGAGGCCGCAACCCGGATAGGCCGTTCCGTGGTCCTCAAGATCGTCTCTCCAGACATTCTCCACAAGAGCGACGCGGGCGGAGTCCGCCTCAACCTGGCCACGGCCGGGGAGATCCGGGAGAGTTTCGAAGACATAATGAACAGCGCGATCAGGTACAATCCTGATGCCGACATCCGCGGGGTGCTGGTCTCTCCCATGGCCGAAAAGGGGCTGGAGGTGATCATCGGCACCAAGATCGACGACCAGTTCGGTCCGGTGATCATGTTCGGACTGGGCGGCATCATGGTGGAGATTTTAAAGGATGTGGCTTTCCGGGTGCTGCCCATCTCGGAACGCTCCGCGAGAAAGATGATGGAGGATATCAAGTCCTATAAGATCCTCGAGGGGATTCGGGGGGAGAAATCCTATGACCGGAAGGCGCTCAAGAATCTGCTGCTGATGGTCTCGGAGGTGATCGAATCCTATCCGGAGATCGAGGAGATGGACCTGAACCCGGTGCTGGTCTATCAGAAGGGGCTCGCGCTGGTGGATGCAAGGATCATCCTCAATCCGGAGCGGAAGCAGCCGAAATGGTGATGATAACCGGTGTCGGAAAGAGGGTGGAGATATGATTGCAGAGATTCTGGCCACCGGCGACGAGATCCGTTCCGGAAACCTGGTGGATACCAATTCAGGCCACATCGCGCAGCAGTTGGAGATCGCAGGCTGTGCCGTCACCCGCCACACCTGTGTGGGGGATGAGCCCGACGCGCTGCTGGACGTCATCCAAGAGATCGCAAAGAGGGCCGATGTGGCCATCGTGACCGGGGGACTGGGCCCCACTTCCGATGATATCACGGCCCCGGCTTTTGCAGCCGCGGCCGGGGTCGAAATGGTCCTGGATTCCGAAGCCCTGGAGAACGTGGTGGCCTATTTCCGGAAGCGGGAGCGGCCCATGAGCGAATCCAACAGAAAGCAGGCCCTGATCCCGGCCGGCGCAGCAATGATTCCGAACCGGGTCGGCACCGCGCCCGGCTTTTCCGTCAGAATCGGCCGCTGCACCTTCTTCTGTCTTCCTGGGGTTCCCTCGGAGATGAAGCAGAT
This sequence comes from Desulfobacteraceae bacterium, assembly GCA_011390345.1. Lineage (GTDB taxonomy): Bacteria > Desulfobacterota > Desulfobacteria > Desulfobacterales > JAABSP01 > JAABSP01. Next base: position 51,408 of record JAABSP010000001.1, read on the forward strand.
GATGGGGGTCGAGGTGATGCCGCGCCTTTTTGAACTGCAGGGGGATGGACGGGGATATCGAAAGGTGAAGGTTCTCTCCTCCTTCGGCCTGACGGAATCGGTGGTGGGGGAGCGTCTGGAAAAGGTCGAATCGGTTTTCAGCAGGGTGAAGCTGGGCCTGCGGGCCCATTTCCCCGAGATTCAGGTGCGCCTCTACGGGAATGATGCGAGTGAGGATGGCCTGGATGCCCTTCTGGAAGAGGCCGCGGCCTGGGTCCGGGAAGAGTTGGGCCATCATCTCTTTTCCGAGGATGGCCAGACCCTGCACGCGGTGGTGGGAAATCTTCTCAGAGAGCGCAAGGAGACCCTTGCGGTGGCCGAAAGCTGCACCGGCGGGCTCATCGCGCATCAGTTGACAGATGTTCCGGGGACATCGGACTATTTCAATCTCGGAGCCGTCACCTATGCCAACGAGGCCAAAATAGAGATGCTGGGGGTCTCTCAAGAGACCCTTATCCGGCACGGCGCGGTTCATGAAAAGACCGCAGAGGAGATGGCCGCGGGAATCCGGAAACTTGGCAGAACCACCTACGGCCTTTCCACCACCGGTATTGCCGGGCCCACGGGCGGATCGGCCGAAAAGCCCGTAGGCACGGTCTGCATCGGACTTGCCGGCCCCGATGGCCCCTGGTCCAAACGGTACTTCTTCTCCTTTCACGACCGGTTCATGAACAAGAAGATCTTTGCCATGACAGCCCTCAACCGGCTGCGTCTCACCCTGATCCGCGGCTGACCCAAAGTCTTTGCTTCATTTTTTAAACCGATGGGCCTGATGCATTTTCTTTGATGATGCCGCGGGCGCTTAAAGGAGTGCGCAAATTCTATTTTGCGCACTCCTTGGAACGGCTCAATGGCCGAAGATCTGATCCTTGGCCATCCGTTCGTACCCCTTGGGAACATCGAATTCGGTGGGCGGGATCTCTTTTTCCTCGATTTCAACCACTTCCTCGGTCTCCGGATAGCCGTATTCATCATACATCACAGTCCGCAGGGGCCACCCCTTTTTCAGAAGCGCCATCACCACCGGTTCGGAGAGGGCCGCCTCTTCGCTGTTGCCCAGCGCGGCCTGAAAATCACGCATCATCCGGCCATAGCGGGTTATATCAAAATCCTTCTCAAGGGAGATCGACGGGGCAATCCAGAGTTCCTCCTTCTTCTCTCCGTTCACCAGCACCAGATACTGCTCCACCTTTCGGCCCGCTATCTTATCGGTCTTTCCGGTCGCCTGCACCGTCACCTGGGGCGGAGGCCCGGAGACCATCGGTTTGACCTGCTGGCGCAGCACCTTCTCCAGCGTCTCCCGCTGCTCTTTCGGAACCTGCTTCAACTGCTCGTCGAGCATTTTTTCGATATTTTCCCGGCTCATTCTGGCCTGCTGGGCAAAGGATTGGGGGGTCTCGCTCCAGAAGGTCTTCTCCTGGGGATTGATGAAGGTGATCCTGTTTTCGTTCAAATCGAAGATCATGGTGTGATCGGGCGCGGTATACTTCAACTGGTTATCATCGATGGTCGTGATCCCCTTCTCTCCGCCCCCTTCTGACACAAACATCCATCCGGCAGCGCTCAAGGCCGGTGTCATCATCCCCCAAACAACTGCAACGAACAAAAAAAGAACTCTCATGTACGCCTCCTTTATGGGAACAATCGGTCATAAAGACGGCCAAAACCGCCGCCCAACGTCAAGCGCATCTATTATATTCCAAGGAAAAACGATTGTACAGAGAATTGCAAAAATCCCGGCAGGGTTTGAGATCATTTTCAATTGATTTCCCTTACGGTCTGACTTATACTAGCGACTGACCGGAATTTTTGGTTTCAAATCAACCCCAAAAAGGAGGTAGAAATGAAAAGACATTCCATCCGATACATGATCCTTATTCTCGCTGCCCTCTTTATCGCGGCCTCCGCGGCCTCTGCAAAGGTGGTCTATCTGAACATGGAGCAGTTCGGCATCAAGGCGTCGGAGAAGCCCCTCTACAACGAGGCCGGCAACAAGACCACCGGCACGGTCGTGAACACCACCAAGGCCCGGCTGGGTGCGGGGCTGATCCGGGCCAATCAGGGAGACCGGGTGGAGATCACCTACCTGGGAAGAGGGTTCGTCAAGGTCATCAATATGGCCAACGGCAGTACGGTCAACATCGAGATCGCAGAGAATGTTCCCTATAAATAAGCATCATCGCAAAAGCGCTATCGAATTTACGTCACAAGAGTATCCGCTTCAGAGGAGAGCTCAAATAATATTTTGCGCTTTCTATTGCGGCTTCGTCGTGTTGGTTTAAAGCGTGTTGGTTTAAATATGGAATGCGCAAAAATAATTTGCGCACTCGGTCGCGGCCGAAGGTTGTTGTCGAATTCAGGCGCAGGGATTTTGAAGAAGGGAGATTCGTGAAGGTAGATGGTATGGATATCCGGCCCATCCGGCTGGATGATGACGGCAGAAGTGTGAAGGTGATCGATCAGCGGCAGCTCCCCCACCGGCTCGTATTTGCGGACTTAAAGAGTGTGGATGATGCCATCATCGCGATCGAGGAGATGTTTGTCCGGGGCGCGCCCCTAATCGGTGTGACCGGGGCCTACGGCGTTTTTCTCGCGGCTTTGGCCGATCCCGAAGATGATCCGCTGATGGAAGCCTGCGACCGGCTCAAAAATGCCCGGCCCACCGCAGTCAATCTGGTCTGGGCGGTCAATCGGGCCCTTGCCGATGTCCTGAAAGCATCCCCCAATGACCGCCCTGAAGCGGCTAAAGCCGCGGCTGCCCGGATTGAAGAATTTGAAGTGGAGAACTGCCGGAATATCGGCCGGTACGGCGCGGAGCTGATCGCCGGAATCCGGGATCAGAAGAACGGAGCCCCGGTCAATATCCTCACCCACTGCAACGCGGGATGGCTGGCCTGCATCGAATACGGCACGGCCACCGCGCCCATCTATGCGGCCGCGGAACAGGGGATTCCGGTGCATGTCTGGGTGGACGAGACCCGGCCCCTGAATCAGGGCGCAAGGCTCACCGCATGGGAGCTGTTGAAGGCCGGAATTCCCCACACCGTCATCACCGACAACGCGGGGGGGCATCTAATGCAGCAGGGCAGGGTGGACATGGTCATCGTGGGAACGGACCGGACCACCCATACCGGAGACGTGGCCAACAAGATCGGAACCTATCTCAAGGCACTGGCCGCAAAGGACAACGACATCCCCTTCTACGTCGCGCTCCCCTCCTCCACCTTTGACTGGGAAATCTCAGACGGAAGGGAGATCCCGATCGAAGAGCGGAACCCGGACGAGGTCCGCTATGTCCAGGGGATGGACCGGGAGGAGATCCTAAGCGTTCTTGTCCCGCCGGAAAAGAGCCCTGCGGCCGACTACGCCTTTGACGTTACCCCGGCGCGTCTGGTGACGGGCTTCATCACCGAGCGGGGGGTCTGCAGAGCTGAAGCTGCCGATATCCGAAGGCTCTTTCCCGAAGAACAGAATTCTTGACTTTTGAAAGGGATTGAAGCTTTATGACGCTCATGCTTACGGAACCGGAGAAAAACGTCATCTCGGCCATCCAGGGGGACATTCCAATCGAAGAGCGCCCCTATGCCTCGCTTGCCGCGGATCTCGGCATCAGCGAAGCGCAGTTTCTGGAGATCCTGCAGGGGCTTGCCGAACGGGGGATCATCCGCCGGTTCGGGGCAACGCTCCGCCACCAGCGCTCCGGCTATACTGCCAATGCGATGGTGGCCTGGCAGGTGGACGAGGAAAAGGTGAATGCGGTGGGAAATGTGATGACCGGCGTCCGCCAGATCTCCCACTGCTACCGGAGAGATCCCACTGAAAGCTGGCCATACAACCTCTACACCATGATCCATGCCAAGGATGAAGAGGGGTGCCGCCGCCTTGCCCGCAGGCTTTCGGAAAAGACGGATGTGAAGACCTATACGCTGCTCTTCAGCCGGCGGGAGTTGAAAAAGACCTCCATGCGCTATTTCTGATCCCGATTTCGTGATCTTTGTTTTCGATAACCGGTTTTGATCTCGGCCGCACCCCATATCCTTCTCGTCAATCCGTGGATTCATGATTACGCGGCCTATGATTTCTGGGCCAGGCCTTTGGGGCTGCTCTATATCGGGGCGGTGCTTCGGGATCATGGATACCGCGTCTCCTACATCGACTGCTTAAACCGTTTCCACAGTAAACTTCCCTTTACCGATCCGGGCAAACGGTCCGGTCGGGGGCCCTATCCCAAGACCCGGCTGCCCAAACCAGAGGTACTTTTGGATGTACCCCGCCATTATTCCCGGTACGGAATTCGGCCCGAGTGGCTTCGGGAGGATCTGCTGGGGCTCGATGGGCCGGATTTGATTCTGGTGACTTCCCTCATGGCCTACTGGTATCCCGGGGTGATGGAGACCCTCTCGGTTCTGGGGGAGGTTTTTCCGGGGACGCGGGTTCTGCTGGGCGGGGTGTATGCGCGGCTTTGGACCGAACATGCAAGGACCAAAACGACCCAAGGGACGGAAAGGACGGAAAGGACCCAGGGGACGGAAGGGACTGAAAGGACTCAAGAGACGGAAATGACCGGGGAAAGCGGAAACCTCATTGAAGTTACGACCGACCGGGATGAGGCGGATGTTCTGGCGCGGGTTTCTGAGATGACCGGGTTTTCCGGGGTTTCACGGTTTGATCCTGCAAATCTTGATTCTCTTCCCTATCCCGCGCTGGATCTGCAGGATGTCATTCCCTTTGCTCCGATTCTCACCTCTAAGGGCTGCCCCTTCTCCTGCGCGTATTGCGCTTCCGGATTTCTGGAGCCCCGGTTCCGGCGCCGGGAACCGCTCTCCGTGGTCGACGAGATCCGCTACTGGCACGGCAAACACCGCGTCATCGACTTTGTCTTCTATGACGATGCGCTGCTGATGAATTCCGAAACCCATGCCCTTCCCCTTTTCGAGGCCATATTGAAGGCCGATCTCCGGCTGCGGTTTCATACGCCCAATGCGGTTCATATCCGGGGCATCGACAAGCAGGCCGCGGACCTGATGCATCGGATCGGTTTTCATACCCTGCGGCTGGGGCTGGAGACCGCGGTTTTCGAGGATCGGGAAAAGCTGGACCGAAAGGTGGAGGCTGCGGAGTTCTCTTGGGCTGCCGCCTGTCTGAAGGAGGCCGGTTTTACCCGGGAACAGGTGGGGGCTTATCTCCTGTTCGGCCTTCCGGATCAGGATCTGGATGCGTTTGCCGATTCCGTGGAGGTGGTGAAGAAGAGCGGAATTACCCCGATACCGGCTTACTACTCGCCGATTCCGCATACTTCGCTTTGGGAGAAGGCAGTATCGGCTTCCCGGTATCGGCTGGCGCGTGATCCGATTTATACCAACAATGCGGTGATGCCTTGCCTGCCCGGTTTTTCGTGGGAGATGGTCTCCTGGATCAAGAGATTGACTTCCATTTAGCTCCCAGGAGAATTGGGAGAAGGCCGTCCCGATTCAATTCTCTGTCCCGCGTGCCTTTGGATCGCAGTCCCGCAGGATGCCGCAGAGGATCTCGTGGCTGCATTAGGTCACATCGACCTTCTCTCCCTGATGGCTTACGATCACCTGCCCCCGGGTCGCCTTGTTGAGTGCGTTGACGCAGTGCAGCAGCGCGATGGTCTCCAGGGTCTGCTCCAAATAGCCGAGATTGACGATGAGCAGAAAGGCCGCTGCCACCCCGAGGGTCAACAGCCATTTGGGGAGAAGGGCCATAGAAAAAGGGGTGTATCCGGCGCGGAATTTTCTGCAGCCGGCAGGTTTTCGATTCGGTTCCGCGAGTGCAGCGGAACCTGATATCGCCGTACCTTCACCCCTTTGCATCGTTGTTGTTCGGCTGTCCCCTGAAGCTGCCTTTATCCGTTCTTTCGATCTCCAAGATATCTTACGCCTTCATTGCAGAAAGCGTAAATTTTCGATGGCTAATATTTCGGTTTTCTTCGGTTGCCGACGCTTTTGGACTTCTTTTGCGGGGAGAGCCAGGCAAATCCGCCCTTGTCGGAGCGTCCCCCGGATTTGGGTTTAGCCTTGGGCGTAGCCTTCCTGCCCGGAGAGGAGTGGGGGCGGTAGGATGCGGGCGCGTCGAATCTTTTGTCGGTGGATGCCGAGGGCCGCTCATTGTAATTGAAATCGGTCAGAACCCGCTGCTCCACCTTGCTTCCGATGGCTTTGTTGATGGCTATGACCATCCGCCGGTCCTCATTGGTGATGAGGGTGTACGCCTCTCCGCTCTTGTCCGCGCGTCCGGTGCGGCCTACCCGGTGGATGTATGCCTCGGCCGTAGAAGGGATATCATAATTGATGACATGGGAGATGTTGGAGACATCGATGCCCCGGGCCGCGATGTCCGTGGCCACCAGAATTCGGGTCTGGCCCGAGCGGAAGCTGTTGAGTGCGGCCTGGCGCTTTCCCTGGGAAAGATTGCCCTGCAGCGAGGTCGAGCTGTAGCCGGCCCGTGTCAGCTTTTCACCAAGGCTTTTGGCGCGGTATTTGGTACGGGTGAAGACCAGCACGGAACCGGTGTCTGCATCTTTGAGCAGTTTGATCAGCAGCGCCGTCTTCAGGTGCTGGGCTACCGGATAGAGCGCATGGCTGACGGTCTCTGCAGGCGCGGTGAGTCCGATCTGAACCGTTAGCGGGTCATGCAGGATCTCGTTGGCCAGGGAACGGATATCCCCGGGCATGGTGGCCGAAAAGAGCAGGGTCTGCCGTTTCTCTTTATGGGGGATATGGGAGATGATCCGTCGGATATCCGGCAGAAATCCCATGTCGAACATCTGATCGGCCTCATCCAGCACCAGAACTTCCAGTCCGGAAAGGTCCAGGGTCCGCCGGTTGATATGATCCAGCAGACGGCCGGGACAGCCCACCACAATATCGGCTCGTTTGAGGGCCTGAATCTGGGGATTGATCCCAACGCCGCCGTAGACCGAGACACTGCGCAGACGGGTCTTCCTGCCCAGGGTTCTGAAGGCGTCATGAATCTGCTCGGCCAGTTCCCGGGTGGGTGCGATGACCAGTGCCCGGACCTGTCCCCGGGGGCCGTTCATGAGCTGGTTGAGAATGGGCAGTGCAAAGACAGCGGTCTTTCCGGTTCCGGTCTGGGCCAGCCCCATGACATCGCTGCCCTTCATGACTTCGGGAATGGCCTGGGCCTGAATGGGCGTAGGGGTGACGAAACCCGCACTTTTTGCGCCTTCGGCAACTGCGGGGTGAAACGAAAAACTTTTAAAATCCATATAAATCAATAATTCCTTAATAGAGATCGATAGAATGATCCCGGATGGAGAGAGAATACGGCTATTCCCCGTTCCCATGTCCGATGTGCGGGAACGCGCTTCCGTACGCATTGGATGACATTGCCCACGGAACGCTTCCGGAACCTATCATCTCTTCTTTGATCGATCCTGCTTTGATGAATCTTGGGGGAATATTGCGGCAGGAGTTTTAAAGGGGGCATCCGAACCTTATCGGCCGGCATACCCCCTCTTTTTTTAAAGCAGATAAACTAAAAAGGTTATCCTACGGTGACATTGACTGCGGCAAGGCCCTTTTGACCCTGCTCGATGTCAAATGTGACCCGGTCGCCTTCGTTCAGGCTTTTGAAACCGTTTGCATTGATCCCTGAATGGTGAACAAATACATCCGGCCCATCTTCTTGCTCGATGAAACCGAAACCCTTTTGGTCGTTGAACCATTTCACGATACCACTGGCCATAAGTACATCCTCCTTTCTTCATTAATAATATTCAAAATTTTAACCTGGAGGATGTTTCATCGGGGTACCAAATGACTCCTACAATGATTCCTGCAGAGAAAAACCGCCTCTCGGATTCGCTGATCCCGAGGCCATGTTGAATAGAACAACTATAAACCGTTTTGAAAATAAATCAAGAAAAAAATTTGAAATTTTGAAAATATTTTTTGTGCGGCCATTCATCGAAGCCGAAGGATCTCCCACCGGCCTTCGAGTTCCGCGGTCTCCTGGGCCGGCGCGTTGGTGATCAGCAGTCGTTTGTCGGTATTCTCGATTTCCGGAAAGGCCGAGCCTTCTTTCAGCGATGCAAAATTCCTCGGCGCGTAGGGGGTGACATTTTCCATGTCGAGATCCCGGGACCAGCTATGGACCCGGCTTTTTTCCGTAAAGAGGGCAAACTGCGTATAGCGCTGATCTTGGAGTTCCGACAGTGCCCGGATCGCCTCTCTCCAGACGCTTTTCATGGGGTAGGAGGCGTCTATGGCCACCACCATTTTCCGGGGATGGCCCTCCAGATAGAAATGGTACCCGCCCCCCAGTCCCCCGAAGAGCCCGATGACCATGGCCAGCCAGATGGCAAATGGTTTCATGGCATCACATCTGCGCGTTGAGCAGCGCGCCGATCTTGTATTCGATCTCCCCCTCGCCGGCATTGAGACTTGCGGCCTCCACCAGGGAGGAGAGGCGCTTCAGCTCTTCGATGTTGGCCTCGTAGCCGATCGTGTAGATGGGGATGCTCAATCCGCCGATCACATCCGAGACGTCTGCGAAGTTCATGCCGATGTTGGTCTCGCCGTCCGTGAGCACGAAGAGCAGCGGCTTGATGTTCTGGTTCTTCTCCTTCTCCTCCACCAGCTTTTTCAACGAGACGACCACCCCGTCATACATCGCTGTCTTGCCCTCTGCCGCCATATCCTCCACGGCCGCATGAAAGGAGGATTTGTGGATAAGATCGAACTTTTTTACCGGCAGCACCTCCGATACCTGATGGCTGAAAAGAATGATGCCGATTGAATTTTCCGGGCCAATAAACTCGCTGCCGTCCAGAAGGGCCCGCTTCAGCCGGTTGAGACGGGTCCCCCGCATGGAGCCGCTGACGTCGCACAGAAAGACCGCGGCAATGGGCCTTCCCGCATCCTTTTTCTCCTTCCAGAGTTTCTGTGCCCGCACCAGCACATTCCCGGGCGGGATCTCAAAGGGCGACTGATAGTCCATATCCGGATTGAAGCCGTATGTCTTTGCCACCTTTTTATATTCCGGTCTTTCGGCAAATTTTGCAAATTCCTGCAGCAGTTCCATCTTATCGGCCCGGAGGTCTCCTACCGCATAGAGAGGGTTGTCGTGGCGGATGCCGAAGGGGATGAACTCGTAGCCGGAACCGAGTACCGGGGTGTTGACATAGGTCTGATACTCCATGACAAATGCCTCCAGGGAGCCCTCGTTGATCACGGAATCCCGCATCTGAAGCGTTGTCAGCGCAACAAAGGGCACTCCCCGCTGAAAGCTCTCAAAGGAGCTGACCACTTCCGGGGCCAGCATCTGGTCCGGATCGCCGCCGGCAAAGGTGGCCAGCACCGTCACCAGAAAGTTGATCCCGGTGCTGCTGGCAAAGGGGTTCGTATAGCCCATGACCAGCTTTCCCTGCACCACTGCATCGATGATGTTGCGGATGTTCAGCTCCCCGTATTCGGAGCGGATTCGGTCCGCGACCTTCTCTTTCATCACAACGCCTGCGATGTTGCCGACCATCTGCTCGGCCACCCGCGTCATCTTCACGCCATGAGCCCGCACCATCTGCACCCAGAGGTGATTGGAGGGGGAGAAGGCATCTGCAGGATATTTGCCCGAGGCCAGATATTCATGACCCGTGCCCGAGGCGATCTTCCGGATGATGATTTTTCCGGTCATCCCGTTTGAGAGCTGGTGATTGGTCCGGTTGAAGGCTTGGGCCATCTCCACCATAATGCCGTCGATGCCGGTTCCCGACTTCTCGGTGGAGGTCAAGATTTCGGCCGTCACGACGTTTCCGGTGCGGGCAGGATTGACCGGCAGCGGAAACTGGCTGATCTCGGGCAGGTTTTGGGCCAGATCCTTTTTTCCGCCTAGCTGGAGATTGGCCCGGCGCTGGACATGGTTTTGGGTCCAGTCCACCCGGCGGACAAGATCGTCGAGCCTGTCTGCCGCGTTTTCATAGTTCATCCGGGAGGAGAGGATTTTGGTTCCGCCCCCTGGGGAATAGAAGAAAGTGTATCCGAAATAGGCGATACCGGCCAGCGCGCCGACCACAACAATGAATCCCAGCAGTTTCTTCATGATTTCATACCTCCTTCAGGGCGTCCTGAAGCCCCATGTTGATGGCTTTCAATTCCGTATCGATCTCCTTTTGATCCTTCATCCGAAGGTCGAAAAGGGTCAGGTTGCCGCTGAAGCGCTTCATGGCCGTCAGCGCATCTTCCACCGATGCGGCCTGCCGGGAGAGCATCCGGCGCATGGCCTCTTTCTGGTCTTCGGTGCCGAAGGTCTGCGCGCGCTGGTAGAGTTCGGTATGGTTCCGGGTCAGTTGGAAAAGGTGGGTGAGCATGGAATCGACCTCCTCAATAAATCCCTGATCTTTGAATTCCCTTCGGATCTTTTCGGCCAGGGCCAGACATTCCAGGGCCGGCTCCCGGAACCCCGGCTCACAGAAGGCCAGCAGCCGCTTGAGGTCTCCCTCTTCCAGGGCTTCCGGAAGGCCGTGGTAGAGGCGTCGGAATTCTTCGGAACGGACATATACCACGGGCCAGAGGAGAAGGGAGAGGAGGCCGACGCCGACTGCGGCAAAGAGCATGAGCGCAGCCGGCTGAAACCAGAGGAAAAACGCCCCCTCCAGCAGCCCGGTGATGATCACGGCAAGCCATGTCTTTTTGGACTTCCAGATGATGTTCAGGATGCGGCTGCCCCTCTCCATGGGAATCTCCTTATCGTTTTTATGGACATCCTTTTCATGCTCACCTCGGGACAGGGATTGAAAAAGTAAAAACTCTTCAATATATAAATAAAATCCGGAATGAATGTCAAGCTGTTGATTTCCCGATTTTTCCCGATGCCGCGGTTTTGCCGCGGCCCACCATGCCCATGTAGATGGCGGCAAGTGCGACCATCACCCCCAGCCAGTTGAGCCATCCCGTGGGTCTTTGGAAGAAGAGAACGTCCCAGACAAAGGCGAGCGCGGGCTGCAGCAGAAGGATCAGCCCCGAATGAGAAGCCCGGATCTTTGGCAGCGCGTTGGTGATGAGAATCCAGCCGATCCCCTGGCTGAAGATCGCGAGGGCCAGCAGGGAGATCAGAGTCTGAAGATCGGGAATGGCAAAGGAGAGACCGCTTGCGCCGACCTGTGCGCCCAGGAAGAGCGATGTGGCGAAGGAGACCATCATGATCACATAGAAGAAGGAAAAGCCGCCCCGGTTCCGATCTGACTGGCTTGGGTCAGACTGGTTTCGGTCCGACTGGAGCTTTCTGAGCAGCAGGATGAATCCCGCGTAGCACGCGGCCGCGGCCAGACCGAAATAGATGCCGGTCCGGTAGAGGTCTTTCAACGGAGGGCCGCTGACCCCTACGATCATGAAAAGGCCGCAGAAAGCCAGGGGGATGGAGAGGGCAAAGAGAAGGCTCACCTGCTCTTTCAGGAAGATGATCCCGAAGCCGGTGAGAATAAAGACCTGAAAATTGGCAAGAATAGTGGAAAGGCCCGGTCCGATGTAATGGATGCTGTGGTGGTAGAAGCCCAGATCCAGGGCAAAGACAAACCCGCACACAAGGCCGATGGTCAGATGGCGAGAGCCGTAGAACCGGATCTCTTTTCGATAGAGGGCCGGTATCAGCAGGATCAATCCGCCGAAGAAGACCCGGTAGAAGGCCGAAGTCATGGGCGGGATGTGGGTCAGCTTCACCCAGACCCCGGAGAAGCTGATCATCACCGCGCCCATGAGAAGGTGGAGCACGGCTCGCCGGGCTGCGCTGTCCGGTTCGGTTCGCAAAGGAATTGGTGCTGGCATAAACCTCTCTTTTCTGCGATAGTAAAAAAAAGAACGTCAACCGCTGCGATTATCGCAGCCCCTGCTCTCCTGTGCAACCTCTTTGAATCGGTAATAAATGTAACAGCCCCCCAAAAGAAGAATTTGCACTCGGCTCATGAACATGATACGATAATATCGAATGGGGAAAGGGCTTTCCGAAGAAAGGTACGAACGCGGGAGATCCTCGAAAACACCAATAAAAAAAGGGACCTGCCGATGCGATTTCGACCGTCCCTTTTATTTTAAATGGCACGCCTGAAGGGATTCGAACCCCTGACCTACGGATTAGAAGTCCGTTGCTCTATCCATCTGAGCTACAGGCGCTTAATTCATCCCCGTACATTAACACATCAAAAAATGAAAGTCCATAAAAAATGGATACAACAGAAGCAAAGAAAGAACATAAAGATAAAAGCATCTATGATACCCTGGGCGGCGACGCGGAGATCGACAACCGCACCGTCCGGAAGAAGAACCGGCGAAAGGTCGATGACGACAAGGCGGTCGTCAAGTTCGACCCGCTCCAGGGCTATCTCGCGGAGGTGAGCCGGTACCGGCTCCTCACCCGGGAGGAGGAGTGGGAGCTGGCACGCCGGGTCCGGGAGGAGGGGGATCGGGACGCGGCCTACATGCTCGTCACCTCCAACCTCCGGCTGGTGGTCAAGATCGCGCTGGAGTTCCAGCGGGTCTGGATGCAGAACCTCCTGGACCTGGTCCAGGAGGGGAACATCGGCCTGATGCAGGCGGTGAAGAAGTTCGACCCCTACAAAAACGTCAAGTTCTCCTACTACGCCTCCTTCTGGATCAAGGCCTATATCCTGAAGTTCATCATGGATAACTGGCGCCTGGTCAAGATCGGCACCACCCAGGGGCAGCGGAAGCTCTTCTTCAAGCTGAAAAAGGAGAAGCAGAGTCTGTCGGAGCAGGGCTTCGAGCCGAAACCGAAGCTCCTGTCGGAACGGCTGGGGGTCACGGAGCAGGAGGTGGTGGATATGGACCAGCGGCTCGACAACTGGGATCTTTCCCTGGATGCGCCGCTGAAGAGCGATTCCGACACCGAGCGGATCGACATGCTCAAGACCCCATCGGAGTCTGCGGAGGACCGGATCGCTAAAAAGGAGATGGATGTCCTGCTGCAGAACAAGATCGAAGCCTTCCGAAGCAAACTGACCGAGCGGGAGCTGGAGATCTTCGATCACCGGATCTATTCCGACAGCCCCGCAACCCTTCAGGAGATCGGGGACCGGTACAGCATCTCACGGGAGCGGGTCCGGCAGGTGGAGAAGAATATCGTCAAAAAGATGAGAGATTTCTTTAAAAAAGAGATGCTCGATTACAACGCCTATACTAAAGAGGAAGTTACGGAGTAAAGAGGTTACATTGGCAAGATCATTCATTTTTATGCGGGTAGGGATGGCTGTGCTCCTCTTTTCCCTCGCGTTCGGATGCGCGATGGGGGAGCGGATCGCACCGGATCAGGATCAGGACGCGGTGAAACCGAAAAGAGCGGCCCCGGCTTCAAGTATGCCGGCTGTGCCTCTTTCCGAAAAGGATGTATCGGAAAAAGAGGACGCGGACGCAGCGGAAACCGGAAAGAAGGCGCTGCCTCCGCCATTGGGGGATGAGATCGAAACGGATCCTCTGATCCGGAAGGTGATGCCGGTAAAGGCTTCCGAATCCGCTCCCGGCAACCGGTACTTCTATTATATGGAGGCGCTGCTCCGGGGCAGACAGGGGAAATTTGAAGAGGCCGTGGCCTATCTCCAGAAGGCGCTGGCCCAATCCCCGGATTCCATCTATCTTCAGCGGGAGCTGGCCAATCTCTATCTCCGGGACAAGGAGAACGAGAAGGCCGTGGATGTGATCGAGAAGATGATCGCAGCAGAGCCCGAAAACGTGGACCTGCTGATTCTCTACGGCAAGCTGAAGCAGAGTTTCAAAGATATGGAGGGTGCGGCCGATGCCTATGAGAATGCCCTGGCCCGAGCGCCCGAGGAGCGGGATGTCTATCTCCTTCTCGGCAATCTCTATATCGAAGAGGAAGCCTATGAGAAGGCCGAGCGGATCTACCGGCAGATGATCGATCAGTTTCCGGACTCCTATCTCGCCTGGTTCTTTCTCGGCAAGATCTATGCGGCACAGGACCGGCTGGCCCAGGCCGAATCGGCCTTTGAAAAGACTCTGGAACTGAAGCCGGATCTCGAGGAGCCGAGGCTGGAACTGCTCGACATCTATGAGGCCCAGGGCCGGCGCGGGAAGGTTCTGGATATCTATCAGGACATCCTGCAGAAGGAGCCGACGCATATCCGGGCCAATATGGGGCTGGGGCTCTACTATCAGAACGCTCGACAGCCGGGAAAAGCAAATTCAATCTTTCAGGCGTTGGGCCGGCGAAGCAAAGATGAGCCGGATATTCTCCGAACGGTTATCCAGACCTACATCCGCCAGGACCGTCATGGGGATGCGGCTGCGATTTTAGAGGGAATGCTTTCAGCCGTTTCCGAAGATTCCGATATCCATTATGTGCTCGGGGTTACCTATGACGAGATGGGGAGTGAAAATAAGGCCATCTCCCATTTCCTTCGGTTGACGCCCGATTCCCAGTTCTACGAGAGCATGGTGGTCCATGTGGCCTTTCTCTATCAGGAGTCGGAACAGATCGGCAAGGCCATCGACTTCATGGAATCGGTGATCGAAAAGGTTCCGGACAACGCCGAGTACTCGATCTATCTCGGCTCTTTCTACGACGAGCTGGAACAGTATGATCGGGCCGTAGAAATCTACCGCCGGGGGATCGAAATCGACCCGGAAAACCCCCGCCTCCACTTCCGCATCGGGGTGGTGCTGGACAAGATGGGGAAGAAGGAAGAATCCATTTCGGCCATGAAGCGGGTCATCGAACTGGAGCCGGAGAATGCCAATGCCCTCAACTATCTCGGCTACACCTATGCCGACATGGGAACCAACCTCGACGAGGCGCAAAGACTGATCCAGCGGGCTCTGGATCTGAAGCCTGACGACGGCTACATCACCGACAGCCTCGGATGGGTCTATTATAAGAAAGGGATGTACGAAGAGGCGGTGAAGATCCTGAAGCGTGCCGTCAGCCTGGTTCCGGACGATCCGACCATCCTGGAGCATCTCGGGGATGCCTATCTCAAGCTGGGGCAGTCGGAAAAGGCTCTGGAATACTACCGGCAGTCCCTCATGAACCGGCAGAAGGGGCAGGAGGAGGATACGGAGAAGATCGAGCAGAAGATCCGGGCATTGAACGGGGCGATCCAGTAGATCTTGAAGCTTTTCTTTCCCCTGCTGACCCTCCTTATTCTCCTCTCCGGATGCGGGGGCCTGATGCATCAGTTGGGTGCGCCCTTCTACCGCCCGTCCCGGGCTCAGACCGTTCTTTCGGAGATCGGGGCCAGAAATGCCGATCTCAACACCTATAAAGGGATCGGCAATGTCCGCCTCAAGGTCGGAGAGATCACCCAGAGCGCCCGGCTGGCCTGGATGGGGCTCTATCCAGGCCATCTGCGCCTGGAGCTTCTCGGCTCGGGCCATCCCCTGGCCAAACTGGCGTATGACGGAGAAAGGCTCTATCTGGTCTCCCACGCGGACGGCCGGTTCTACAGCCGAAGGGGCGATGATCCGGATCTGGCAGGCTTCATCCCGATGGACCTGCCGGCCCGGGATCTCATCGCGCTGCTGGCGGCCAGAATACCGATTCCGGACTTTCACTTTGCCGAACTTCGGCAGCATAAGGAGGGATGGGCTCTGGAATTGAAAAGGTGGGCCAAGACAAAGGCCATTCTCTATCTCGATTCGGCCCTGAACCTGCAGCGCCTGGAGCGGTACAATGTCAGCGAAAAGCTCATGTACCGGGCAGAAGTCCTTGGAACCCGTAATGTTGACGGCCATGAGATCTACAGTGCCCTTCGGCTGACAGGGCCGGACAGAATCGACCAGATTGAGATCGATTTGGATCGATACTGGGCAAATGTGCCGGTCTCTACGGAAAAATTCATTCTTAAGCCGGCACCAGAAACGGAATCAGACCCGGCAGCAGATCGTTGAAATCATCCGAACAGAATCATCAGCAGATATCCATAGCCTCCTCTACGTCCGATGATCCGGTGCGTGTTGCCCTGGAGCATCGGTTGCGGGAGTGCAGGAACGTCGTCACTCTGGGCGTTCGGCCCAATTTCACCGATTATACCGAGGCCGAGGCGCAACTGATCCGCAGTGCATCGAAGATCTACTACCCTTCGATCCATTATGCCGATATCTTCGATGCCATAGGAAAAAAGACCTTCCCGAGCTACCACACCTATAAATTTGCACAGGACAAGATCAAGCAGACCGCCATCTTCGAGCTGGCCGAAATTCCCCATCCAAAAACCCGGATTTTCTACGGAAAGCGGTGGCGGGAGCGGGTGACGGAGTGGTTTGACTTTCCCTTTATCGCGAAGATCCCCCGGGGATCGGCCCTGGGCCGGGGAGTCTTTCTCATTGAAAACCCGGAGGATATGGAATCCTACTGCGACCGCTCTCCGGGCGTGGCCTATCTCCAGGAGTATCTGCCCCTGGACCGGGACATCCGGATCGTGATCATCGGCAAAAGAGCCGTTCACGCCTACTGGCGGATTGCAAAGGAAGGGGAGTTCAGAAGCAATATCGGGGCCGGGGGAAGAGTCTCGCTTGAACCGGTTCCCGATGCCGCGATCCGATTGGCCCTGCACACGGCTTCCCGCTGCCGATGGGATGATGTGGGCATCGATATCTGCTCCTTTGAGGGGAACTATTATGTGCTGGAAGGGAACATGAAGTACGGCAAGGAGGGGCTTCGGGCCGCGGGCATCGACTATTCGAAACTCATGGAATCCCTTGTTGCCGGCGGGGAGATCTGAAGATGATCTCCTTAGGCCGGATCACCGATAGACTCGACCGGCAGGAGAAGAGACGCCTCTCCCCCCGGGGCGCCCGCAGCCGGGATGCGGTCCGGCGCCGTCCCGAGTCCCGATCCGAAACCGAATACAGGCAGCCCTTTTCAGCAGACGCGGACCGGATTCTCCACTCCCTTGCCTACACCCGCTATATCGACAAGACCCAGGTCTTTCCCCTCACGGTGAATGATCACATCACCCACCGAGCCCTCCATGTCCAGCTCGTCTCCCGTATCGGCCGTACCGCGGGCCGCTTTCTGGGACTCAACGAGGATCTCATAGAGGCCATCGCGCTGGGC
This sequence comes from Desulfobacteraceae bacterium, assembly GCA_011390345.1. Classification (GTDB taxonomy): domain Bacteria; phylum Desulfobacterota; class Desulfobacteria; order Desulfobacterales; family JAABSP01; genus JAABSP01. The sequence continues at coordinate 68,511 of JAABSP010000001.1, forward strand.
CACGACATCGGCCATCCCCCATTTGGCCATGACGGAGAAGGATACCTCTCCGCGCTCTGCCGGAAGAGCGGCATCGGCCATTTCTACCACAGCGTCCAGAGCGTCCGCTTTCTGGACAAACTGGAGCGCAAAGGCCGGGGATGGAACCTGACCCTCCAGACCCTGGACGGTATCCTCTGCCATGACGGAGAGATCCACTGCCGGCGGCTGATCCCCCAGCCAGGGAAGCGCTTTTCAGACCTTGACCAGGAGGCCGGGGCCAAAAAGAATGATCCGGAAATACCCCTCATCCCCATGACATCGGAGGGGTGCGTGGTCCGGTTTGCCGATACCTTCGGCTATATCGGCAGAGACATCGAAGATGCCATCCGCCTCGGCATGATCTGCCGGGAGGATCTGCCAAAAGATTGTGCCGCGCTTCTGGGCAGGACCAACGGAACCATCGTCTATACTCTGGTGACGGATCTCATCACCCACACTCTCAAAGAATCCCAAGAGGAGACCCCGGATTTCGATGCCATTTCCCTCCGCCCTGAGATCTCCGATGTACTGAAGGAATTGAAGCGCTTCAACTACGAGCGGATCTATCTCCATCCCAGGACCAAGCGCTATGCCGATACGATCGAAAAACTTTATGCCCTGCTCTTTGAAAAATTTATGGATGATCTTGCCCGGGAGAATCGGAAATCGACCATCTCCGGCTTTCTATCGGGAATGACAGAGGATTATTCCCAAGCCCATTCCCATGCCGAGATGGTCCGGGATTTCATCGCGGGCATGACGGACCAGTTTTTTCTGCGCCAGTGTCCCGAATCGATGCGGCCCGTTCCGGAGGATCCCTGATGAAAGGAGAGGAGCGCACCTACCGGTCCCTGGTCCGGGGGGAGGGGCTCTGCGGATTCCGGGTGGTGGTGCAGGAGACCGATCTGATGATCCATGCCCGACATCGCCTCGATACTCTTGCCCGGGAGCTGACCCTGAAATACCGGGGCCAGATCGAGGGGTATATCGAAGACCATCCCGATTTTGCCCGGACCTTACAGCCTTGGCCGATCAGCGATTTTGCACCGGCCATTGTCCGGGAGATGATCCTGGCCGGAGAAGAGGCCGGGGTGGGCCCCATGGCCGCGGTGGCCGGGGCCCTCGCGGAATATGTGGGCCGGGGGCTTCTGCAGGAGAGCGACACGGTGATTGTTGAAAATGGCGGGGACATCTTCATCCGGAAGGATGGCCCCGTGACGGCCGCGATCTATGCCGGGGCCTCGAAATTGAGCCTGAGAATCGGAATTCGGGCCGAAAGTTGGGGCGCGCCCTTCGGCATCTGCACCTCTTCGGGAACCGTAGGCCATTCCCTGAGCTGGGGGCGTGCGGACGGCCTCTGCATCCTCTCCCACTCCTGCATATTGGCCGATGCGGTTGCAACCGCGGCCGGCAATCTGGTAAACTCCCCGGAAGATATCGAAACCGCGATCGCTTTTGGAAGGGAAATTCCCGGGGTGACGGGGCTTGTTGCGGTTGTCGGGGATCGGGTCGGTGCCTGGGGAAAGATCGAGCTTGTCCCCCTATAGTCGAAAAAAAGGTTGAGTTTCGGCGATAAAACGAGTAGGTTTGCCTAATTTAGGGGTGAATACTGTGAAAAGCCAATTGAAACAAGGGAGCTGGAATCCATGAAGACCATGTGGGCACCGTGGCGGATCGAATACATCCTCGGAGACAAGGAGGAGGGGTGCATCTTCTGCAAAGCACTGGAGGAGCAACATGATGATCTGACCCTCTATAAGGGAAAACGGACCATGGTCGTAATGAACAAGTATCCCTACATCAACGGCCATCTTCTGGTGGCCCCGAAACGGCATCTCTCTGCGCTTCAGGATCTGGAAAAGGAGGAGATGACGGATCTGATGCAGTTGGTGGAGCGATCTGTCGCTATCATCAAGGAGGTAATGAACCCGGACGGCTTCAATGTGGGGCTCAATCTGGGCAAGGTGGCCGGCGCGGGGGTGGAGGAGCATCTCCACTTCCACATCGTGCCCCGATGGTTCGGGGATACCAATGCTCTGACCGTCTTTGCCGATGTCCGGGTGATCCCGGAGCATATCGAGAGTACCTGCCGCAACCTGGCGCCCCATTTCGCCAAATTGGATATCTAACCGATCGAAAAAAGGAGGAGGAGATTCTATGAGCAAGTTCAAGTTCAAGATCGCGGTCTGGTCGGTGGTCGGCGTGCTGATCCTGCTGTTCTTTCTGCATAACCAGGGCTTTTTCATGACGAGAAACTCCTTTGACATCAATGTCATCGGCATCCCGTCCCTTGCCGAAGTCAGCCCGATCTTTATGGAGTATAAGACCCCGGAAATCCCCAATGTACTGATCTTTCTGATCTTCTTTCTCTTCGGCGTTCTGGTCACCTATATGTTCTACCTCTTCGGCTGGATGCGCTCCAAACGGGCTCTGAAGCGGATGAGCTGCGACTGTGAGAGCATGACACAGAAGATCGAGGAGCTGGAGATGGAGCTGGATGCGGCCCGAAGGTCCGGCGGGAGCGGCCCCATTCCCGTGGGCCCCGACGTGGCCGAGGAGACCGAGCTGTCCGCACAGGAGGATATGGCGGCAGATGATGCCCTCCGACAGAAATAGGCGCTCTTTTTGCTGATGGGTTCCGCCGGAACCACCCCCATGATGCAGCAGTACCTCTCCATCAAGGAGCGGTACCCGGACGCTATCCTCTTCTACCGCATGGGGGACTTCTACGAGATGTTCTTCGAGGATGCGGAGGTGGCCGCAAAGATTTTGGAGATCACCCTCACCTCGAGGAGCAGGAAGAGCGACGGCGAGACCCCGATCCCCATGTGCGGTGTGCCGGTGCGTGCAGCCCAGGGGTACATCGCACGGATGATTTCGGCCGGAAAGAAGGTCGCGATCTGCGAGCAGACCCAGGATGCGGCATCGGCAAAGGGGCTGGTGGAGCGGGAGGTGGTCCGGGTCATCACCCCCGGGATGATCATCGAGGATGCCTTCCTGGATGAGCGGTCCAACAATTATATCCTTGCCGCAGCCAAATCCGGCGGGATCGGGGGGATCGCCTGGCTCGACATCTCCACGGGAGACTTCCGGGTCACGGAATCCAAGGCCTTTACCGCGCTGGCCCAAGAGGTCCTGCGGATCGGGCCCAGCGAGGTTCTCCTGCCCGGTGCCTTTGAAGCCTCGAACAATGGCCCCGAAAACTCTTCGGATCTGCTCCCCCTGATCCGGGCTCTGAAAAGCTGTCCCGGGAATGTGCTGGAGGATCGTTTCTTTGAATATCGACCCTGCTATGAACGTCTCATCGAACAGTTTGCCACCCTTTCTCTGGAGGGGTTCGGCTGTGAGGAGATGAGCGCGGGGATCTGTGCCGCGGGCGCGCTCCTGGGCTATGTCCGGGAGACCCAGAAGGATGCCGCAGCCCCATTCACCCGCATCCGTCCCTACACGTTAAACGAGTACCTGCTGATCGACGACATCTCGGCCCGCAACCTGGAGCTGACCGAAAATCTCCGGGGGGGGGCTGTCCGGGGATCGGCAAAGGGAACCCTGCTTTCGGTTCTGGACAAGACCGTCACCGCGATGGGCAGCCGGATGCTCAAGAGCTGGCTCCGGTATCCGCTGAGCCGGGTTCGGGGGATTCGGGAGCGGCTGGAGGCTGTAGCCCAGGCAAAGGAGAACCCCGCCCTCCGCCGGGATCTCCGGGCCCGACTCGATTCGGTCTATGATCTGGAGCGGATCGGAACCAAGGTGGTGATGGGCCGCTGCTGCGGAAGGGATCTGGTGGCTTTGAAACGCTCCCTCTATGCACTTCCCGGGATCGCGGAAGCCCTGACAGGATTGGGCGCGCCCCTGTATCGATGGGGAGAGGATATTTCGACCCTGGAAGAACTGGCCGATCATCTCGATGGGGCCGTCCGGGAGGATGCGCCGCTGACGGTCAACGAGGGGGGCATCATCAAAGCCGGTTACAGCGAAGAACTGGACGAGCTGATCCGCATCAGCAGCGACGGCAAAGGGTATATCGCGCGGATGGAGAGCCGGGAGCGGGAGCAGACCCGCATCAACACCTTGAAAATCCGTTACAACAAGGTCTTTGGCTATTTCATCGAGATCTCCAAAGGCCGCTCGGACGAGGCCCCGGACCATTATATCCGGAAACAGACCCTGGCCAATGCCGAGCGGTTCATCACTGACGAGCTGAAGAATTTCGAGACCAAAGTCCTGCGGGCCGAAGAGGAGCGGGCCTCCCTGGAATTCCGGCTCTTCGACGATATCCGGAAGGCCGCGGCCCAATGCAACCCCGTGATACAGGCCGCGGCCGGATTTCTGGCCAGCCTCGATTGTCTGCTGACCCTGGCCGAGGCGGCCGACCTGAACGGCTATGTACGGCCCACGATCAATACGGACGGGGAATTTCTGCTGGAGGATGGCCGCCATCCGGTGATCGAGAAGATGACAGCCGGGGAGCGTTTCGTTCCCAACAGCCTGCGGATGGATGACCAGGACCATCAGATCCTGATCATCACAGGCCCCAACATGGCCGGAAAATCGACGGTGCTCCGCCAGACCGCGCTGGTCGTTCTCATGGCCCACATGGGATCATTTGTCCCGGCCAAGAGCGCATCTGTCCCCCTGACAGACCGGATCTTCACCCGGGTCGGAGCCCTTGACAACCTCTCCGAAGGCCAGAGCACCTTCATGGTGGAGATGCAGGAGACCGCCAACATTTTAAACAACGCCACCCCCAAAAGCCTGGTGATCTTAGATGAGATCGGCCGGGGGACCAGCACCTTCGACGGCCTCTCCATCGCGTGGGCCGTGGCCGAGTACCTGCACGATCTCAAAAACCGCGGCGTCAAGACCCTCTTTGCCACCCACTATCATGAGCTGACCGCGCTGGAGGGCATCCTTTCCAGGGTCAAAAACTACAACATCGCGGTCAAGGAGTGGAGAGACGAGATCATCTTTCTGCGGCGCCTCGTGCCCGGGGGAACCAACCGGAGCTACGGCATTCAGGTGGCCCGGCTGGCCGGCATTCCGGACCGGGTGATCCAGACCGCAAAATCGGTGCTGGAGAAGATCGAAGCGGGAAACAACGGAAATCCCCATACCGGAGACCGGATTGCAGAGGGGCCCCCTGAAGAGGCCCCGGTGCAGCTCGATCTCTTTGACGCCCCTGCAAGACGGATTATCGAGGATCTGCAGGGATTGGATATCTCAAGAATGACCCCTCTGGACGCGCTCAACCGGCTCCATGAACTCCAGCGGCGGACCAAGGGGTGGATCAATTAATATGAAGAACGATCATGTTCAAACCATTCTTTTTGCGGCACTGCTCCTTGTCCTTCTTCTGCCGGCATCCGATGCCCGGGCCGTTACGGCCGAGGAGAAGTTCTTCAAGGCTGATGTCTGTCACAAAAAGTTCATGGAAGATGAAGAGGGGCTCAAATACCGGGACAACTGGTTCCCCTGCATCCGGATGTTCCAGGATGCCTACCGGAGCGAGCCTGCCGGCAAATATGCCCCGGCAAGCCTTTTCCGCACGGGCCAGCTCTACCACCAGCTCTATCTCCGCTCCTTTCTGGGGGCCGACCGGCAGGAGGCGCTCGACTATTACCAGCGGGCGGTGAAGCGGTTTCCGGGCAGCGCGTACACCCCCCGGGCTCAAAAGGGAATCGAAGAGCTGGGAGGCAAGGCTGAAGAGGCCTCTGCCTCTTCGAAATCCGAATCGACCCGGATCAAACGGGTAAAGGTGGAAAAGGAACTTTCTGATCCCGAAAAGGAGACGGCCAAGATCCCCCACAAAAGCCGGGACAAAGCTGTTGCCGAAGCCAAAGCCCGATACCGGAGCCGGGGAAAGAGAGTTGTGACGCCGTCTCCCCCAAAGAAATCGGCCCCTCCTGCCCCGGCCCATACACCATCGGGATCATATGCCGCGGATTCCGCTTCCCCTTCGAACAGCATCACCGTCACCGGACTGCGGGTCTGGTCCAACCCAAAGTACACCCGCGTGGTGGTGGATGCCGATGCCGAGACCGGATACCGGTACCGCTTTCTCAATGAAGATCCGGACAATGACAAGCCCCAGCGTCTCTATATCGACTTCAGCAACGCGCTGCTGGGAGAGGATATCCGCAAAATCATCCCCATAAATGACGACCTGCTGATGGATGCCCGCGCGGGCCAGTTCACCAAGGATTCGGTCCGGGTGGTGGTGGATATCAAATCCTTTAAAAATTACAAAATCTTTTCGTTGAGAAACCCCTTCCGGACCATCATCGATGTCTGGGGCAGGGATGCCAATGCCGCACAATCGCCGCCCCTGGTGGCCAGTTCCGATTCTCCCCCGCTGCCGAATCCTTCCGCGCCGCCGACCCCGTCTCCGGGACAAATATTGACCACGCCGCCGCCCAAGGAGGAAAGGATCACCCCCCATGATCTGGCCCGCCAGTTCGGCCTCGGGGTTCGCCGGATCGTCATCGATCCGGGCCACGGGGGCCGGGACGGCGGCGCGGTCGGCTACCGGAAAAATGTCTTGGAAAAGGATATCACCCTCTCCCTTGCCCGGCGTCTGGCCGCAAAGATCCGGGCCCGCCTCGGATGCGAGGTGATCCTGACCCGCGACACGGACCGGTATGTGGCCCTGGAGGAGCGGACCGCGATCGCCAACACCCAGAATGCCGATCTTTTCATCTCCATTCACACCAACGCGCATCGGGACCGGAACGCCTACGGCATAGAGACCTATTTTTTAAATCTGGCCACGGACGAGGACGCCATGCGGGTGGCCCAGCGGGAGAATGCCGTCTCCAGAAAGAACATCAGCGACCTCCAGGCCATCCTGAACGACCTGCTCCAGAACGCGAAGATCAACGAATCGAGCCGACTGGCAGCGCATATCCAGAAGACCATGATCCATGATCTGAAAGGCCGGTACAGCAACATCAACGACAAAGGCGTGAAGCAGGCCCCCTTCTATGTGCTAATCGGCGCACAGATGCCTGCCGTCCTGGTGGAGACCTCTTTCATCAGCAACCGCCGGGAGTGCGGCCGCCTGACCGACGGCGCGTATCAGGATCACCTGAGCGAAGCCATCCTCAAGGGCATCCGGGATTATATCATCGAGACCAACCCCACCGCCTTCACCGGAAGACAGTTGGGCATCGGCGGCTGATCCCCCTGATAGAATCCTGGTAGAACCCTGACAAACCCCTCATCCTTTTTTTCGGAGTCCTTTGAGTCCTTTAAGTCCTTTTTGTCCCTTGGCCATCCCGATAACCACTCATATTCCCCCCTCCCCACAAAAAAATCCCCTGCACACCCAATCAAGTGGTGTACAGGGGATCTTCTGTTTTCGGGTATAAAGACCTGAGGCGTATCTGGTTAGGACTTCTTCAGGGTTTCGATCTCTTTTTTCAGATCCTGGATCTCGGCCTTGTATTTCTCCACATCATCGGTCTCGGCGGCCGTGGAAGAGGGCTCTGTGGACTCGCCTTTCTTCCAGGTATCCTTGAGTTCGTCAAATCCCAGATAAAGGGCGAGGCCGCCACCGAGCAGAAGCATGATCGGGATCGCACCGGCCAATAGCTGCAAAAACGGCTTCCACCATACCGACAAACCAATTAGACCCAATACTGCCGCTACTGCCCCTCCAATCAAAGTTTTCATAGAAAATCTTCCTCCTTTAAACTGAATTAATTCCCTTTTCCCTTTGGATCATACCCGATTATCCAATACATTACCAAAACTTTTTTTGCCGATCACCATTTCTTTTTGCTCTATCCTGTCTTCCCTGTCTTCGTCTTCTCTCCCTGCCGATGATCGACAATGATCTAACGATTATAGATTATTAGCAGATAACACAAGAAATCCGGGAGTGCAAGCTTATTTTTCTTCTCATGGCCACCGGGCTTGCAATAGGATGGCTATCTTCTTAAAAACGCAATGATTTCTTCGTGTGGATGGAGAAGTGTAAATAAATTATTGCAAGGGAAAACGGATTCTGATAGCGTCTATTCTTTTTAACGGATCATCCCTTTTGAACGGATCATCCGCCGAACGATCATGGGAAATGGAATAGACGCGATGTTTCAACGAGTAGGCTCCGGTTACAAGCGGGTAAAAAAGAGCATCAGAGAGTGGATCGGCCGGATGCTGGAGGGGACCCACCATCATTACTCCTGCTACCTTCCCAGCCCTGTGGGCAGAGGGGTCGATTTCATCTTCCGGCAATTCTTCTCCGGCATCACCCTCAATTTGCTGGAAAACCGGAAACTGAAAGGGCTTCCCGAAGATGGGGTGGTGGTATATGCCATCAAATATAAAAGCTATTTCGAATATCTTTTCTACCATACCCGATACCGGGAGGAGGGGCTTCCCGCGCCGGTCATCGGGTTTGATTTCTACCCGATGCTGCTGCAGCCGATCTCCAGAATCCTGCAGATGCTGCTGGCGCGGATCGATCATTTCTACCGGTTCCTGCGGCTGCCGGACCCCTACGAGAGCGGCTATTTAAAGGATGAACTGCTCTCCGGAAAGGCCGGGCTTCTCGCTCTCGTGGAGAAGCGGGGATTCCGGAAACGCTTTGTGGACGCCTACACGGACCCCTTGCGGTATCTCATCGACCTGCAGCGGAAGACAGAGCGGCCCATCTTCATAATCCCGCAGCTCATCTTCTTCAGCCGCAATCCCCAGCGGTCCGAGCCCTCCCTGATCGACATCCTCTTCGGCTCCGAGGAGAAGCCGGGGAACCTGCGCCGGCTCGTCACCCTCTTCAAGAATCCGGGCAAGGTCTTTGTGGAGGTCTCGGAGCCATTCAACCTGAAGGGGTTTATAGAACTCCCCCAGAACCGGAACCAGAGCGCAGAAAATCTCTCCCTGATCCTCCGGCGTCAGCTCCTGGTGCAGATCAACCGGCATCGGCATGCCATTACCGGGCCCGTGCTGAAGAACCGGGAGGAACTCAAGGAGAACATCCTGACCAACCACCGGCTCCGCTCATATATGGAGCATTATGCCGAACACCGGGAGACCCCCCGGTACAAGGTTTACAAAGAGGCCGATGGCTATATCGACGAGATCGCGGCCAAATACAGCATCAACCTGATCCAGATCGCGTCGGTGACCGTCCGGTGGATGATCAATGCCATGTTCGAAGGCTACACCTTCAACAGCGATGTCTTGAACGAGGTCAAGCGGATGGCCCGCCGGGGGCCTATCATCTTCGTCCCCTGCCACAAGAGCCATATCGACTACCTCATCCTCTCCTACATCCTCTATAACAACAATCTCCCCTGCCCCCATGTCGCGGCCGGAAAAAACCTCTCCTTCTGGCCACTGGGCTCCATCTTCCGCCGAGGCGGCGCATTCTTCATCCGGCGGACCTTTCGGGGGGCAGTACTCTACTCCAAGGTATTTTCCGAGTATGTATATAAACTCCTGGAGGAGGGATACAACGTCGAGTTCTTCATCGAAGGGGGCCGCAGCCGAACCGGAAAGCTGATCCAGCCCAAATTCGGGCTCCTCTCCATCCTCCTCAATGCCTACCGGGAGGGCGCGTGCGAGGATCTGATCCTGGCCCCGGTCTATCTCGGGTACGACCGGGTGCTGGAGGAGGGGGCCTATCTCCACGAGATCGAAGGAGGGCAGAAGCGGCCCGAGAACTTCTGGCAGGTGCTCAAGGCCCGGAAGTTTCTGAAGAAGCGGTACGGCAAGATCTATGTCCAGTTCCACGAGCCGATCTCCCTCTCCGACTATCTGAGCCAGCAGAACCTGAGCATGCAGGAGATGAGCCCCAAGGAGCAGAACGGCCTGACCCGGTATCTCGGGTACCGGCTGATCAACGCGATCGACAGCGTCACGGTGATTACCCCGCATGCCGTGGTGGCCGGAGCTGCCCTCAACTGCTCCAAGCAGCGCTTCACCTATCCGCAGCTCACCGAAGGGATCGAGACCTACATGAGCTATCTCTTCGCGCTCGACGCCCGGCTGGCCGACACCCTGATGGTTGACTACAGCCACGCGATGGCACTGGTATTCGACACCTATGTCCAGCGCCGCTTCATCGAAAAGGTTCCGTCTGAGAAGGGCGGGAAGGAGGATGGGTATTACACGGTCAACGCGGCAAGGCGGCCTGTACTCGACTATTACAAGAACAACGGGATCAACTACTTTGTGCCGGCCGCATTTACCGCGATGGCCATCCTCGAAAGGGATGCGTTTCAGTTCTCCGCGCAGGATCTCCATAAGGGGTACGACTTTCTCCGGGAGTTCTTCAACAATGAGTTCGCGTATGATGTGGACCGGGATACTGATTTCTACATCCGCCAGACCCTGAAGGTCTTCACCGATGACGCGATCCTGATGCCCCATCCCGAACTGAAAGACACCTACAACCTCACCTCGGCCGGATACCGGAAACTGAAGATCTTTGCAGCGTTTTTAAAGACCTATTTCGAGACCTACTGGGTTGTGTTGAATGTCTTCATGCGCTATCCCAAGAACTTTCTCAATCCCAAGAACCGCACCCGGAAGATCGGCTCCATGGGCAACCGGATGCTCAAGCGGGGGGAGATCGAGCTGACCGAATCCCTATCCCGGTTCACCTATAAGAACGCGGAGGATTTCTTCACCAATCACGGCATCCACGGATCCGAGGACAGCGAGATCATCGAATCCTACGACAAGAGCATCCGGCGGTATCTGAGCCGTCTGACTGTGTAGGAACGGGCCAAAGAATGCATGCACTGGTTCTTGCAGCAGGACTGGGAACCCGGCTGCTGCCCCATACCCGGCTGCTGCCGAAACCCCTCTTTCCCATCGGGGGCCGGCCCCTTCTGGACCGGATCATATGGGATCTGATCCGTTCCGGGTGCCGGGGGATCGTGGTCAACACCCATTATCTCTCGGGCCGGATCGAGGCGTTTATCGAAGAGCGCCGATACCCGGTTCCGGTGCGGACCCTTCACGAGCCCGAAATCTTAGGAACCGGCGGAGCCATCCGGAATGCTGCCAACGCAGGACTGCTCGGAGACGGCCCTTTTCTGGCCGTCAACGGGGATATCCTGACCGACATCGACTATGGCGCCCTCTACCGGTTTCATCTCTCCCATTCCCATCCCGCCACCCTTGCCCTTGTGGATAATAGTGAATTCAATACCGTGACCGTGGATGTGGATGGCTCGAATGGATCGGACGGATCGGACCGCGTGGATGGCTTTGTCTCCGGCTTTGCCGGAAACGGGAAAGGGCTCACCTTCACCGGGGTTCAGGCATTGGACCCGGAGATCCTCGCCTTTATTCCCGGAGAGGGATTCTCCAGCAGCATCGACGCGTATGAAAAATCGATGAGGGCCGGAAAGAAGATCCGGGCGCATATCGAAAGCGAAATTCAATGGGAGGATCTGGGGACGCCGCAGCGGTATCGAATGGCCGCGGCTCGGGTCATGGCAGATGAAGCCTTTGCAGAGGCCGATCCAAAAAGCCATCGGCATCGGCCCATCTTCTGCCGCCGCCTCAAGGGCGACGGCTCGGCACGGGGCTGGTTCCGGCTGCAATTAATGGGGGAGGAAAAGAGCCTCATCGTCGGGGATCACGGCATCCGAACCGCCCCGGTGGAGGGAACCGACGAGGCCGACGCATTTGTCTCCATTGGTCGCCACCTGTTGGGAAAAGGTGTCCCGGTTCCGGAAATCGGCCATTCCGATACCTTCTCGGGCCTCGTCTTCTGCGAGGATCTGGGGGATTGTCATCTCCAGCAATGGGTTAGGGGGGAAAAGGACAGGGGGGAAATCCTCCGGCAATACCGGAAGGTGATCCAGGCGCTGGTGCGGCTCGGCATTGATGGGGCACAGGAATTCGATACCAGATGGACATTTCAGAGCCCCGCATACGACCGGGAGCTGATCCTTGAAAAGGAGTGCCACTATTTTGTCGATGCCTTTTTGAACCGATATCTTAACCGGAAAGTCCGGTATGCGGATCTGAAGCCGGAGTTTTCAAGGATCGCGGATTTGACGCTCCGATATGCGGTTCCGGGGCTGATCCATCGGGACATGCAGTCGAGAAACATCATGATCTTTCAGGGAAAGCCCTTCTTCATCGACTTTCAAGGAGCCCGTCCTGGCCCTCTCCAGTATGATCTGGCCTCTCTTCTGCTGGACCCGTACACCGATCTTCCCGCGGATATCCAAAAATCCCTATATGATATGGCCATTGCCGAATATGGCCGCAGGATCGAATTCGACCCGGAGGAATTCCATCGAGGATATCTCCTCTGCCGGGTCACCAGAAACCTTCAGATCCTGGGAGCCTTTGGATTTCTCAGCCGGGTTCAGGGGAAGAGCGATTTTACGGCATATATTCCCGCGGCGGTCCGATTCTTGCAGACCAACCTTCGAAGAATCAGAGGCATCACCGGCCCTCTTCCCCAGATGGAGGGGCTGGTGGAAAACCTTTAGGACGCGATCTGCTCAATAAACTGTGCCATCGGTTCCAATACCGCATCCGGGTCCTGCAGGTGCGGAATATGCCCGCAGCCCGGCATCATGACGATTTCAGAATGCCCGGAAACCCCCTTTGCAATCCCTTCGACCTGGGCGACGGTTCCGTACTCATCCTTCTCCCCCTGCATTACCAGAACCGGGCATTCCACTTTCGGCAGGAGATCCTCCATGTTCCAGCTCCGGAACTCTTTTGAAAGCCAGGTATCGGCCCACCGGTAGAAGAGCGCATCGGTATTCACCCCATGATGACGGAGAAGCTTCTCCCTCAGATTCCCCTTTTCGTAGGCATCTACGGCCTCCCGGATACCGGCCACGGTGATCTCCTCCACAAAGATATGCGCCGCCTCGGTGATGAGGCCGATGATACCGGTTCCATCGTTTCCGTTTCGATTCTCTTTGGAAAGGGCAGCGGCCACCAGCGCGATGGTGCCGCCGTCACTGTGGCCGATGAGGATTGCCCGTTTAATGCCGCACCCTGTCAGCACCCCCGGCAGGAGGACCGCCCCCTCCTGAATCAGGTAGCCTTTTGGCCAAGGCCCAGCCGGCAGGAGCGTGGAGCCGCCGTATCCGCGCCGGTCATACACCATTCCGGAAAGGCCCGTCATCTGACAGAGCCGATGGGGAAAATCCCGCCAGAGTTCGATGCGGCCCAATCCCTCGTGAAGGAAAACCAGAACGGGCGCGTCTTCTGCTACTTTTCGATTTTCAGGGATCAGGTGGAGAGTCCGATGGGTGATGCCATCGACGGAAACCTCACCGATCCTATCCTGCAGCGCCATCTTCGAACTCCTCCTCTTCCGATTCCGATGGTTTCAGAATACCTTTCAGCCGATAGGTTCGGATCGACTCGGTCTTTCCCTTGATCGCCTTGGGCGGCAGGGGCTCGGCTTCGATCTTTCCCGTGAGATAGCGGTAAACCGGCTCGGTGAGTATGATCTCACCCGATGCCGCGATACCGTTGACCCGGGAGGCCACATTCACCGTGTCTCCGATAACGGTATATTCCATCTTCACCTGAGATCCGATATTGCCGGAGACCACCACACCGGTATTTATGCCGATGCCCACGGCCGGCAGCAGAGGATTGCCGTCCCGTCCGGCAAGGGCAAACCGGCGCTGCATCTCCACCGCGGCCCGCACGGCCCGCTCCACATGATCCTTGTGGAAGACCGGAACGCCGAAGACCCCCAGCACCGCATCCCCGATAAACTTGTCCACATACCCCCCGTACTGTAGAATGGTGCTGGCAGCGATCTCCAGATAGGCATTGAGCTTCTCGACCACATCCTCGGGCTCCTGAACCTCAGCATAGGCGGTGAAGCCCCGGATGTCGGTGAAGAGGATCGTGGCCTCGTTTCGATTCCCCTTCAGCCATGCGCTCTCCGGGTTGGCCATGATCATCTCCAGCACCTCGGTGCCCACATACTTGCCAAAGGACTTCTGCATCAGGGAGTTGACCCAGAGATCCCGGCTCATCCGGTTGAATGCGATGGCAAGACTTCCCAGCTCGTCGTTCCGGTTGAGATCGACCTTGTGCTGATAGTTGCCCCGGCTGATCTCCTCGGTGGCCCCCACCAGTGTCAGAACCGGTTTTGAGAAACGGAAACCGAGCCAAATGGCAATCACGGCCCCGAGAAGGATGATGATGCCGGTGGCCAGGAAGATGGAATAGGCCTTTTTACGGATCAGCGTCTCGATAAAATCGATCGAGACCCCCACATGAACCTCCCCCAGCCGGTTGTTCTGAAACGAGATATCCTTGAACAGATTGAGCATCTTCTCCCCGGACCGGGCCACATAGGAGAAGTAGGTCACATCCTCGGACTGCCGGATCGGCTGCCCCGTATTGAAGCTTTCAAAAGCTTTGCCAAGCTGGAGATGATCCGTATGGGCCATGATACTGCCCCCATTGTCCACGATCACCGCGTAGCGAATTCCCTCCACCTCCACCGACTGCCGGATCAGCGACAGGAGCGCGGGAAAGTTCTCCTCCAGGATCGGAATCCGGGCATTATTGGCAAAATAGCTGAGGCTGACGGTGCCGATCCGGACCATCTGCTCATGAAGCTGTTCCTTCTGCTGGCTCAGGGTGACGTAGCCCAGGGTGAGGGATGTCAGCAGAATGACCCCCACCATTGCTGCTGAAAGCTGAAACCAGATGGGCATCCGGGGGGCCGGGATCATGTGTGCAAAGGGCCGCCGTTTCTTTCGGATCTCCTCCCCGATATTGTCTGACAGAGAGGTTGCGGAAATCCCATAGTGCGCGTTGATGGCATCCACGATCTCCCGCTCCGAGGCATACCCCAGGTCGAAGATCACCAGCCCCAGATGAACCGGCCGTCCCATACTGCACCGCTCCCGCTGGACATTGAGTGCGCGGCAGAGCTGTCCATCGGTGATGATCCCCCGCCGTTTGAGCAGCTCCCCGATCGACATGTTGATGTCTTCGTAAGGATTTTTGAACCCCTTTTTCATCCGATAGGGTTTCATGGGATTGAAGATCGTTTCTCCCCGGTTGAAGATAATTCCGAATGAAAAGCCCGTGCCGCCTCCTGTCCAAATTCCGGTTCCATGCCGGTGTACCGGGGGGAATGATGAAACAGCGTGTACGCCTTTACCCGGGCCTGAGCCGCCAGAAGACCGGCCTGCCATGCGGTGAGGTGGGATTTTTCCGCGGCCATCTCCCGATCCGCATCCAGAAAGGCCGCTTCGATAAAGAGATGATCCGCATCTGCGGCAAGAGCAATTATCTTTTCACGGTTATCAGGATCGTACCGGACATCGGTGACATAAACGATCTTCTGCCCCGGCGTGATTCTCGCTATGGACTCCTGAAGTGCTTTTAATGGGAAGGTCTTTGTCTCACGCTCGGAAAGAGGAATGGAAAAGGGCGTATCCGGGGAGAGGTTTCCAAAGACCGCAGCCTTGAAACGATTGAGCCAGGGCCCCACCGGAAGCCCCATCTCCCCGAGCCGCTCCTTGATGATATTGACATGGAACCTTTCGGTGAGGGCAAAGCCAAGAGAGGCGGTTCCATGATTCAAGATAGCGGCCCTCGCTGAAATGTCATCGGCCTGAAGAAGCTCGATCAGCGGGCCTGTAGCCGATTCGGATCGAACATCCTCTGTGGGAACAAAACCTTTCCGGCAGTCAAAGGTCTGCCGGAGCAGCAGATCCCCTCTCACTTCAACAGCCTCCACAGCAAAATGATTTTCATACCCTTCCGCGAGATTCCAGCGGTATCCGGAGAGCTTCCCCGCCACATTTTTCAAAAAGCCTTCGGGCCCATAGACGGAAAAGAGCTTCTCCCGGCCCAGAAAGAGGCGCAGGGCCTGGTCAAAGCCGATGAAGTGGTCCATGTGGGTATGGCTGATAAAGGCGTGGTCGATCTTGAGGATATCCCGGGCCTCAAGGGGGGAGAGATCTCCGAGGTCGAAGATCACCGCCCGCTTTTCAAACCCGAAGGGGACAAAGAGGCCCGGATCGTCAAAAGGGCCGTTGACGGTCCTGGGGTGGAAGGTCGGACGCATGATCAGGTGGTGGCGACGTACCGGGTCACCTGTCGATGGATGCAGGAGTAGATCTCCTCATCCGAACCGTAGATATCCACAACATCTTTGTGGTTGATCAGCTTTTCGATGACAAAGGCAGTCAGATAGAGGCTGACGATGTTGGGATGGGGCACGACGCTTCGAAACGGAGCCACCTGATAGTCCACATCGAAATCCTCGGCATGGGCCAGACGCTCCAGGGCCTTCTGCACCTGCTCCTGTAGTCCGTTCTTGTTGTGGGTCTCCACGAGATCCTGCTCCACGAGCTTTATGGCCACCGCATTGCTCAGGGTTTCCAGGTTATCCCGGACCCCCATGATGGCCTTGCGTCTGGCCTGCTCCTTTGAAGATTCGATCTTCGACAGGAGGCTCGATTCTCGTGTACTGGGTCGAAACACCTTGGCCATGGGATTTCCCTTCTATCAAGAGTTGATAACAGCTTGTGATGTCACAATATTGAATTATACTATCCGAGGATTTCTTTGCAAGGGTTTTATAGCTCCCGAACCATGATCTGCGGAATTTTCTGATCCTGATACCGGTTCCAGGCCAGATGGAATGCGATCCTTTCAAAATAGTGGATCTTCATATCTTCAGGAGCCGGGTGGAAATGGATGGCCGCGACGGCCCGTGCCAGCCGGTCTCCCGCGGGCCGCAGCATCATCTTCCGATGGTATCTTCCAACGGTCTTGGAATGGACCACCGAGATATCTTCGGCTATGAAGAGCGGCTCCGGGTTTCCCTCGCCAAAGGGCTGGAGATCCTCCAGCTCGTCCATGAGCTGCGGGGTGATGTCGGAGAGTTCGATCCGGCCGTCCAGAAAAAGCCGCGGGATGAAATCCTCGGGCCGGGAACCGCGACAGACCGCATCCTCGAATGCCTGGGCAAAGGCTTCGATATTTTCTGCCTTCAGGCTGAGCCCCGCGGCCATGGCATGTCCCCCGAAGCGATCCAGATGATCGGCACAGTCGCCTAATGCCTCATGGAGCAAAACCCCGGGAATGCTTCGGCCCGAGCCTTTGGCCATGCCCTCTTGGATCCGGATGAGAATCACCGGACGGAAGTAGAGATCCACGAGTTTGGATGCGACAATGCCAATGACCCCGTCGTGCCAGCCCTCCTTTGCCAGAACCAGGGAGTGCTTTTCCAGCAGATGGGGCTTCTTCTCGATCTCTTTGATGATCTCTTCGACCATCTTCCGCTGAGTCCGCTGCCGTTCCGCATTGAGCTGGCAGAGACCCTGCGCGATCCGGTCGGCCTCGTCGGGGCAGGTCGATGTAAGCAGATCCAGGGCCGCCTTGGCATGGGAGAGGCGGCCGGCAGCGTTGATCCTTGGGGCCAGCCGGAACGCGATATCCCCGGACCCGCTGCACTTCCCCTTAATGCCGCTGGCCCGCATCAGAGAGAGCAGCCCGGGCCGGCATCCGTTGTTGATCACATCGAGACCGGCCCTGGAAAAGATCCGGTTTTCCGCGATCAGCGGCACCACATCGGCCACGGTTCCCAGGGCCACCAGATCGCAGAAATCCTTCAGATTCGGCTCGATGCCATCTTTCCAGAAATCTGCCTCCCGCAGATATTTCCGCAAAGAGATCAGCAGATAGAAGGCCACCCCCACCCCCGCGAGGTGATCCAATCCCGAGGTACAGTCTGGCCGCTTCGGGTTGACCACTGCCAGGGCTTGGGGCAGATCTCCGCAGACCTGATGGTGATCTGTGATGATCAGGTCGATCCCGGCCCTTTTGGCGGCCAGGGCCGCGTTATGGCTTCCGGTCCCGCAGTCAACGGTGATGATCAGCTTAATTCCCAGCGGTGCTGCAATCTGGGTCACATGCCGGCGGCGCAGACCATACCCCTCTTTGGAGCGATGGGGAATATAGGGCGTCACATCCGCGCCCGTGGCCCTCAGAAACTCATAAACAATTCCCGTTGCCGTGACCCCATCCACATCGTAGTCCCCGAAGATCAGGATCTTCTCCTTTGCCGTCAGGGCCTGATGAATCCGTTTTACCGCAACATCGAGATCCCGGATATCAAAGGGAGGCCGGATATCTTTGATGGTCGGCCGCATGAATGGCCGGGCTATTTCCATCGAGGTGATCTTCCGGTTGACCAGCACCCCGGCCGTGATCGGATGGCACCCCATCTCCCGGCAGAGATGCTTTACCGCATTCTCATCGGGCTGTGCGATTTCCCATTTTTTTTCGTTCTGTTCCATCATAATGGCCAACACATATACCTTATCTGCTCTGATTGGACAATAGGCAATCCCGACCATCTGCCGATTCATGGGTTTTTCCAATGTTGCACCAAAGGCTGCATTGGACCTGAGGCCATCTATATCAAGCTGTTGACTTCAAAGGGAGAGAGGCACCTGATGCCGCCTGCTCCGCGCCGATTGCTCTCCAGGTTGACAAGGTATCGCGGCCCGCAGTCCGGATAGAAGTTTTTGAACTGCTCAAGCCCCTTGAAATCCTAAGGCTTCAACCGTTTTTTCAATTTGATTTCAACCGGCCTTTTCAACTTTTATGGAACAACATTCCGAAAAAGTCTAAACGATTCTGGAATGGATGTCTGGAATCGTTTGGGACTCGTCTTGCAATATCGGATCACGCGCCATCTTTTGACTATCAAAAGCGATTCGATTCCTTTCCATTTCACCGAACCAGAATTCATCAGGCAGAGGCGCATTGAAATCATCACTCATTTCGATTTTTCCGATATATTCCCCGAAAAGGGCTATAGCATGATGAAAGTAAAAAGGCAACAAACAGACCTCCTTGTACCATCTCTCAAAATCTCATCCATTCTTCTTGCTTTATTTCCAAATCCGGTTATAGTTTAAAGGATTCAACATGGCCTCGGAATCAGCGATCCAGGCGGTTTTTCCCTGCAGGAATCATTCGGCATATCCAATGAAAGATCCTCCGGGTCAAAATTCAAAATACCATCACATTGCGCCAGGGAATTGAAAATGGCTCAAAAATTGTCCAAAATCCTTCAGAGCATCTCGGGCCGCTTTCAGGAGGAAAAAATCCCCTGCGCCCTGATCGGCGCACACGCCCTTGCCGCCTACGGCCTCATGCGATACACTGCCGATCTCGATTTCCTCTCGGAGAAGCGGTATCATCCGAAGATCCGAACTCTTCTTATGAAACTCGGCTATACCCCCTATCATGAGACGGAGATGTTCGCCCAGTTTGATTCGGATATGGGGGTGCTGGGGAGTATCGACTTTATGTTCGTCAGTACTCCGGAAGGCTTGGAGATGCTGGAACGGCGGGTTGGGGTCTTTGATGAAACGATGGGGAGATATTTTGTGATTCAGCCGACCGATTACATCATCTTCAAGCTGATGGCCATTGCCAATAATCCGGAGCGGCTTCAAAGAGACGAGGCCGACATCCTCGGCGTGCTGAAAAGCGCTTTCCACAAACAGATCCCTGAAGATTTCGAGCCCATTGAAGAAGAGCGGCTGATGCGGATGGCAGACCGTTTCGGCCAGACAAAGCGGATGGAAAAGCTGATCCGGGATGCGGCTCGACAGCCCAAGGAAATGGGGAGATTTTTCCTGTGAAAGATCCTGAAGAGAAGGCGGCTGCCCCAAGAAATGCCCGGCCGATGATCCTCCAACAGATCGACGCCGCGATTGAATTGGCCGAAAAAAAGGGAAAGCACCCCCTGACCCGGGGATGCAACTGCATTCATTGCGCCCAGCGAAGAAAACGGCTGCTGCAAGGGCCGGTGCCGGCATGGAAATATACCCTTTGATGCTTCGGCTTTTCCGGTATTTTTCTGTTGAAAAGCCTTTGAATATGATGATACGGTAGGTAAAGATTGGAATATCAGGAGATGGGAGCCGATTTGAAAACGATTACCCGTTATTATCGGATCGATCGCCGAGCCATCTGCCTGCTGAAATTCATCCTCGAATCCTACGACGGCATCGGGACCATGTCCACCGTAGATCCCCGCAAGGGAGTGATATCGGTTCACATCGCGCCCGGCTGCGAGCCGGATGTGGAGGCCATTATCGAGGAGATGCGCGGGGAGGTGCGGCTGGAAGATCTGCAAGAGCCTTGTTGATATAAAAAGATTATGGATTTAAAACAGAAGAAAGTTTACATACATACCATCGGCTGTCAGATGAATGTCTATGATGCCGAACAGATGGAACGGGGACTCTCCCCCATCGGATATGTGCGGACCCCGGAGATCGGGGATGCGGATCTGATCCTGCTCAATACCTGCGCGATAAGGGCCAAGGCCGAACAGAAGGTCTTCAGCTTTTTGGGGCGGCTGGTCAAACTCAAAAACGAGCGGCCTGAGCTGATCATCGCGGTGGGCGGATGCGTGGCCCAGCAGGAGGGAAAGCGGATTCTCTCCCGGGCTCCGTATGTGGATGCGGTCTTTGGAACCCATGCCATCGGCAGGCTTCCGGAGATCATCGAAAAGATCCGAGCCGGCCAAGGCCCTGTTGTGGATGTGGCCCTTTCCGCAGGAGAGGCGGCCTTCAATCCCTTTCCCATGTCCGACACCGGCCATCACCCCCCGGAGAAGAGCATCTCCAGCTTCGTCACCATCATGCAGGGGTGCGACAACTTCTGCACCTACTGCGTGGTTCCCTATGTCCGAGGCCGTGAGGCGAGCCGCCATCCGGACCGGATCGCAGAAGAGATCCGGACACTTGTCGCCGGCGGAGTCCGGGAGGTGACGCTGCTGGGTCAGAATGTCAACAGCTACGGCAAAAAGGAGGGGCTTCCCACCTTCACCCAACTGCTGGAGAGGATATCGGAGATCGAAGAACTATCCCGGATTCGCTTCACTACCTCCCATCCCAAGGACCTTTCCGATGAACTGATCGGCGCGTTCGGCCGGATCGAAAAGCTCTGCCGCCACATTCATCTGCCGGTGCAGTCTGGCTCGGATATCATCCTTTCCCGGATGAACCGGAAATACACCCGAAAGGAGTATTTGGCAAAGATCGACCGGCTTCGGGGACTCTGCCCCGATATCGCGATCTCCTCTGATTTCATCGTCGGCTTTCCCGGTGAGACCGGGGCCGATTTTCAAAAGACCCTGGAACTCATCCAACAGGTTCGGTACGACAGCCTGTTTGCCTTTAAATATTCGGATCGGCCCCAGGCCCCGGCCGCCCGCTTCTCGGAAAAAATAGATGAGGCCGTAAAAGCCGAACGGCTGGGAGAAGTCCTTGACCTGCAGCAGCGGGTGACTCTCGAGCGCCATCGATCCCTGGTGGGACAAGATGTTCAAGTGCTGGTCGACGGCTATGCCCGAAAGAATGAGGGCCGGGAATCGGGGCGCGGGATTCAGTGGACCGGAAGAACAGACACCAATAAGATCGTCAATTTCTATGGGGGCCAAGATCCTGAAAATACCGTAAAGGGAGATACAGGAGCCTGCGGAGAGGAGATCTTTTCGGGCCGGATGATTTCCGTGCGTATCAAAGACGCCTTCCCCCATTCCCTGAGCGGAGTACCTCTTCATCCGGCGGCCATTGGCCCCGGGACGAAAGGAGAGAAACATCATGCTGCATAAAGTCAACATCGCGGGGATGACCATGGACCCGTCGTCCAACACTCCGATCATTATTTTAAAGACCGAGGCCGACGAACATGCCATCCCCATCTGGATCGGCCTGCTGGAGGCGACCGCGATCGCGTCGGCCCTCCAGAACGTCGAATTCGAAAGGCCAATGACCCATGATCTTTTCAAGAACTTCGTGGAAATCATCGGCATGTCCGTGGACCGGGTGGAGGTCTGCGACCTGAAATCCAACACCTACTTCGCCCGGATCTTCTTCACTACAGAGGAGGGAGATTTCGACATGGATGCCCGTCCCAGCGACGCGATCGCGATCGCGTTGCGGTTCCGCGCGCCCATCTTCGTGGATGACAAGGTGATCGAACACTCCAAAACGGACATGGAGAAGACCGGCGAGGCCGAGGACAAGAGCGAAGAGGGCAGGAAATGGGCCGAGTATCTTGAAAACCTCTCTCCCGAAGATTTCGGGAAATACAAGGTATAGGTAAAGGTATAATAGAATTCATGATCGATCTGCACACGCACACCTTTTTCAGCGACGGAGAGCTGGTCCCCTCGGAACTGGTTCGCAGGGCACAGGTCAAGGGACTTACCGGTATCGCGATCACCGACCACGCGGACCGCTCCAACATCGACTTCATCATTCCCAGAATCGTGGCACTGGCCGGGGATCTCAACGCAGCCATGAACATCCGGGTGATCCCCGGCATCGAGCTGACCCATCTCCCCCCCTCCCTCATCGAGGAGACCAGCGAGAGGGCCCGGGCCTTGGGCGCGGAGATTGTCGTTGTCCACGGCGAGACCCTTGTGGAGCCCGTAGCCCCCGGAACCAATCATGCGGCCCTCCGCGCGGGTGTGGATGTGCTTGCCCATCCCGGCCTGATCACCGAAGCCGATGTGGCCATGGCAAAGGAGAAAGGGATCTATCTGGAAATCACTGCCCGGAAGGGTCACTGTCTGGCCAACGGCCATGTGGCCCGGCTGGCAAAGAAGATCGGTGCGTCGATGCTGATCAATACGGACGCGCACGGACCCGGGGATCTCATCGACGGAGCACAAGCCCTGCGGGTTGTGCTTGGCGCAGGACTTGCAGAAGAGGATTTCCAAACCATGCAGAAAAACGCGGCAGCGTTTCTCAAATAGCCCAAGGAGCCCGATGTGGAGATTGAATCGATCATTGAAGGGGCCCTCTCATCGGGGCGTCATTCGCTTTTGGAACACCCGTCAAAGCAGATTTTGAACGCCTATGGGATTCCTGTGGTCTCTGAAACCCCGGCCCCCGATGCAGAGGCTGCTGTGGAAGAGGCCCGGAAAATCGGTTTTCCGGTTGTACTGAAAGGAGTAGGGCCTGCACATAAGACGGAAAAGGGGCTTGTCCGCCTCAACCTTGAGGATGAAGGCGCGGTCGCATCGGCCGCAGCCGAGATGGAAAAGGCTGCAGGAGAGGAGCTGGAGGGCTTTCTGGTGCAGCCCCAGATCCGGGGAAACCGGGAGTTTGTAGCAGGCCTCTTCCGGGACCCGCTCTTCGGCCCTGTGGTGATGTTCGGCCTCGGCGGCATATTCACCGAAGCCCTTTCCGATGTCGCGTTCCGGTTAACCCCTCTTGGGGAGACCGATGCGGCCGAAATGCTCACGGAAATCCGCGGTGCAGATCTTTTGGGCCCCTTTCGGGGGGAGGGAGCTGCAGACCGGGATAACCTGATTCGGACATTGACGGCCCTCTCCAGAATCGCGGTGGACCATCCTCGGATCGCGGAGATCGACATCAACCCACTGATCGTATCTCCAGACGGCTCTGTTACGGCAGTGGATGCCCTTATCGCGCTTTCTCAAAAAGGAGAGGAGAAAAGCTTTACCGAGCCTGTCGATCCCCAGGCCCTGGGAAAGCTCTTTCATCCCCGCTCCGTGGCTTTTGTGGGAGCATCCGCGCAATTGGGCAAATGGGGCCATATTCTGATCACCACCACCATCAAGGGCGGATATGAGGGAGGGATCTATTTCGTCAATCCCAAGGGCGGAACCATCGCGGAAAGAGAGGTCTTCAAGAATGTCTGTGACATCCCCGGCCCTGTGGATCTTGCGGTGGTGACGATCCCCGCGGAGGGGGTGATGGATCTTCTCCCGCAGTTTCAGGAGAAGGGGATCAAAAACATGGTGCTGATCACCTCCGGCTTCGGCGAGACCGGGGAGGCCGGCCGGGAGCTGGAGCAGAAGCTGATGGCCGCGGCCAAAGATGCCGGCATCCTGGTTTTAGGCCCCAACACCATGGGGATCTGCAATCCTCACATCAACCTCTACTGCACCGGCAGCCACGTCTGGCCCCGGCCCGGCTCTACCGCAGTGGTGGCCCAGTCCGGCAACATGGGTACGCAACTGCTGGGCTTTGCCGAACAGCAGGGCATCGGCATTCGCGTCTTCTCCGGCTCCGGCAACGAGGCCATGATCACCATCGAGGACTATCTGGACGGATTCGAGGCCGATGAAAAATCCCGGATCGTGATGCTCTATGTGGAGAGCGTGAAAAACGGCCGGCGCTTCTATGAGGCTGCGAAAAGAATCAGTAAGAAAAAGCCGATAGTCCTTTTAAAGGGCGGAAGAACTTCGGCCGGAGCGCGGGCCGCGGCCACCCATACCGGCGCGATGAGTTCGGACCAGAAGGTCTTCGAAGCGGTCTGCCGCCAGGCCGGCATCGTAACCGCACAGTACCCGATGGACCTGCTCGATCTCTCTGCTGCATTCTCCTCCCTGCCCATGCCCCGGGGAAATCGCGTCGCGATCCTTACTCTCGGCGGGGGCTGGGGCGTTGTCACCTCGGACCTCTGCGAGGAGTTCGGCCTTTCCATCCCGGAACTTGCGCCCGAGATCGTCTCCCGTCTCGATGCCCATCTCCCCCCATACTGGAGCCGAACCAACCCCATCGACATCGTGGGCGAACATGATGACAAGCTGCCCATGCTGATTCTGGAGGCCCTTCTTCAGTGGGACGGGTGCGATGCGGTGATCAACCTCGGCATCATGGGCCGGCGCAACCTGCTGGGCAGATATCTTGAATCGGTGCGCGGCTCCGATCCCACCTATTCCGACACTTTTCTACAGACCATCACCGATGCGATCTTAGACTTTGAAAAGCGGTATGTGGAGCACATCGTCCGGCTGATGGAGACCTATCAAAAACCGATCTTGGGCGTCAGCATTTTAGACGGAGACGAGGATCAGACTCTGTATCGGGTCCAAGGCAGCCGCTTCAAGGGCGTCTTCTATCCCACCCCGGAGCGTGTGGTCAAGACATTGGCCGAGATGTGTGCGTATCAGAGGTTTTTGGACCGGGCATGATCTTTTCCCCGGCCTCCTTTTTTATCGCTTTACAATTTTTTTTACCTGTGATAGCAGCATATAATTAAGGATCAATGATTCTGCTCCGATCCTATCTTTTCCATTTACGGTTGTGCGGGTTCTGCTGCTGCTCCTCCTGTAGCTGTCCGATCTCAATCTTGAACCGACCCAAGACCGTGACCTTTCTGTAATCTTTTTATGGATGGGAGGTGCGTCATGTCGGAACCATTGGTTTTCAATCCAAAGGTACGCCGGGTCATCCAGAGTGCGGTTGGGGCTGACAGCCACATGTGCTGGACCTGCCGCTCCTGCCTCAACGAATGTCCTGTCAATCTTGCCACCAGCCGTCTTCAGCCCCTCAAGTTCGTCCGGCTGGCCAACCTCGGGCTTCTCGATGAGATGCTCGATCTTCCCCAGATCTGGTACTGTCTCACCTGCAACCGATGCAGCCAGGTCTGTCCCATGCAGGTGAAGCCCGCCGCGATCATCGGCTATGCCCGCAGCCGTTGGGTCGCCTCTGGCAGGGTCTCACAGAAGACCCTCGATGATTATCGGATGCTGTTGTATCGGTTCCAGCGGGTGCGGTGGCATGCGGCCAAAGCCTGTATGAAAAAGGATGCCACTCCGGATCTCGCTGACAGCCTGTGGCGCGAATGGATGGAAAAGCGTGTGGATAAGTCGCTTCCCGCGATCCGCATCGGATCGGCCGCATTCTCTGTACAGCCTTCCAGAAGCGCATCCCGAAACGCGGACGGGTTCTCCTGCTTCACTTGCAAAGAGTGTTCCAATGCCTGTCCTGCATTCGGCGGCAGCGAAATCTTCGACCCGCTGGCCATCATCCGGATGGCCAACCTCGGCATGGGAGAAAGCCTTTTGACCTCCCCCTCCATCTGGCTTTGTCTGGAATGTCAGCGATGCACCGATACCTGCAGCCAGCGGGTGCGGGGGCATGAACTGGTCCGTCACCTCCGGAAGCTGGCCATAGAGACCGGGGCTGTGGACAAGGGATTTCTCACCCGCTGGTATTTAATGGGGAAGGGGCTCTATCCGAAACTGCTGAATGAGATCGATCGGCTCTTCGGCTTTCAATAGGAAAGAAAAAGGGGAACTATGCGGAATTTTTTGATGAGGGGCATCCTTACTTTGCTTCGATTTACGATATCCCGGCAATGCCGGGATATCTCTTACGAATAAGGCGGCCCCCGAAGTCCGTCAAGTTTTAAAAGTGCCCCCCCTTCACCTCGAACGTCTTGACCGTCGGGTACCGGACTTCGGCCACATCCTCGGGCTCGGGGATATCCTCGGTGGGATAGTGCCACCAGTCGAGGTCGTTCAGGTAATAGAGATCGTTGTTATAGAGCAGATACTCATCCTTCTTGATGAGCATGGTGGTGATGAGCACCTCGTGGTGGGAGAGTTCTGCGGAACTGCCGATGAGAAGCTCCCCGCCGGCCACAATGGGAACGCTTAAAGCCGCCAGGGTGTCCCAGGTGATGTGGCGCAGGACATAGATGCCTGTGGCAAGGGCTGTCAAAGTACCGGGCGGAGGCCACTTCACCCGATTCGCCTTGTGCTTGATCAGTTGCGTATCAAAACGGAGTACCGGGGTAGCAGCCTCTTGCTGAAGCGTCACCGGAATCCCCTCTTTGACCAGGTTCCCGATGAGCATCCGGGTGAATGCCCTGCCAAAGACCCCTTTTTGAGGTTCCACATAGATGCCGTAGCTGTCGATCAACTGAGTCCTGGGGCTTTTGATGAAAGCGGCCACTTGTCCGGCCATATCCTCGGCCAGCACATCCCAGTGGTGTCCGGCCTGCATCTTCTGCTGGCGGGAGGAGGGGTAGGTGGTCGGCTGGGGAACATGGGAACAGCCGGCCAGGACAAGAAGGAAAAGCATAAAGCCGATTGCTGATTTGCGCATACGTCGCCTCCGGATCTCAATCGATATCCATAATTTTTCCGGCCATCAGAATAGCCGCCCTTTTGGGAAAAATCAAACGAAATTACGGGAATGTGACTTCCGTCAACTCTCCGGCTGTCACTTCTGCCGATTCCGTATCGCCTCCGTATTTCACGGTATAGGGATAGGGGGCGATGTCGTCGGTTTCGGGGAAGAGTTCCACTGCCTCTCCTGTCGGGATATATCCCCGCAGGGTTGCTGAATCCTGATCCCAGATGGAATAGACTTCGTCTCCGTTTCCGGGGACCGTCAGCCTTCCGGTTTCAAAGGTGGTGGGCTCCCCGGCTTTGACTTCCGCCGCCCTGATGATCCCGTTCAATCGGGCCTGATAATTCCCGCTAAAAAGCTCCTTTTCCACGCCGGTGTAAGATAAGAATAGTTCATTTCCGTCCGCATCCAGCAGATAATAGTGGTCGATCCCTTCTCCTTCCACCACCACCGATCCGGCGATCAGAACCGTTTTTGACGGACGCAGGTCCGCAATGATTTGAAGGGCCGCGATGGCATCCTTCATATCGATAACGCGGCTGGCATCCATGTCCGCGGAAGGCTGGTGCTCCGGGGTTAGCCCCGAGCAGACCCGGAGTGCGTACAGCGCGGTAGAGAGATCCACTTCCAGGGCGTCATTATCCGCATTTTTCAGGATCATTCGGGCGCTTCTGCCCTGAATGTCGTCTCCGGCTTTTAGGGTGACGCTCCTTTCGGTGCCGTTCAGCTCGACCGTATAGGTTCCGGAGAAG
This sequence comes from Desulfobacteraceae bacterium, assembly GCA_011390345.1. Lineage (GTDB taxonomy): Bacteria > Desulfobacterota > Desulfobacteria > Desulfobacterales > JAABSP01 > JAABSP01. The sequence goes on from JAABSP010000001.1 coordinate 96,187, forward strand.
AGGTCGATCTCCTCGTTGGTGGAGGCAAAGGCCAGTTGGTTTCGGTCCGCATCATAGACATACCAGGTATCACTGCCGCTGCCGATGACCGTGAGGGTCGCGGATTTCAGCTCGGCCGCACCGTTTTCCGAAACCGTTGCGCTCTTCTCCACCTTGTTGAGCTTTACCGTATAAGTACCCGGAAAAAAGCTCGTGGATGTGCCGGTGTCGAGCCTGGACAACTGTTTTCCCGAAGTGTCGAATACGTAGAACTGACTCGCCCCGGTTCCCGAGACGGTCAGGGTTCCTGTGTTCACGGTTCGGTTCTCTCCTGCCGCCAGTGGGACGTTGGCGGTCGTGCCGTTCAGCTTAATCTTGTAGTTTCCCTTGAGAAGTTCCACATCCACGCCCGTCTTTGCCGTCTGAATGAAGGCATCCGAGCTATCATAGACGTAGAAATCGGTATCGCCGGAACCGGCAACGGTAATCGTTCCGGCCTCGATGGTCGTCTCGGCTCCCGCCGTAACGGTGGCCGACTGGCTTATGTTGTTGAGCTTTACCGTATAGGTTCCAGAGAAGAATTCTTTGGCTTCGTTGGTGTCGGCCGATGCCAGTTGATCCCCCGCGGCGTTGCTGACATAATAGGTGGTGTCGCCGGTTCCGGATACCACGAGGCTTCCGGCTGTCAAAGTCTTTGTGTTGTTGGCGGTTATGGAAGCCGATGCCTCGGTTCCGTTGAGCAGCACCCGGTAGGTCAGGGGGAAGAAGTCCACCGCGGCATCGGTCTTGGCGGTTGTCAGTTGATCCTCTCCATAATAGACAAAGTAGTCATTCTCATAGCCCTTGCCATTTACCGCGAGGGTTCCGGACTCGAGAAGATACTCCTCTTCTGATGGAATATTGACGGCTTTGCTGATCCCATTGAGAAAGACCGTATATAGTCCGGGGAAAAGATCCATAGATGCGCCCGTATCCGCGGACACGGCCGCATCCCCTTCGGTGCTGCTGCCCACATATATCTGATATTTGCTGTTCTCGTTTCCCTTTACCGTAAGCCACCCGGCAGGAATCTCCTTTTTTCCCCCGCCTGAGACCACGGCACTTTTTTCCACCGTATGAAGGAGGGCGGTATAGGTTCCGTCAAAGACTTCGATATTCTCTCTGGTCTTGGCAGATGCCAGTTCATTTCCGTCCTTGTCATTCAGGGTAAAGGAGTTGTTGCCGTTTTTGGTAACGGTTACATAGCCCGCATCGAGGAGATTGAGTTGCAATGATCCGACGGTGATCGGATCTCCTTCGGGTGAAGTGCCGTACCAGGTATCGTTGAGTTGAACCTTGTAGTCGTCCGGAAACACCTCAATGAATTCATTGGTCTTCTTGCTGCCGAGCTGCTCATCGCCTGTAGCATCATAGAGGAAATAGCTGTTATCGCCGGTTCCGGTCACTATAACGGCCCCGGCATAGAAGGTTTTGCTGGACGATAAATAAAAATTTGTTTTGGCGGTTTTGTTCAGCTTGACGGTATAGATGCCGGAGAACATATCGATAAACTCGTTGGTCTTGGAATCGGCAATTTTCTTGTCTTCGGTGTCATAGAGATAATAGGTGTCGATGCCGAACCCGAGCACAATGACTGTGCCCGCAGTTAGTGTCACTTCATCTCCGGATGTTACGCTTCCCCAACTTGTGGCACCAGGGGATTGTAGCTGGTAGGAAATATCGCCGTCCCGGTCGTAACATTGAATCTCATAGCTCACATTGTTCAGCTTGATCTCATACGGGCCATAAAGGGTATACTCTCCCTGGCTGTCTGTTTCACTCTCTCCATTTTCCAAGTTGACCGTCGCGCCATCTTCATCTCCGACTGGTGCATCCGCCACTTTATCCCCATCCTTATCATAGACAAAAAAGGAATCTGCCCCGGTGCCGCCGTTTACGAACACTGTCACCTCCGCACCCTCTGCGGAAAGCGGAATACAGACAACGGCAAATATCAGCAGGATAGCGGAAATGCGCATATCTTTCGATTCCATCAAAACCTCCTTTCGGGTTGGCAAATGGCCGTCCGCGCAGGAGCAGATGTCGTAAATACCGGCATCACAACGGCCGATAGGAGAGGTGCAGATGCATCACCGACCTCACTTCCCGGTCATGGGCGCCGCTGAATGTCCATGCATTCCGGCCCAGTTGGGACCAGTTCGGGTCCCCCAGCGTAACAGTGTGGGCTTCATTCGGCGCCAGAACAAAAGTGAGATCGCATTCCAGAGGAACCATCAGGTAGAAGCGGATCAGGAAGATCAGCGCGGCCCACTGCCGCCCCTCATCGATCATTTCGTAAAAACGATCCCGGGTCAATGGCCCCAGGGTGACCGCGATCTTTCCGGTCCGATCCTCCACCTCCTGGCCCAGCACCGCATCGACCCCCAGCCCTCCTGCGGCCCCGCCCCCCAGAAAAAGGCGCTGATCCGGCGGGATTGCCACCCGGTGTTCCACGCACTGCGCCACATCGACGTCGATTCCGGGAAAGGCGTCCAGCAGCAGGGTCTCCAGCCCCAGCGCAGAGCGCCGGTCCCCGGCAAAGAGGCCGATGTACCGCAGCAGCCCGTAAGGGTCCGGGGCCTGTGACCACAGGGTCTCATCCCGCAGCCCCAGCAGGCTGAAGAGGATGTCGGGATAATTTCCCGATCCGGCCTCCACCATCCCGTAGAGGGGCCGGTACTTCCCCTGGACCGCAAAGAAGATCTCGTAGAGGCGCTGGTGGATGATGTCGAGCAGAGCCCTCGCGGTGGTCTGATCCTCCAGCTCCGCGGCCATGAGATCTTCGGTGTAGAAGGCCGGCAGCGGAGAGGAGATCCCGTATAGCCCCATGAAGGTGGTCAGGATCGTCTCGATCCCTTTTTCGGGGCGGGATTCGATCCGGGAGACCTCCGCGCTGGGATAGTCGAGAAAGAGGTCGGGCCTTATCCGAAGCGCACCTGCCGCGATTCCGCCCTCCCGGACGCCTCTTTTCAGCAGCCGGATGGTCTGGAAAAAGGAGAAGGCCTCGGGATATTTCTCCAGCCGTTCCTTCAGTGCTGGTTCCAGGTCCGGTTCCATGTTCGGTTTCAGATCCGATTTCAGATCAGGGGACGGGTCCCCAGTCTCGGCAGCCATGGGATACGCTCTCCTGTAAGCACGTCTTCAAGGGTCAGTACCGTATAGGTGTTGATGCTCGCACAGGTCCCCAGAAAGCGGTCGAGGATGGAACCGAGCAGCGCCATGTCGCCGATGCCGGAGAAGTGGTCCGAGCGGGTCTTGATGAAAATCGACTGGCCCCGGTAGATCGCGCCGCCAAAGAGGCGCTCCTGGGGGGAGACCGTCACCGCGTCGATGCCGTCGATCCTTTTGCGGTTGGCGATCTCCCGGGGCTTGTCCCGGCCCCCGGGGATGAGATAGAAGGTGAGCAGGGTCTTCAAACTTTCGGTGCTGGCGATGGAGAGGTAGTTGAGGGAGAGATGGGCCAACAGATACCAGAGCAGGTCCCCTTCGATCGGAGGCCGCTGGCTCGCGGTGGGCGGCGTGATGTTTTTATACGTCACCAGCTCCGGCGTGTCGCTGGTGGGCCGGGAGATGTCCCCCCGCTGGAGAAGATCGGGAAGCGTGTCGTTGGTGCAGGTGAGCGCAACCGAGATGGTCTCGGCGACCGGCAGGGGCTCGGACTCGGGATAGGCCACCGACAGGAGCACGTCGATCTGACCGTCCCGTGTGGAGGGTCGGAATACGGTCTGGTAAACCGGAGACGCGTCCCGCTGCGGGTTGAAGCCGGTAAAAGGGAGAAAGTAACGCTTCTCCGCAGTGCCGCTGACGAATCCTGACACACCATCCACCGAAAAGACCTGAAAGGTTCCGGGGGCCATTCCCCCGGGCCGGATCGGAACCTCGCTCTCCTGGTGTTCGATTAGCACCGGCTCAGCATCCCGGGTAAAGAGATTGACCGCAGGGGTGGCAAAGAGGACGAACCGGTCCGTATTTACCTTGGGCACTTCAAAGGGGGGGAGGTTGCAGACAAAGGTGACGCTGAAAGCGGTTCCGCTCCCCCGGTTCTTCCATTGGGAGAGATCCAGATCGAAAAACATGAATTTCTCTGGAAAGAGAAAATACTCCTGGATCAGCCGGAAGCTGGGGAAGACGTTTGTGGGGTAGGGAAGGAGTGCGGCATCCGGATCGAAGCCGGCCGGGGAAAGGGATTCTGGCGGAGGGGTATAGGCCGCGCCCGGCGCCTCGATCCGGATCTCTTTGAGGTAGCGGGTCAGCAGCAGATAGAGGTCGGCCGTCTCCTCGTAATCCCCCGCGATGTGCAGCCGGAGCCTTTCGGCATCCCATTCCCCCAGGGTCATGGCGATAAAGGAGAAGTCGAGCCGGATCTCCAGCAGATCCACCTGGTGGCCCCGAAGGCTCCGCTCTGCCAGCGCGGCCCCCTTCAACTGCAGGGGGCTCACTTCAACTGCCCGGCAGGTGCGGAACCGGCAGACCGTGTCATTGACCGGAACCGAGTCGATGTGGGTGCTTGCCGGAACCGTAAACCGTTCGTTGAGGTTATCCTTGGGCGCAAATGCGATAATGGTTGCCGAAGGCACGGGCCGCAGATAATGGGGGCAGATCATCTGCATCAGGGTGTGGAGGATCTCGGGCAGTTCGTCGTCGAGCTTGCGGCGGATGCCCGCGGTCAGAAAGGCCACCCCCTCCAGAAGCCGCTCCACATCGGCATCGGCCGAGGGGCCGCTCAAGAGAGGGGCCAGGATCGGGTGCTCCTGAGAGAATTCCCGGCCCAGATCCTTGAGCCGGCGCAGCTCCCGCCGATAGTATTCGCTGAATACGGGCATGAAAGGTATTGGGTCCTTTATCTATTCATTGATCTCGGGGCCGATCTCGAACTGGCTGTCGGCCATCATCCGGGTCAGCAGTCGAAGAGGAATCCTTCGTTCCTCGTGGACAATGATCCCGGAAAGGGAGAACCGGAGCGCGAGATCGGCCTCGGTGCTGCCTTCAAAGGAGACCTTCACCTCCTTGATCCGGGGCTCGTACCGCTCCACAGCCTTTGCGATGATCTGTCGGATCCGCTCTGTTTCGGGAGAGGCGAACTCCCCGGGAAGATCCGAAAGATCCGGAATCCCGAATGCCGGGTCCGCGGGCGCGGTCCCCTGCCGGGTATTGAGAATCCGCAGGAGATGATCCGTCACCGAGCGGACCAGCCGCTGCTCATCGGTTTGGGCCGGGGCCTGGGTAAGATCATTGTTTTGCGCCCTGTGCCGGTTGATAAGCCGTTCCAGAAGCCGTTCGATTCCCACAGGCTGTCGCTCCTCCTCTCCTTTTACCTACCGCTCTTCGGGCGCGATCCAAGATTCCTCGTGCTCCACACCGTCCACCTCCCAGGTCCAGGTGATCCGCTCGTAGGCAAAGGAGACGTCTTCCATGAACTTGTAATCGGCATTGTCCGGATGGAGCCGGTGGGGGGAGATTGGCCGGATCCGAGTGACGATGGCATTGGCCAGTTGGATCGTATAGAATTTCTCCCGGCCCCAGGTACTGGGAGCGGGAAAGTACCAGGAGAAGACCACCTTGGTCAGCTTCTCCCCGTCGCAGAGGAGCTTGTAGAGTTTGGGTGTGCTCCGGTCGATCTCCTTGTTGATGACGATGTCGGTGTGGACCCGCCGGCCGATGGGCAGCCCGGTCTCTTTGCTTCTGGGCATCTCCACTGCGTGCTCGAATGCATAGATCTCGATGGCCCCTTCCAGCCCCTCGAGATCGCAGGAGCCCCGGATCTCTCCCTGTCGTTCCCCCCAAAGGGTCATAAAGCCGGGCATCGGCATGGAATTCATCTCCCTTTTATTGCTTCGGTCTTATCCGCCCGAGCGGTTCTATCTCTTTTCCTACAGGAGCATGAGTCTTGTCAATAGATAAATGGAAAGCGCCATTTACCGCTTGACAAAAAATGGCCGATTCTTTATCAAGACAAAAGCGCCAAACGTATAATTTCAGGAGCGTAACCAACTTGGATTTTACCGCCCTCGGCAATACCCCCATCAGCAACGAACGGCCTACCGGAGCCGATGCCCGGTATGATTCCGGGTTCCAGGATCTTCAGACTGAGATCGGCAAACTCTCCACCCCCCCGGGAATCGTGGACTGGGAGAGGGTGGCGGAGCTGGCCGCGTCCATCCTTGAAACCAAGTCCAAAGACCTGCAGGCCGCGAGTTATCTCGCGGTCGCGCTGATCCATACCCGGAAGGCCGAGGGGGTGAAGATCGGGCTGACGATCTACGAGGATCTGCTCACAAATTTCTGGGATGATCTCTTTCCTGCGAGGAAGCGGGGCCGGAGCAGCGCGGTGGAATGGTGGGCAGAGCGGTCGGACGCGGCCCTCAAACACATTCTGCCCGGGATTTCCAAGGTGGATCGGGATGCGCTGCTGGAGAGGTTGAACCGGATCGAGGATCTGCTGGCGGAGAAGCTGGAGGAGCCGCCGCCGCTGAAGCTGCTGCTGCGGACATTGAAGTCTCTGCCGCTCTCGGAAGAGGGGGCCCCGCCCCCGGAAAACGGCCAAAAGCCGGAGGCCGGGAAAGCCGCGCCCTTGGAAAGCGCGTCCTTGGAAACCGCATCCGGGCCGCGGTCAAAGTCCCCGGAATCTGAGAAACCGGACACTGCCCCTGAAGAGGCGCCGCCGGAACAGAGCGCGCGGGAAGATAAAGGGCCGAAGAAAGAGGAAACCAATGCCCCGACGGCTCCTCCCCCGCGCCCGGAAACCACGAATGGGCCGGAAGGGAAGTCCGCGCCAAAGATCCCGGCCCCGCTCTCCAATGAAGCGAAGGAGGCCCGAAAGGGGATCGAGGCCGCTTACCGGCAACTGCACCAGACCGCGATGGCCCTCCAGCAGGCGGAGCCTGAAAACCCCGCGGCCTATCGAACCAACCGGATCTCGGCCTGGGCTCTGATCACCGTACCCCCCCGGCAGTCCAACGGCAGAAGCCAGATCCCCCCGCCCCAGACCGGCACGGCAGGCCGACTTCGGGAGCTGCGGGAGAGCGGCAACTGGTCCGGGCTGCTCCGGGGGGCCGAGGCCGAACTCCACCGATTCGTCTTCTGGCTCGATCTCAATCGGTTTTCCCATGAAGCCCTCTCCCGTCTAAACGGGGAAAAGGGTTTTGAAAATGCGCAAAAGGCCGTGCAGGAGGAGACCCTTTCCTTTATGGGGCGGCTTTGGGGCCTGGAGAAGATGGCCTTTGCCGACGGAACTCCTTTTGCCGATGAAGAGACCCGGAAGTGGCTCGATTCCCTAGGGGGAAGTCTTTCAGATGGGGCCGGGGCCGGTTTTTCCGCGCCGGCAAGGCAGGTCTCCCCGGATGCGGCTTGGGTGAACCGAGCTGTGGAAAAGGGGAGAGCGCTCGCGGAAGGGAACCGGCTGTCGGATGCCCTGGTCTATTTTCAGGGGGGAATCCGAAGCGCGGCTTCAAAGGAGGCGGAACTGGTCTGGCGGATCTCCCTGGCCGATCTGCTCCTCGAATACGGGCAGCCGGAGCTGGCGACCTCCCATCTGGAGCGGATCATGGCCGAGATCGAGGCGCACCGGCTGGAGATCTGGGACACGGAGCTGGCGCTGGCCGGACTCTCTGCGGTCTGGGAGGGGGCCGCGGCTGGTGTGTTGAAGATGGTTGACGCGGCCGGGATTCTGGGGCGGATTGCGGCGCTGGATGCGGCTCATGCGCTTCGGCTCAAGACATCGCGGTAAGCATCATGAGAGCGCTCCTTTGTTTTGAAATCTTACGTCGAACAGACCGCTTTTGAACATCAGGAGGAGATATGCCGGATCGGATCATTTATGAATTCACCTGTCAGGGACTGGAATCGGGGCAGTCACTTTCGGTCATTGATTTCAAGGGCTTTGAAGCGATCTCCCGCCTTTATGAATTCACCATCAACCTCAAGTCCGAAAGCCCCGACATCGACATGGACGCCATGCTCTCCGCCCCCTGCACCCTCCGGATGCGGATCGGCGGATACGAGCGGCCCGTCCACGGCGTTCTCTCCGATTTCGAACAGCTCCATCAGGTGGATAAATTCACCTTCTACCGGGCCGTTCTGGTGCCGAAGCTCTGGCAGCTCTCCCTCTACCAGGCAAATGAAATCTATCTCAACGATCAGGCTGACAAACCCGGAACCGATGTGCCGGAGATTCTCGGGTTCATCCTGAAAGAGTGCGGGTTGAACAAGGATATCGACTATCGGATGACACTGAACAGCACCTATCCGAAGCACCCCTACCGCTGCCAGTGGAACGAAACCCACCTCAACTACATCTCCCGGCTCATGGAGCACGAGGGGATCTACTATTACTTCGAACAGGGAGATGACCGGGAACGGATCGTCTTCTGCGATCTGCGGCAGGGGCATTCTCCTGTGGAAAATCCCGATGTCAACTACTCCCCGGTTGCGGGTCTGGATATCGATGAAGCCGTCAACAACATCCATGCCCTGGTCTGCCGGCAGAAGCGGATGCCGATAACGGTGATTCTCAAAGACTATAATTATGAGAAGCCGAGTCTGGATGTCACCGGAAAGGCCGAGGTGGACCCGAATGGGATCGGCGAGGTCTTCCGATATGGCGACAACTTTGACACCCCGGAGGAGGGACATCGTCTGGCCGGGATTCGCGCACAAGAGATCTATACGAACAAGGAGCGGTATTTCGGCGAAAGCATGGTGAGCCGCCTTGTGCCCGGCCATCTCTTCACCATGCAGGGCCACTATCGGGAGACCTTCAATCGGGAATACCTGGTGACCGAGATCCGGCACGAGGGAGCCGCGCCCAGCTATCTCGCGGACCGAGGGGAGGGCGAGCCCATGTCGGCCTATCACAATTCCTTTACTGCGATTCCGTCAACTGTGCAGTTCCGGCCTGAGCGGAGGACCGAAAAGCCCCGGTTCCACGGCCAGATCAACGCGGTGGTCGATGGGGAGGCCTCCGGGAAGTATGCGGAGCTGGATGACCAGGGGCGGTATAAGATACGGCTGCCCTTTGACCGGGAGAATAGTCACGGCCAGGGCAAGGCGTCTTACTGGTTCCGGAAGGCCGAGCCCCATGCCGGGCCCAACGAGGGGATGCACTTTCCCCTGCGGCAGAAGACCGAGGTGCTTCTTTCTTTTATCGATGGAGATCCGGACCGACCCGTGATCAGCAGCGCGATCGCGAATCCCGCAAGTCCCAATGTGGTGACCGGGAAGAATCAGACGAACAATGTGATTCGGACGAGTGCGGGAAACTTGATCGATATGGAGGATACAGAAGAGAGCAAACGGATCAAGATGTTCTCCCCGGAAGCCAATTCTTATCTGCATTTAGGGGCTCCGAATCATGAGGGACGAGGCATTGTCATGTTGACCCAGGGGATTTACCGCTCGGAGATCGGCGGAGGGTATCAGGTGACCCTGGCAACGGAGCCGGAATACAAAAAGGCAGTTGTCGGCCATGAGATGGGAAGCAGCGTTGAATGGATTCGTGTGGATGAGGGCGGCAGCGGCTATACCGCAAATGTGACAGTCACCCTCGAAGGGGGCGGCGGGAGTGGAGCAACCGCGACGGCAATTGTAGATTCCGCTGCTGACCAGGTCGCCGAGATATCCGTCAAGGAGCCCGGCAGCGGATATGCCGGCGCACCGGAAGTTACAGTGACAACTGCCGATGGTGACAATGGCCCAGGGGCAGAAGCTGTTGCAGAAATCGCTTCCGGCGAGGTGGTTGCCATTCGAGTGACCAGTTGCGGCAGCGGATATACCAGCGCTCCAACAGTGGAGATTGATCCTCCGTCACCGATAACGGCAACAGCCTTCGCGGAACTGGGTACGGGAGAAGTGACAGAGATCCAAGTGACCAATGCCGGCAGCGGCTATACCAGCGCTCCCTCAGTTTCTTTCTCTGGCGGCGGCGGTTCCGGTGCAATGGCTGAGGCATCCATCAGTCCTGCCGGCCAGATCCTGGGAATACATATGTTCAATGGTGGCATAGGCTATACCAGTCCTCCCAGTGTATCCTTTTCCGGCGGGGGCAGCGGTTCCGGTGCAACGGCCGAGGCATCCGTCAGCCCTGCTGACCAGGTTGTCAGGATCATGATCACCAATAATGGCGGCGGATATGGTGAGGTGCCTGCCATATCCATTTCTGGCGCTAGCGGCTCAGGGGCAGCGGCGTCGGCTGAAGTCGCATATGGTGAAGTCGTTGCCATTGAGGTCACGAATGGCGGCAGCGACTATACAGATAGCCCGACAGTCACGATTGATGCACCGCAAACCGAACAGGCAAACGCAGAGAGCGAATTGGGAATCGGCGAAATCGTGGCGGTTCGGGTGGATAGCGGCGGCAGCGGATATACGACTGCTCCAACCGTTTCCTTCGAACCTGATGAAGGCAGTTCTGGTTCCGGTGCAACGGCTACGGCGTTTCTAGGAGATGTCGCAATCGGTGATGAGGATGCGATCACCGGTTCCGATATGGATGGACAGTCCGATGTATTTACAGCCGAAATGATAAAAGAGATCCATCCTTTCCACAAAAGAGATCCGGAATGGGGGAATATCGATAAGGAGAATGATCAAAATGTTGAATTGAATCCGCAGTTCGATGAACAGGAGAAGAGCGAAATCCGGGGCGACTATATCATTTTGCGGTCTCTCGGAGAACACTATACCTATACAAAAGGAAATCAGTATTCGTTCCATCATCCCAAAAACAAAGAATTTACCTTTGGCAACTCTTTTACGGTGAACCATTGGAAAGAGGATGGGTATCTGAATGACAGCAGCAATCCGAAGGCTTTGATGGAAGATCTTGTGGGAGCGGAACGAGGGTATAATCCGAATGGGGTGAAAACCTATTACGGCCAAACCCCGGCCGGGGCCAATGATGATGAAAAATGGAATGCGATTATCAATAATGCCCGGGTTTCTCTATCTGAATATGATACCATCACCGGCCAGAAAGGCAATATATATGATTTCGGAGGGTATTGGAACTACAACCTTGGAAATAGTTATGAAGAAGCCCATATTGACCAGCAGGCTGAACTGAACGCAAATCATCAGATTCAATGGCCCGGAGACGACAAATTGGGTAACGAAGGCGGAAAGATTGCCGCCGGCATTATGAAGGGTGCTGCAGCCGTTGCATCAGGCCCTATCGGTATAATTGCCGGCGCTCTGACGCTTGGATTGCAGATGGGCTTATCCGAGTCACCCAAAAAAAGAAATGTGGGTGATGTATTTGAAGAGGGGGGTCCGAATGCTGGGGAGATAAAAACGGATGAAGCTAAAGTTACGAAGACACTTCCTGATGATGAGAAAAATACAGAAAATCTGACTACAGACAACACATGGGTCACTAAACAATTCGGCAATACATATGATTTTATGGAAGGCCAATCCATCGATATCCGTATTGGAGATCAAGAGGAGCACAGCAGAGGCAACACATACGAGTATACCTATGGCGGCACCCATGAAGAGACGATGATCAGCGGCATTGGAATAAAAACCTCTTGGGAAAAAAGTGGCGGCGGACAGCACTGGGAACAGCATTGGGATCCCATTACCGGAGAATTTCTTTCCTATGAGTATAAAAACAGAGGTTACTTCTCTTTTGAACTTCAGCTTCCGAAATTCTTACCGACGCTTAGTATTTCATTGAGCCTTGAAAACTTGAAAACATCTTTATCGATCAGTGCAGGTGCAAAATTAGACATATCTGCTAGTGCTTCAGCATCAAGCGATATATCAGTCAGCGCTGGCATAAAAGGAAATATAGATATTGGAGCCAGCGTTGCATGGACTTTGAAGGGTCATGTGGGAGGCGAGATGACCTACAATCTGGCAACAATGAAATGGGATGGAGAGTTTATGGGCTTTAGAGCGCAAAAAGATGCTGCAATAGCTGCTGATAATCGACAATTAGTACTTAAAACTTTAACTACGAAAATTATAGATAATGGTGTGACCCTTTTGAATGCAAAAGGCGAGATCTATCAGAGAAATTTAACTTCTTATATCGGACAAATGTTTAATTTATAATCTTTATCGTTGTAGAACTATAGATAAGTGTTGGTGATATATACATAGTAATGATGCCGATATCCCATCAGCTATACAGTCGAAAGAGCGGAGAGATCTTCAAACAAGATGGGATATGCTTTCATAGAAATCACTTTATTTGATACTGATGCAACAAAATATTGGTTTTGATGAAAGTAATTCGTCCTTTCCAAATATCATTTAACAATACGGTTTTTGAACAGGACAGAAGATTCTATTTTACAGCATCCCTGACAATCGGATTCAATCTCCGAACCAATGAGGAGCTTTTAGAATTCGATTTTATTAAAGATGCCACAGAAAGTATGGGCGAAAATCCATTGCCCGACATGGGTATGCCCAAACCCGGCGGAGAGATCCTCATCTCCGGCTGCTTCTTCCCCCCAAACAAAGAACCGGCCGCCAGCGGATGGGTCCGGGCAACGGTCGGCCATCAGAAAAAGGAACTTTTCGTTTTCGGCCCCCGAAAATGGCGCAACGGTTTTCCCACGAATCCAGAGCCCTTCACATCCATGCCCATCGACTACGCCCACGCCTTCGGCGGAGAGGGATACCAAAAAAACCCCAACGGCATCGGCTTCAAGGACGGCAAGATCCCCTGCATCGAAGACCCGAAGCATCTCGTCGCCTCCCCAACCGACACCCCCGACCCCGCCGGCTTCTCCGTCCTCGACCCCTCCTGGCCCCAGCGAATGCGCTTCCAGGGAACCTACGACAACAGCTACATAAAAAAATATTTCCCCGGCTACCCCGCGGATTTCGACTGGCAGTACTTTCACTGCGCCCCCGAGGACCAGTGGATCAAAGGCTACTTTAAAGGAGACGAACCCTTCGAGATCCACCACATGCATCCGGATCATCCGGTGATCCGTGGAAACCTCCCCGGCCTCTATGCCCGCTGCTTCCTGAACCATACCCTCAAAGGAGACCATGCCCCCCAGTTCTCGGAACTCCCTCTGAACCTGGACACCCTCTGGTTCTTCCCGGAAAAGCTCCTGGGGCTCATGATCTGGCGCGGCGTCATCCAGGTGGCAGATGATGAGGCCGAGCAGATTCAGCACATGATCGTCGCTTATGAAGACAGATCCGATTCCCCCCGCTCCCATGAACATTACCGGGATACCCTGGAAAGGCGGATCAACAGCGACGACGCGCTGCTGAACTACTTCAACACCGAAGACCTTATCCCCATCGGCGCGAAGTGCGCGATGGAACTCCTCCAGGAAAGAGCCTTTGAGGACCATGAGGAGAGCGAGTTCGCCAAAAACATGGATGCCAAATCCGAGTCATTGAAGAAAATGGCGGACGAGAAGATCGAAGAGGCCATTCAGCAGTCGGAAAAAGGGATGCAGGGCATGGACATCCCCGATGACTTCAATAAGAATATGCCGGACGATGCCAAAGCCTATATGCCCGGCGGAGAGAAGATGGATCTCCGCAAGATGTTCAAGGAAGCCTCTGAGCCGAAACCGGACCCGGACGTCGAAGCCCTGAATGAGAAGCTCGAAACCATACTGCCGGGGATTACCGCAAAAGATCCCAGAAAACTCCAGCTCAAGAACTTCTCCTTTGACAAGATCGACAAGATCATGGCCACGGTGGACGAGTTCATGGAGAAGAAGAAGAAGCAGGCATTGGATACGGCAAAGCCGGAGATCGAAAAGGCAAAGACGCAGATCCGGGAGCAGATGGAAAACCTGAAGTCCCAGGAAGGCATGGAAAATATGCCGGAAGAGGCCAAAGCCGAAATCGATAAGGCAATGGCAACGCTGGAGGAGAGCCTGCAGATGATGGATGTCCTGGACCCGGAATCAGAGGCGGAATTGCCCAAGGCGCCGCTGCCCCGGATGAAGGCCGATGAGATCCGGCAGCAGCTTTCAACGGTCTCCCCCCAAGTTGCGGAGGCTATGCAGCACGTTCAGGCCATGAAGGATATGGGGATTGAAAACGAGGCCACCCAAGACATGGAAAAGCAGATCAACGAGATTATGGATACCTCCATGCAGCAGGTGGAAGAGGGTCTTGCCGATGCGGAAAAGGCCTTTAAGGAGACCTATATCATGGGGGCTCACTTCATGGCGGATGGCCTCTCCCCCCATGATGACCCGGTGGAGACCGTTGCCGAAAGGTTCAAAAAGGCCCTTGCCGAAGGAGAAGACCTGACAAACGGGGACTGGGCCTGCATCGACCTCAGCGGCCAGAACCTCGACGGCATCGACCTCAGCCGCGCATTCCTGGAGCAGGTCAACTTCACCGGCGCAAGCCTCAAAAACGCCAACCTCAGCCGCGCCATCCTGGCCCGGGCAGATCTCACCGATGCGGACCTGTCAGGCGCGAACCTGGAAGAGGCCAACGTGGGCGCTGTAAAGGGGCTGCGGACAAATTTTACCGACGCAAACCTGAAATCGGCCAGACTCTCCAAAGCCGATTTCACAGAGGCCGACTTCACCCGGGCCGACCTCACCGATACCGAAACTCTCTACATCATCCTCAACCGGGCAAAGTTTACCGAAACCCGAATGCCGACCATGAAGTTCATCGAATCGAAACTCGAAGGCCCCTCTTTTATCAAGGCCGACATGACCACTTCCGTCTTCTACGACTGCGACATCACTGATGCCGACTTCTCCGAAGCCATTCTCCACCGGTGCGTCTTTGCTGATGTCCGGCTGGAAAACGTAGTTTTTGACAAGGCCGACATGACCTCCGCCTGCTTTGCCGCGACGGACCCGGCAAAGTCGAGCTTTACCAATGTGTGCTTCAAAGGGGCCTGCATGAACCGATGCAGCTTCCAGAGCATGGTCATGAAGAACGCGGACCTGTCGGGCGCGTCCATGGAAAACGCCAATTTCATCAACGCGGACCTGAGCTGCGCAAACCTCTCCCGCGCCTATGCCCGGTATGCCATGTTCCGAAAGTCCAACCTGATGAACGCGAACCTGAAGGGGATCAACCTCATGGAGGGATCGCTGGCCAAAGCCCGCCTTTCCGGTACAACCTTTGCCGGCGCGAACCTGTACGGCGTGGACTTCCTCCGCTCGATCATGGGGGAGACGAACTTTTCCGACTGTAATCTCGACAGAACCTTGATCCAAGACTGGCGGCCATTGTAAACTGTTCATCCATTTATCTTATCGATAGAAGGCATAAAGTGAAAAATCTTGAAATACGAAATCATCATCTATTGGAGCGAAGCGGATGACGCGTTCATCGCGGAAGTCCCGGAATTGCCGGGGTGCATGGCAGAGGGTAAAACCTACCAGGAAGCGGTTTCCAATGTCGAAGTGGTGGGTCGGGAATGGATCGAGATCGCAGCGGAACTGGGACGGACTATTCCCAAACCCAAAGGCCGGTTGATGTATGCCTGATCCGATGAATCGTGTTCCCTATCCAAATGTCATTCGGAGGAATCGATGACCGGTGAAGAACTCTCTCAACAGGTAAAATCGGGCGAAGTCTTCACCCAGGAGGATTTCACCGGCATGGACTGCCGCAACTGCAACCTCTCCGGCGGCATCTTCGTGGAGGTAGTCTTCGACGACTGCAACTTCGGCGGCGCGAACCTCCGGGAGGCCACCTTCAATGAATGCCGCTTCAAGAACGCGGATTTCACCGGCGCGGAGATGAAGCAGGCCAATCTGATCAAAGGGGATTTCACCGGTGCAGTCTTCAATGACACCCGGATGGACTTCACCAAATTCATCACATCGGATCTGACCGATGCAACCTTTGCCGGCGCGAACATCATCACCGGCGTCTTTACCGAATCGAATCTGACGGGCGCGGCCTTCACCCGTGCAACACTGGAGACCACCACCTTTTTCGAATGCGACATGACCCGCGCCGATTTTTCGGCCGCAAACCTGCACAAGGCCATCTTTTTCGAATGCCGCTTTGAAGAGAACCAATTTCAAGAGACCGCGATCCAACTGAGCTGCTTTTACAAGGCGAACCTGACAAAGGTCGATTTCAGCAACCTGGACCTGACCCAGTGCCAGTTCATGGAGTGCGATCTTAAAGAATGTGACTTCACCAATTCAAAGCTCAAGCAGGGCGGCTTCATGAAGGCCAACCTGAAGAAATCGAAGTTTGACAACGCCGATCTGGAGATGGCAAACTTCTATGAGGCCGACCTGATCGGCGCGACCCTGAAACGGGCCAATCTGGAAAAGGCCAGCATGCAGAAGGCGAAGCTCACCGGCGTGAACCTCTCTTCGGCAAACCTTCAGATGGCCCAGATGAACGAGGTCTTCGCGCACCTTTCCAATTTTTCCGGCGCGGACCTGACCTATGCGGACCTCTCCCACGCACTGATCCAAGAGGCCGATTTTTCCAATACAACACTGTTTCAGACCAAACTGCACCAGGTTTTCGATGAAAAGACCATCTGGCAGGGGGCTGTCAAATCCCTTGCCCGGGGAACGGACCCCGTGCAGTTGAAAGCTGAGGAATGGGGGAAGAAATGAACGCAAAAAGAGCAGATGTGATCCCGATCAAAAAGGAGACCGGCCTCCTTGTCCGCAACGCCCGGGTGATCACAGCAGACGGAACCGACATCCGCATCCGGATCGGAGAGGAGACCTGCGAGGCCAGAACCGCTTTCAGTTGCCTGGTCCGGCCAATGCCGGGAGACCTGGTGCTGACCGCGGCCAATGACAACGGAACCTTCTACATCCTGGGGATCATCGAACGGCCCGGAACCCCGGATATGGATCTCTCCTTTCCCGGAGATGTGAACCTGAACGCGCAAAAAGGTTCTTGCCGAATTCTGTCCGGGAAGTCCATCACCTTCGGGGCAGCAGAGACCTTGAGCTGCTTTTCGGATCAGGCGATCCACAAGAGCCGGGAGGCCGTCTGTTCCGTGGATGAGATCACCGCAACCGGGAACAATCTTCAGGCCAGCTTCAAGAGCGTCAGGCTCATCAGCGGGCTGGTCAACACCCTTGCCCGAAACATGATCCAGAAGGCCAGAAACTATATCCGCTGCACCGAAACCGACGATCAGGTAGCGGCCGGCCAGTTGACCCGGAAGGCCCAAGGACTTTACACCATGGATTCCAAATACACCGTCATGGTCAGCCAAAAGGACACCAAGATCGACGGCGAGCGGATTCATATGGGCTGATTTCAAAAAGAGAGAAGAAAAAAGACCGAAAGAAAAAGAAAGGAGGCCCGATGTTTGCCAACTGTTCCATGTCCGGAATGAATTTCGGAGTGCCGGATGTCTGCCTCACCCCCGCGGTGGTTCCGGTGCCGATCCCCTATCCCAACACGGCCCAGATGCCGATGGCGGTCCCGCCGACCGCCAACATGAAGCATCTGATCTCCATGATGCCGGCCCACAACATGGGGACCATGATCCCCATGAGCATGGGCGACAATGCCGGCGTCATGGGCGGCGTGATGTCGGGGATTTTCATGGGGCCCTCCCGGAGCCTCATGGGCAGCGTCAAGGTCTTCACCGGCGGCATGCCCTCCACTAAATGGCTGGGGCCTGCAATGCAGAACATGACCAACTGCCCGGCCGGCATGACCCTGGTGCCGTCCCAGTTCAAAGTGATGATCATGTCTTAACAGATCATGTCTTAACAGAAGGAGAAGCACCCATGACAGAACCGAAAACAGAAGCGCCTGCAACCGAGGAAGAACAGCAGAACAACATCCAGTTCCATGTCTCTCCGGATCTCGACTACGTCTACCGGGATGTCTTCAACGTCTATGTCGGCGCCGGAGACGTGGTGATCGAGTTCGGGAACATCCACAGGGCCATGCCGGGGCATGTGACCATTTCCAATCGGATCGTCATCTCGGTCCAGAACGCCTACACCCTGATCCAGACCATGAACCATGCCCTGCAGCAGGCCCAGGTGCAGCTTCAGAGGAGCCTTCAGGCCCAGCAGCAGACCCAGCAGCAGAACTCGGCGCGGAAGAAGGCCGGTTCGTAACGGAAAAATGAGATAAAGGGAGCCAGAAATGGGAGCTTTCGACATCATCCGAAGATGGGGCGCATGGCTGGTCATCGCGGCCGCCATTGGGGTCGCGGCCTACTGGGGGTATCAGCATACACAGCCGCCCAAGGTGATCCGGCTCGCGACCGCAGGCAAGACCGGCTATTACTACAAGTTCGGAACCATCCTGAAAGAATATGTGGAGAAGAACACCGACTATCAGGTGGAGGTACTCGTCACCAAGGGGACCGTGGACAACCGCTCCCGCCTGCTTTCGGGCGAGGCTGATCTGGCCATTGTCCAGAACGGCGCGATCCCCATGGACAACCTGGCCGCGGTGGCCCCTTTATGGGACGATTTCATCCAGGTGATCGTGCGCATGGATTCCTCGATCCGCTCTTTCTCGGATATGGTAGGCCGGGGCGTGGCCATCGGACAGGTGGGCTCCGGGGAGCGGGTGGGCGCGACCCACATCCTGGAACACTACGGGATCGTTCCGGAGGATCTCCGGTTCAATTCCTCCCATTTCAGCGAGATGGAGACCAACCCGGAGATCGAGGCCGCGATTGTCACCACCAGCCTCCTGAATCCGACCCTGAAAAAGTTCATGAAGACCGGAAAATATACCCTGATGCCCATTGAAGAGGCCGGGGGACTCTCCTTTCACAAACCCTATCTCACCCCCAATACCATCCCCCAGGGGGTCTTCTCCAGTGTCTTTAAGCCCCTGCCGGAGCAGCCGGTAAAGACCGTCAGCACCTTGGCCTTCCTGGCCGCGCATCGGAATACCCCTTCAGAACGGATAGCGCCGATCCTTCCGGTCCTCTACACCATCGATCTGCGGAGCCAGGCCCCCGCGCTGGTGGGCAAGTACCGGCTCACCGAGGACAAGGCATGGAGTCTGCTATCCCTTCACCCGGGTGCGCAGAGCTTCTTCAATCCCTACCAGGGAGCCCAGCGCTTCTCCGATTTCATGGAGACCCTGAACCGGCTCAAGTGGGTACTCCTCCTGCTGGCCGCCGGAATCGGTTTTGGCTGGTACAAGTGGGCCAATCGCCATGAGGACCGGGAGAAGCGGCTCTTTGTGCAGGATAGCCGTACCGTGGAGACTTGGCTCAAGGAGATGGCCCGGATCTATGAGGGGCAGCGGGGAGCCAAGGATCTCCGGGTGCTCAAAGGGTATCTCAACGAGGCCATCAACATCAAGAGCCAGGCCCTGGAGACCCGCTTCGGCAGCCGGATTCGCAACGAGAACATCTATATGACATTTCTTCAGGAGGTCAACCACCTGATCCGGGAGATCGAATGGCGGATCTCCCTGGATCTGCCGGGGGCTGAGATCCGGCGGGTCAAATAACCCAAAGCCTTTTTAAAACCCGAAAAACGCCCGAATCTTCTGAAAGAACTGCTGGCTCTCCGCCTCCTCGACCGTGCGGGACTTCTCATCGGCCTCGATGGCCGATTCGGTGGCGGCCTTGCGCCGGGCCAGCACCCTGCCGAGCTGCCGGGCGATGTCGGGCTGGGGCTCCATAAAGGATTCGATGTCCGCCTTGGTTACTTCAAAAAGGCGGGCTTCGGTGACTGCCTGTACCGTTGCAGTGCGCGGCTCCCCGGTAAGCAGCGACATCTCGCCGAAAAAATGGCCGGCACCCAGCCGTGCCACCTCCACCGGGTCTCCCTTGTCCCGTTTCACCCAGATGCCCATAACGCCCTCGGAGATGATGAAGAGAGAATCCCCCTCTTCCCCCTGAGAAAAGATCTTCTCCCCCTCCTGGAGATGGCAGAGCCGCATTCGTCGGCTCAGCTCCTTTCGGTCCGGCCGCGGAAAGGGGGTGAAGATATCGACCTCCTCCACCATGGATATGGGGTCTGCGGCCTTGTCATAGGGGATCTCGGTCTCCTGGTAGAGATGGATATCCTGGCGCTGCGTGATCAGCCGGATTCCGGCACGGTTGAGGTGGGTCCAGATCCGCTCCCAGATGGAGTCGTAGTTGGCCGACTTCATGCTGTAGTCCCAGACCGGCGCGATCACCAGATAGTTGGCGGCCCAGGGGACGCTCTGGCTGTGGGTGGCCTGGTTGATTCCCAGGTAGCGCACCAGGGAGGGCTGGGATTTGATCACCGCGTCCGCAGCCAGCACCGAATCCATGAGGATCTTCTTGACCCGTGCAGGCGGGTGGACCGGGTCCGTCTGCACCGTGAAGATCTGTTTGTAGAAGCCGTCCGGATAGCTGAAGTTCTGTACCGCGGATTCCGAGGCCTGGCTGTTGGGAATGCTTAAAATGCAGCCGTTGCCGGTCTGTATCCGGGTGGTGCGCCAGGTGATGTCCACCACCCGGCCGTCTGAAAAATCTCCGATCTTGATCCAGTCGCCAATGCGGAAAGGCCTTTCCATGTTGATCGCGATGCCGGAGAAGATGTTGGAGATGTTGATCTGGATAGCCAGCCCCAGGATCATGGCCAGCACCCCCGAGGTGGCCAGCAGGCTGGTGAGGCGCTGGTCAAAAACAAAGGCGATGATGCCGAAGAAGGCCAGCACATAGATGGTGTAGGCCACAAAGCGGCGCAGGACGTTGGGAACGGTTCGATGGGTGCGCTGCTCCAAAGGGGTCCAGATGAATCGTTCCACGGCCAGCTTCAGCAGGTAGGCCGGTATGATCCACCACGCGATGTCAAAGGCCAGGATGATCAGTTTCAGATAGTGGGGCTCGAAGATCCCTGTCAGCCGGGTGACCGCGACCACCTCCGCAAAGAGCAGGAAGAGCAGGGTAAAGCCGCTCAAAAGGAGCCATATCCCCTTGGAATCGGGGCGTTTGAAGAAAAAGATCTGGAGCAGAAGCAATGCGCCGCCGCAGATGATCAAGAGGTAGAGGGCCATCTCCTCGGGAGTCTTCCGCCGGGGGGTGACGGTCCTCTTGCGGATCTCCACGGTCAGATTGAAGGACGAATGCTCCACCATTCCCCCCTGGATGTTCAGGTATTCGGGGCTTCCCAGGGAGGGCTTGCCCACGATCTCCTGAAAGAAGTGAGCCGCCGCGATGGTCCATTCTCCGATGCTGCTCATTACATGTCCCTCCCGCATCTGGTCCGCGGGGGAGCGGCCCGTGTTCAAGCCCACGACATCGATGACATAGATCAGGTTGTTTCGGGAGAGATCCTGATGGAAAAAGCGTATCCCCACCACATGCTTTCCGAACGCGGGCTGCCGGGAAAGAAAATCGATTTTAAAGTCTCCTTCGACATGGTAGTTCTTATAGATCAGATCGCCCAAGCGGTCTTCCTTGACCGGCTCGCCGAGTTTTATGGGATCTACTGCATTGATGAAGCGGATCTTCTCCACATCGATCCGGCCGCCGTATCGGAACCAGAGGTTGAAATCGAGTCTGCAGGTGCGCCGGGAGAAGTCGATCTCCCGGATCTGATTGATCCGGATGCCGGTGTAGACCACATTGGTGCGGTACATGTATTTTCCGTCAATGACCAGCACCCGGCCTTCCGCCATCGCGGCCGGAAGATCGATGATCTCATTCAGGTTGCGGATCATCTGGAGCTGGGTCAGCGCGGAGATCAGGTTGTTGTTCCGCCAGACCCCGATCGAGACCGGCTTGGGCGGATCACCGTTCTCGTTGAAATAGGTATATCCGGTTACACCCTCGACGGCCTTTTCCACAGAATCGATACCGGCCAGAAAATCCCGGATCTTCTCTCGATCGGGTTCAAGGGTTTCAGGACGGCCCTCGGCCCCGGTTCTGCCGATGGCCTCCGCGATCAGCAGGGCAGTGTCATAGGTATAGGCCGCATGCCACCCCGGAGCTTCTCCGAACCGCTGGGTATAGAGGGTCTCGAAATGCTGGGCCTTCTCGTTTGCGGTATCGAAGATGATCGGCGTGGAGACATAGATGCCGTTGGTGTAGAATCCAGGGGCAAGCTGTTCTTTGGGCAGATCTGAAAATCCTTTGCTGAAGATCTGAGTGGCGAAGGCATCGGGCGCGATGATGAGGTGTTCCAGCCCCGCATCCCGCAACTCGCGGACGATGCGCACCCCTTCGGGGGCATGGAGGGATAGAAATACCGGCGTCGGCGTTTCCTGTTCCCCCAGGTCTGCAACGATCCGAGCGATGTCCCAGTCCAGCTCCGAGTCCCCAACAGTTATGCCCCGTTTGTAGATTACATCCAGGCCGATATCAGCGGCCGTCTCCGAGAAGACCGCTGCCAGCCGGGACCCATAGGGGAGATCTTCATGGATGACGCTTACCTTGTCTTCCCCCATCACCTTTTTGATGTAGTTGGCCAGAAAACGGCCCTGGAAGGGATTGTTGAAGACGGTTCTGAAATACCAGGGATTGTCCAGGGTCACTTCGGCCCCGGTGGAGCTGGGGGAGACAGCCGGAATACCGTTCTTCTGATAGATCTGGCCGGCCGCGGCCGAACAGGAGCTGTAGTTGTGGCCGATCACCGCAACGGCTTTGCCCGCGGCCGCGATCTCCTGAGCCCTCTGGACCGCCAGGACTTTGTCATTGGCGTCGTCGTAGATATCGAGGGTCAGAGGGCGCTCGTTGATGCCGCCCCCGCGGTTGATCTGTTCCACAAAAAGCTGCGCACCCTGGAGGTGGATCTTTCCGGCTTTGGCGCTGGGACCCGTCAACGGCCCCACGAACGCGATGTGGATGGGTTCGGCGGCCTGCTCCATCTTCAGGTGATAGAGCAGAATGAGCGCCGCCGCGATCAGTAGTCCTGACAGAAGAAGAACAAGGGTTTTTGTTTTCATGAAACGGCCGGCTCCGGATATTGATTTTACAGATGGTCACAGGGTCTTTCCCAACGGCTGAGATTTTTGTAACAGAGCAAAAGCAGATTTGCAACCGGGATCTTCATTAAAAAAATTATGATTCTTAGAAATTATGGATAGGGACAAATTTTGCCTTGACAGTTTTTGAATCATGTTCTAAACAGGAGGCAATTGAAAATGTCCGTCGTAAATTTATGAACGGGATTTATTGGCTTTTGATTTGATGTCCGATCACCAGCCACATTACCGTAAAAAAATATCAGCCTCGGTCCGCATTTCGGCACGGGCTTTGACTTCGATAACCCTTACCCCCACCATCCAAGGAGAAACGCCATGAGCAATGACGGTTCCATTGCGCCCAAGGAGAGGATCAACATCCTTTACAAGTCCGCGACCGGCGGCATGACAGAGGAGAAGGAGCTTCCCTTAAAGCTTCTCGTGCTGGGCGATTTCACCCAGAGAGAGGATGAGCGGACCGTGGAGGAGCGCGATCCCATCGACATCAACAAGGACAACTTCAGCGAGGTGATGGAGGACCAGGATCTGAACCTGGACTTGAATGTTGCTGACCGGCTTTCGGGCGAGGAGAACGCTGAGATGTCTTTAAATCTCAAGTTCAGAAATATGAGTGATTTCAAGCCGGACAGCATTGTGGAGCAGGCGGAGGATCTGAAGAAGATCATTGAGCTGCGCAAGGCCCTGATGGCGCTCAAAGGCCCGCTGGGCAATGTGCCGGCAGTACGCAAGACGATCCAGAAGATGATTCAGGATGACGACTCCCGGGCAAAACTGGCAAAGGAACTGGGTGTTGAGTCCGTCACTGAAAAATAAACCCCGAACGCTTAACCGCCTTCTGGCGAAAGGGAGGTACAGGATAATGGCTGACGAAGAACAAGTTGTCGAAACCCAGGAGGAAGAGGCTGATGACCGGGAGGAGACCACCGATATCGAAGGGTCGCTTCTGGACGAGATCATGGCCCAGACCCGCATCAATGAGACCGATGAGGGGTATGAGATGGCCAAGCGGGGGGTGGAGGCCTTTTTAAAGGAGCTTCTGGACCCCGAAAAGACCCGGGAGAAGGTGGACAAGGGGCAGGTGGACGTCATGATCACCGAGCTGGATGCCAGGCTCGGCTCTCAGATCGATGAGATCCTTCATCACCCGAAATTCCAGGAGATGGAGTCGGCATGGTCGAGTTTGAACCTGCTGATCAACCGGACCGATTTCCGGGAGAACATCAAGATATACATGATGAACGTCTCCAAAGAGGATCTGCTGGAGGATTTCGAGGACAGCCCCGAGATCACCAAGTCGGGCCTCTATCAGCATGTCTATACGAGCGAATACGGTCAGTTCGGCGGGGAGCCCATCGGCGCGATCGTGGCCAACTACGAGTTCGGCCCCATGGCCAAGGACGTACAACTGCTCCGCCAGGTGGCCAGTGTGAGCGCGATGTCACATGCGCCCTTCGTGGCCGGGGCCGGGCCTCAGTTCTTCAATATCGACTCTTTTCAGGAACTGCCGGCTTTAAAGGATCTCGACGCGATCTTCGAAGGGCCCCAGTATGCCAAATGGCAGGGGTTCCGGGAGTCGGACGATGCCCGAAACGTCGGTCTTGCCATGCCCCGGTTCATGCTTCGAACCCCCTACGGCGCGGAGAACCCGGTCAAGGTCTTCCGCTACAACGAGCAGACAAAAGGAGACCGGGCCAACTATCTCTGGGGGAACGCGGCATTCGGTTTCGCCACCCGGGTGACGGAGAGTTTTGCCAAATATCGGTGGTGTCCCAACATCATCGGCCCCCAGAGCGGGGGCGGTGTGCTCGATCTGCCGATCCATGTCTATGAAAAGGGCGGCGAGTCAACCCTGATCGGGCCGGTGGAGGTCAACCTGTCGGACCGGCGGGAGTTCGAACTCGCGGAACAGGGATTTATCGGCCTCACCCTTCGAAAAGGGGCCGACAATGCGGCCTTCTTCTCGGCCAATTCGGTGCAGATGCCCAAGTTTTTCGGCGATACCCCCGAGGGCCGCCAGGCGGAACTCAACTTCCGGCTGGGGACCCAACTGCCCTACATGTTCATCATCAGCCGGATGGCCCACTATGTGAAAGTGCTCCAGCGGGAGAATCTGGGCAGTTGGAAGACGAGCAACGACCTGGAGGGGGAACTCAACAAATGGATCCGCCAGTATGTTGCGGATCAGGAGAACCCGCCCGCGGACGTGCGGAGCCGCAGGCCATTGAGGTCTGCGGAGATCAATGTCTCCGAGGTTCCGGGAGAGGCCGGTTGGTACACTGTCGAGGTCAAGGTGACGCCCCATATGAAGTTCATGGGCGCAAACTTCACCCTTTCCCTGACCGGGCGTCTGGAGACCGAATAGCATCAACTGAATAAAACCTCGTGAAATGGTGGCGCGGGCGATATGGATATCGATCTGAAATCCCTTTTTGCAAAGCTCAATCCCTACTGCACCAAAGCCTTGGAGGCCGCGGCCGGCGCGACCGTCTCCCGGAGCGGCTATGAGGTGACGGTGGAGGATCTGCTTATGCAGTTGACCGATGTCGCAAACGGGGATATCCCCATTCTCCTTCGCCACTACGAGGTGGATGTGAGCCGATTTCGGAAGGCTCTCCACAGCGAGATCGAGGCCGCGGATCGGGGCAACACCGCAAAGCCGGTCTTCTCTCCGCTGCTGGTGGGCTTGATCAAGGATGCCTGGATGCTCTCCTCCACCCAGTGGAACATGAACCATGTCCGGTCAGCCGCGCTGATGGCCGCGCTGCTGAAGCGCCCTACCTACGGCCTGGACAGCTACGGGGATCTGCTCTCGCCCGTCTCGGTCGCGGATCTTCTCTCCCGGCAGGAGGAGATTCTCGCAGGCTCCCTGGAGACGGGCCGGATGGCCGAGGATGCCGGAAAGGGGAGGAAGGATGGGCTGCCGGCCCAAGGGCAGGAAGCTCTGGAGGCTTACACCACCGATTTCACCCAGATGGCGCGGGACGGAGAACTCGATCCGGTCTTCTGCCGGGATGCGGAGATCCGTCAGATGATCGATATCCTCTGCCGCCGACGGAAGAACAACCCGATCGTGGTGGGGGAGGCTGGCGTGGGAAAGACCGCGGTGGTGGAGGGGCTGGCGCTGAAGATCGTGGAGGATGACGTGCCCGATGCGATCCGGGGGGCCACCATAGTGGGGCTTGACATGGGGCGGCTCCAGGCCGGGGCCGGGGTCAAGGGGGAGTTCGAGAAGCGGCTGAAAGATGTGATCGCGGCCGTGCGGACCTCGCCGACCCGGATAATCCTCTTCATCGACGAGGCCCATACCCTCATCGGCGCGGGAGGAAAGCCAGGGGGCGGGGACGCGGCCAATCTGCTCAAGCCGGCTTTGGCGCGGGGGGAACTCCGGGCCATCGCGGCCACCACCTGGTCCGAGTATAAAAAGTTTTTCGAAAAGGACAAGGCCCTGGAACGGCGCTTTCAGATGGTCAAGCTCGACGAGCCCTCGGTGGAGGATGCGGTGACCATCCTTCGGGGGCTGACGCCCTTTTACGAGATCACTCACAGCGTCTATGTCTCCGACGCAGCGGTGCAGACGGCCGCATCCCTGTCGGCCCGATACATCAGCGGCAGGCAGTTGCCGGACAAGGCCGTGGACGTGCTCGACACCGCATGTGCCCGTGTTGGGGTAGCGCTGACGGCCAGGCCCCGGGAGATCGAGGATATCGAGATCCGCATCCGGACCGCGCGGCGGGAGCGGGATGCCCGGATGCGGGATCTGAAGGTATCGGGAAATCCGCCGGACCATGCAGTCGATGGGATCGACGCGGAGATCGAAGCGTGGGAGGCCGAGGCCGCCGCGCTGAAGGAGCAGTGGGAGGCCGAGAAAGCCGCTGTGGATCGGCTGCTGGCGCTGCGGAGCCGGCTTTCCGGTAATGGCGACGGAGATGCCCCGGAAAAGAAGACGGATGAATCACCGGAAACGGGCGTGGAAGCCTCGGAAGCCGGTCGATCTGATGAGCGGTCCGCGGCCGGGGCCGAAGAATCCGATGCTTCGGAAATCTCGATGGACCGGGAAGATTTGGAGACGGTTCGGCCGAAAATCGATGAAGCCCTTGCCGGGATCGAAGCCGCTTCAAAGGGCAGCCCCCTGGTCGCATACGAAGTCACCCCGGAGGTGGTCAGCCGGGTGGTCTCGGACTGGACCGGGGTTCCCATGGGGCGGATACTGCGGGATGAGACCCGGGTGCTCAACGATTTCATCGGCCATATAAGGCCCTGGATCAAGGGACAGACCGAGGCTGTCTCGGAGATCGGGGAGAAAATCCGCACCGCAAAGGCCGGACTGGGCAATCCTGATTCGCCTATGGGCGTCTTTCTGCTGGCCGGCCCTACGGGTGTGGGGAAGACCGAGTCCGCGATCGCGGTGGCCGAACTCCTCTTCGGGGGAAGGCAGGCCCTGGTGAGCGTAAATATGTCCGAGTTCCAGGAGAAACACACCGTCTCCCGTCTCATCGGCTCGCCCCCCGGATATGTGGGGTACGGCGAGGGGGGCATCCTCACCGAGGCGGTGCGGCAGCGGCCCTATTCGGTGGTGCTGCTCGATGAGGTGGAGAAGGCCGCGCCCGATGTGCTCAATCTCTTCTATCAGGTCTTTGACAAGGGGATTCTCGCGGACGGCGAGGGCCGGGAGATCGACTTCAGGAACACGGTGATCTTTCTGACGAGCAACCTGGCCTCCGATGAGATTATGGAAGTCTGGGAAAGAAATTCAGACATCACGGCCGATGCGGTGCGAACCGAAATCCGGCCGATTCTGTCCCGCTATTTCAAGCCGGCGCTGCTGGGCCGGATGACGGTTATCCCCTATCTGCCCCTGGACGAGAAAACCCTGACGGAGATCATCGCCGCGAAGCTGGATCGACTGGCGGGCCGCCTCCGGGAGAGCCGGGAGATGGAACTGCTCTACGATGCGGATCTGGTCGATTTTCTCCTGCACCACTGCCGGGAGGGCGGCTCCGGGGCCAGGGACATCGACCATGGAATCGCGGGGCTGGTGCTGCCCTCCCTTTCAAAGGCGCTGCTGGAAAGAGCGGCGAAATCCACGGAAAAAGCGGATCGGGGGGTGCGGGTTTCGGTGCATGATGACGAGATTCGGATCGCTTTTGAAGCAATTGACGAGAACAACTTCGAATCCGGTGACGGGCAGTGAACCGGAAGCTTTTGAGGAGGGCGCAAAATGGCAATTCTTAGCACACCGGTCTACAAGATCAAGGTCACGGGGGCGCCTCAAGGGCCCGAGGCCAAAGGCCCCCTGAAAAAGGAGGCGGACAACGAGCAGAAGCCCCAGGCCCGCGCGGGGAATCCGATCATGACGCCCGTCTATGGCATCCCCCTCAGCGGAGGGGATTGACCACGGGATTTTGAAAAAGGCAACAGCGTGTTGTAGGGTTTACCATCAAGCGGATATTGAAAACCGGACATTAAAACCGGACATTAAAAAAGGGAGATTGAGCCATGCCGACACCAGCTTATATGAAGATCGAGGGGGAGAACCAGGGAAACATCACCGAAGGGTGCAATACCTCAGACAGTGTGGGCAATGTCTATCAGGAGGATCATGCGGACGAGTTTCTGGTACAGGCATTCGAGCATGTTCTGACGGTTCCCACGGACACCCAGAGCGGCCAGACCGCAGGCCCGCGGTTTCACAAGCCTCTGGTGATCACCAAGATCTACGATAAATGCTCTCCGCTGCTCTACAATGCGCTCGTCACCGGGGAACGGCTGACCACATCCGAGATCCACTGGTTCAGGACCACCATGACCGGGGAGCAGGAGCACTACTTCACCCATGTACTCGAGGATGCGGTGATCGTCAATATCGAGGCATTCATGCCCAACGCGCAGGACCCGGCACTGGCCCACTTCACCCATCTGGAGCGGATCTCCTTTACCTACAGAAAGATTATCTGGAAGCACGAGGTTGCGGGGACCGAGGGTTCGGACGACTGGCGGAAGCCGGTGATGAAGTAAAGGGGAGGCCGTCCCTTGCCGAAATGGCTCGGGAAAGGGCTGCTGGGGCGGCTCTTTGCAAAGATCACGACCCGGGTCCGGGTTCGTTTCAGCCGGCCCAAATGGCTTCGGAGAAGAATCCGGGCCCGGCCCGGGGCCGCATACGTCAGCATCTACGGCGAGCGGCAGGGGGCCATCAGCCGGGGATGTGGCGGCCCTGTCAGCGCGGGGAGGGAATATTCCCGGGAACATGCGGACGAGATCCGCATCCGGGCATTTTCCCACGGCATCCATGTGCCGATTCTCCCGAATGGTCTGCCGGCCCAACCCCGGCGCCATCACCCCCTGGTGATTTTGAAAGCCTTTGACAGAAGTTCGCCGTTGCTCTATACAGCATTGATCACCGGGGAACGCATCCCCGAATGTACCATTCGCTGGTATCGAACAAGACGGAGAAGAAAAGAGGAACATTACTTCACTCATGTGCTCAAGGACGCGGCCGTCATCCGAATCGAAGCCTTTACTGCCGATACCCAACAGCAGAACCGATCACCCAAGAAGAGCGGAGGGGGCCCGGGTCACTGGGAACGGATCTCCTTCGTCTATCGGGCGATTATCTGGCGCCACGAGATCATCGGGATCGAAGGAGCCGATCAGCTTCGCCGGCGATAGAGACAGTTCCCGATTTCCGGGAACCCTTCCCGGAATTTTTCTGCTCGTGCTGCTATTTCTGGCAACCGGCGGATGCACCTATATCGGCGGCGGAGCGGCCGGCAACGGAGAGGCCGCGGGTCAGGAGCAGCCTCCCGGAGAAGTACCGGTTGCAGGTTCCGGGCCAGGAGCCGGCGGAGTGGAACCGCTGCTTCCGGACGCCTGGACATACGAGAAGGGGGCCATCTCGATCCGGATCATTCCGACCCGGAATCTGAACGTCTATGAGGACCGGCCCCACGCGCTGCTCCTCGGCATCTACCAGATGCAGGACCCGAACACCTTCAACGAGATGCGGGGGACCCGGGAGGGGCTCCAGAAATTGCTGGGTCAAGTAACGCCCGAAGCGGCCTCGGGTATTCTCTCCTCCACCCGCCATGTGGTGCAGCCGAACCGGGAGTCGGTGCTGGTGCTGGATCGAGCCGAATCGGCACGATATATCGGCGTGGCCGCGGGCTATTACGACCTGGAACCGGAACGGGTCTCCCGGCTCCTGAAGATTCCGGTCTACCAGGAGGCCGGCGAGGAGCTGCGAGGCTTTTCAAAGATCAACCCCTTTGTGGACCCGCCCCCAGCACCGCCCCCGAGGCCCGGAAAGCTGAAGATCTGGATCGAACTCGGAGACTACAGCATCGAAGATCTGAGCATGGTCGCCTATTGATTGGAGGATGATGACCCAAAAACCGCTCTTCTGGCATCAGGGGCTCTTTCTACAGCCCCAGCATCTTCAGTACACAGACCTGTACCACCAGGCCGCGGTACCGCAGCTTCACCGGATCACCGCCCCCTATTTCCGGGGGGTGGTCCGCGTCTCGGTCAACGAGGGGGGGCTGTCGAGCGATCTCTTCGAGGTGACGGAAGGCGCATTTCTGCTGCCGGACGGAACATTGGTCCGGTATCCGGAGGATGCGGCCCTTGCGCCCCGATCCTTTGCATCGGCCTGGACCGACAGAAATCATCCTTTTACCGTCTATATCGGTCTCCGCCGCCTCTCGCCCCAGGGGGGTAACGTGACAGTGGGGGGGGAGGGCCGGGGGGCCGATGGGGTGCAGACCCGCTTTCTGACCGAAGACAGCGCCCGGGAGCTGCCCGATCTCCACCAGGAGGGCCCGGCCGCGGCCGTCAAGTCCCTCACCTATGTATTGAAGCTCTTCTGGGAGAACGAAGTGGAGGCGGTCCGACCCGATTACGATCTTCTCCCCATCGCGCAGATCATCCGGGATGGCGAGACCATCAAGTTCGCGGACGACTACATCCCCCCCTGCCTTCATCTTTCCAGCTCGCCGGTGCTGATGAAGATCATCATGGGCATTCGAGATGAGCTGGCCGGCAGAACCCGGCAACTTGAGGAGTACAAGACCCCACTGGGGGTGGCCGGAGTGGAGATCGACGCCCGCTCCATTCCCTACCGGCTGGCCTTGCAAATGCTCTGCCACTACGCGCCCGTGCTCTTCCACCATACCGAAACACCGGAATCCCATCCCTGGCAGATCTATGGAATTCTGCGGCAGATGGTGGGCGGATTCAGCATCCTCTCCCAGGAGATCAATTTCATGGGAGAGACCGCGGCCGGGGCCGCTCTTCTGCCCCCCTACGACCACAACGACATCGGGGCCTGTTTTGCCAGGGTCCGAACCCTGATCCTTCGGCTGCTCAATGAGATCACCGTGGGCGCGGAACTGCTGATTCCCATGGAGAAGACCGATACCGGCATGTTCAGCGCTGACATTCCGGACGAACTTTTCACTCCCCAGAGCCGCTTCTATCTGGCCATGCGAACCGAAACCCCCTTTGAAAATCTTTTGAAACCCTTTCTCGAGTATGCGAAGCTGGGCTCTGCCAATCAGGTGCGGATTTTTGCAGAGCATGCTCTTCCGGGCCTTCCGGTGCAGCACCTGCTGGCCCAGCCCGAGGGGGTTCCCCGACGGCCCAATGCCACCTATTTCCGGCTGGACAAGCGGAGCCCGGTCTGGGGGGAGGTTCGCAGGGAAAAGAATCTCGTCCTTCTCTGGCCCGACGCGCCCGAAGATCTGAAGCCGGAGATCATCGTTTTGAGGAGCTGACGACCCATGCGGATGATCGACTGTTTCTCCCCGGCCATGATCGGGACCCTGGAGTTCACCCAGACGATCCGGCAGGGGGAGAATCCGGACTACGAGACCGTGAGCATCTCGATTCGGCGGGAACTCTCCGAGCATGCGCGGGAGTACCTGACCGGTGGCTACTCCGAGGAGCAGTACGAGATGGCGAAATTCGGAGCCATCGCTTTTATCGACGAGGCTATCCTCTCCACCTCATGGGAGCAGAAGCGGCAGTGGCGGGAGAACCTGCTCCAGATGGAGCATTTCAAGACGGTCAAGGCCGGGGAACTCTTCTATGAACGCCTCAACAGCCTGAGTCCCGTCAACCCTGCGGAGCGGGATATCCGGGAGGTTTACTACTACTGTCTTGCGCTGGGGTTTCGGGGGAAATACTTCAATCCCGACGATAGGGCCCGGCTGGAGGGGATCAAGCGGGACAATCTGGAACTGCTGGTGGGGGAAGGAAGAATCCCGGGAAAGGGCTATGGAGAGGCGCTTTTTCCCGAAGGCTATATCGAAACCCGGTCCGGCGGAAGCATCTTTACCGGGATGAACTTAAAAGGGTTCTACTATGGCATACCGGTACTGGTGCTGCTGGTTCTCTTTTTTCTGTTTCAATCCCGGATCATTGAAATGGCCAACCGCCTGGTGACGCTGATCTGACGTGAAAAAATTTCTGAAATTCCTGTTGTTGCTGCTGATCTGGTGCGGGATCGCAGCGTTGGTCATCGTGACGACTCTCTACCTTGGAGAGCCGCTGATGACGGCGATCTGGATCATCGGCGCCATCTTTGCGGTCTGGCTTCTCTTTCTGATCCTGCGAAAACTCATCATCCGCTACCGGGCCAGGAAGCGGGTCAAGGAGCTGATCACCGAGGAATCGCCCGAGGCTCC
This sequence comes from Desulfobacteraceae bacterium, assembly GCA_011390345.1. Taxonomy (GTDB): domain Bacteria; phylum Desulfobacterota; class Desulfobacteria; order Desulfobacterales; family JAABSP01; genus JAABSP01. The sequence continues at coordinate 128,715 of JAABSP010000001.1, forward strand.
GGAGAAAGGTCTTTTCGGACGGCTCCGGCTGCCCCGCCGGGCTCCGGACGATCTGACCCGCCGGTTCCACTCCTTTTTAAAGCTGCTGAAGCGCTCCCGTCTCAAGAAGCTTGGGGACCCGCTCTATGTGCTTCCGTGGTTTGTCATCATGGGCCCCGAAGGCTCCGGAAAGAGCGCGGCACTGAACCATGCCCGGCTGCCGGCCCCGGTCTTCGAACCCCAGGACCCCGAGGCCGGGGGGTGCAACTGGTGGCCATACAACCAGGGGATCGTCATCGATACCCCGGGGACATGGGTCTATCCGTCTGACCGGGATGGCCGGGGCCAATGGCTCCAGCTCCTTCGCCTCCTGGAGAAGCATCACGCCAAGGAGCCCCTCAACGGCCTCGTCATCGCGATGGATGCCGCGCGGCTGTCGGACCCGTCCGCGGACGATCTCTTTGAGATCGGACGCCAGCACCGGGCACGGATCGACGAGATGATGAACCAGCTAACCATCAGCGTACCGGTCTATCTTCTTGTCACCGGATGCGACCGGATCCACGGGTTTACGGCCTGGGCCCAAACCCTGCCCGAGGAAAAGCGGCTTCAGGCAATGGGCTATGCCCGAACCGGCGAGGAGAACCTTCCCCAGACCTTCATTCCCGAGGCAATGGATGGCATGTCCGAGCGGGTGAAGGATCTGCTGCTCTTCAGAAGTAACATCGATGTCCAGTTGCTGCGCCTTCCGGGCGCGCTCAAGGAGATGGAGGAGGGGCTGCTCATCTTCACGGACGGGCTCTTCCAGGTCAATCCGTACCAGGAGTCGCCCGATCTGCGGGGGATCTATCTGAGCGGGATTCTCGGTACACCAACGGATCAAGCCGCTGCCGAACCGGGCATGAAAAAGGATAAAGGCAAAGGCAAGGGGCTCTTTCTCCAGCAGTTCTTCACCCATGTCCTGCCCGCGGACCGGCGCATCTCCCGGGTGATCTCCCGCTCCGAGCGGGCCCGGATCATGACCCGCCGGTTTGCGGCCGGCGCGTGGGGGATCGCAACCCTTCTGTCTATTTTCCTTCTCTGGTGGACATATTCCGGCCACGCGGACTTTCTGGAGGAGATGACTGATAAATACAAGGGGAGTTTCAGCCGGGGGGCCACCTTTGAGCAGAACCTCACCACACTGGCCGAACTGCGGGAGATGACCCTGGTGATCGACGAGGAGGTAAAGAGCTGGTGGATGCCCTGGTTCGGCCTGGGCCGAGAGCCGGTTTTCGTGACGGAGCTGCGCCATCTCTTTGCCGGCCGTTTCCGGAACGATCTTCTCGATCCGCTGGATGATTCCCTGACCCGGAAGCTGGACCGTGGCGATCTGCTGCGCGCGGAGAAGAAGACCGCGCAGCCCGATGACCTCTCCCGGCGAATCGCGGGATATGTGGGCGCGATCGCGCTGCGGATCAACCTGCTCCAAGCCCGCCTCGACGGGAAGGGGATCGAGGCTCTCAAGGCCATGCCCCGACCTTTTGTCGAGGGGGATCTCTTCATGAAGGAGAATTCAGACCCGGAGAGTGTCGATCTCTTCAACAACCTCTATCTGAGAGCGGAGGTCTGGACCCCGAGCCGGGCCACGGTGGAGGAGGAGCTGGCACGACTCCGGACCCAGCTCACCCGCCTGCTGGGGGTGGCCCAGCGGGATCTCTCCTGGCTTATTCCCCTGGCCAACGCGGAGGCCCCGGCCGACGACCGGTTCCGCCTCTCTTCCTACTGGATCGGCTCCAAGACCCTCTCTCCGGATGTGGTGATTCCGGGGGCCTATACGCTGGGGGGAAAGGCCTATATCGACAATTTCATCGAACAACTGATTCAGACCGCGCCCGATTCCGATGATCTGCTTGCCATGAAGCAAGCCTTTGACGAGGGAT
>JAABSP010000025.1 GCA_011390345.1 Desulfobacteraceae bacterium
TTCATATGCTTCGTAGCTTTTACGAACAACCGCATCGAGCTTTGTCAAATAAGGCTCGATCCTCGATAGCTTGTCTTGAATGATACCGTTTATCATCTTATCATCTCTGCCTGCTCATTTTTTTATCTTGTCATGGCTTCACTGCAGATAGAATCCCTCCAATGCGTCAAACATCTTTCTGCGGCTCTCTTCAAAATCCTCCATCAGGCTTCGGGCCTGGTCATATCTCTTTTCCTCGTTGAGCTTCACGATCTTTCGGGCATATTCATGGACATCATGGTGATGCCTGCCGATCGTTTTGAAGAGAGGGTCTTCCTTGAAACGCTGCCCCTCGGAGCCGAAATACCATTTTCCGAAATCGCAGTTGCGGTCCGATGTCACCTCCGCGGAAGTGAGTGCGGATACTCCGTGGAGCAGCCCCTCCAGGCGGGAGCGCCAGTTGAGATGCGCGCTTTTTACGCTGCTGATGTCGAACTTCTCCGATCCCACATGAAAGGAGCGTACGGTCTCCGCAAGCCGGTGGGAGACACGGGAAAGATCTGTTGCGGACTGGTTGGTGATCGCGGCGTTGGCCGCGATCTCTCTGGCCGCGGTACTCACCCCCTCTACATTCCGGGCGATCTCATTGCTTCCCACGGACGCCTCTTCAGAAGCCCTGGAGACCTCTTTTGCAGCACCAGAAACCTGAGCCGCGTTCTGGGCCACTTCCCGGGCGCCTTCACTGCTCTGCCTCGTAATTTCCGCGATATCAGCCACCAGTTGCCAGGCTTCGGAAGAGAGATCGCTCACGGATCGGGCCATCACAGACCCATTGGCCACCTCCCGGGATATCTCGGATGCTGCAGCGGTCTGCTCTCCGACCGAGGCCGCGATCTCCTGATTGATACTGGCGCTCTGGCCGATCACCTGGCCGATCTCGGAGACCGAAACGACCACATCCTTGACAAGGTTTCGGATGTTTTCGATCCTTTCGGCAATCTCCCCTGATGCCTCCCCGGACTGTCTGGCAAGAAGCTTCACCTCTCCGGCCACCACGGCAAATCCCTTTCCGGCCTCCCCGGCCCCTGCGGCCTCGATCGTGGCATTCAGGGCCAAAAGATTGGTCTGATCCGCGATATCCTTGATCACGCCGACGATCTTCCGGATCTCTTTGGATGCCTCCGACAGGGTGTTCATTTTCCCGTCGATCCCAAGGGCATTTTCCCTTGCCTTTTCAGAGATGCGGCTGGAATGATCCGTGCTTTGGGCCACCGAATGAAGGGAGGCGGTCATCTCCTCGACCGCGGCTGCAACGTTTTGGATCACACCAGACATCTGACTGCTGGAATCGGCCATGCTCTTCACCTTTCCCGATGTTCTCTGGGAGAGCTGCGCGATCTCCCGGGCCGTGGAAGACATCTCCTCGGCCATCCCCGCGATGGTTTCGACCCCGGTGCTGGCCTGTTCCGCAGATGCGGCCACAGTGGTGATGCCGGAAGAGATCTCTTCGGTGGCCGAGGCCACGGTGGAAGATTGTGCGCTCAGCTCCTCAGAGGAGGCCGCAAGCTGGTTGGATACCCCGGTCAGCTCATCCGAGGAGTAGTTCAGAGTTCCGGCAATGTCGGACAATCTTTTGATGATATTTCCAATGCTCTTCACAGAGACGTTCAACTGGAAGGCCATCTGGCCGATCTCATCTTTTGTCTCCACACGGATCTGCCCGGAAAAATCGCCCCTTCCTATCTGCTGCACAAATTCAGAGATCTTTGTCAAGGGTCTTTGGATCATTTTCCGGACAAAACCATAGAGGATAAAGCCTGCCGCAACCAGCAGGAGAAGGGAGATCAGGATGCTTTTCCACCGGGCACTGGCCAGCTCATGGCGCATGGGGGCCAGGGGGATGCCGATCTTGAACGCGCCGTGGACATCTCCGGCCTTCCAGCCCTCTTTGGGGAAACCTAAGATATCGAGGCTTCCTGCGGGATCACCGTGGCAGGAGAGGCAGTCCGGCGTGAGCTTTACGGCCTTGAAAAAGATGAGGGCATCGGTCTGCCTCACCTCTGACCCCTCAAAGGCATTGCCCTTTTCAATCCCATTGTAGGAGATGCCGATCTCCCCCTGTTCTCTTGCCTTTTCCTTATCTTTGGGAAAAAGGATCTTTGCGCCTGTCCTTTCGATCCCGGCAATGGAACCCTTGCCTTCCAGATAATCGACCACCGCCTTTTCCACCCCGGGCCGGGGCTCGTTTTTCGGGTCCCGGGCATGGTTCTTCGGAACCCGGAACCGGTATCCCAGGGCCTCTGCATTGGCTTCCGCGGCGGTCCACGCGGCAACCACCGGAATGGTGAGATAGATCTTGGTCTCATCGTACCGTTTTCCCTGGGCCAGCTCCTCCTGAAGCCGGGCCACCAGCGCGGTATCATCGAAAACCTCCAGATAGCGCAGATAGCTGATGAACTGCTGATTCTCCTCGCAGAACCAGGTCAGCTCCCTGGCCCGTGCAATCTCCTCTTTCAGCAGGGAATTTTTGATGGCAATTCCTTGAAAGTAGAGGGAAACGGCCGCACTTGCCGCCAATATGGCAACAACGATCAGAATGATTCGAGTACTCAGGCTTTCGATGTCAAGACGAATTCGCATCAGCTTCTCTTTCCCTTTGGAATAGCAGGATTATTTGCGGTATAGGCTTGATTTGCCCTGTTCGGCTGGTTGGGATATCGAAGCCTTAGCACATTATGTTCAACCATTGGCGTGAGAAAGCGGGCCCTTAATCCATCGGCATTCCGTTGAAGCAAATCGGCCAACTGCCGCCTGGATAACCAGCGCCCACTGCATAATTTTAAAATCAGTTTCTCCATATCCTTTGGCAAAAGCCGTCGATTCGAACGGGCAGGAGCGGCTATTGAAATCAGGTACTCGCGATCCGCTTGGGTCAATTCACCGTTATGTACGGAGCCATTGGCCTTATGTAAGAAACTGACATTCTTATGTACGGAGTCATTGGCCTTATGTATGGAGCCGGCATCCTTATGTACGGAGTCATCGGCCTTATGTATGGAGCCGGCATCCTTATGTACGGAGCCATTGGCCTTATGTATGGAGCCGGCATCCTTATGTACGGAGTCATCGGCCTTATGTAGGGAGTCACCGGCCTTATGTAGGGAGCCTGAAAGGGCAGGCAAACGATATCGAGTCCATCGCGCCTGGCCTTCTTGAATCAGGGCATGTTTTGCCACCAACCCCTGCAATACCTTCGTCATTTCAGCCGCATGATCACCGGTAATCTCCCGCATTCGGGCATTGTCAACCGCACCTTCTATATCTGCCGTGACAAGCGCCTGCACTTCCAGTTTTGTAAACCTTGAAAACCTCCTGCCAAACAGCTCCTTCAATCTCGCCAGAGACGCTTCGGGAATCAGGCTGACCATCGGCAGCATCCACTGAACCCTGTCCGGCTGGAACTGATCGCTGATCCGTGGGGAACGCCAATGCTGGGACTCCCAGCCCCGATGGATTTTGTCCACGCCGGAGCCGGCCTTCTCGGCTCCGCCGATCATCATGAAGATGTTCTGCAGGGTCTTGTTCCTGCACTCGCTGATGTTGCCCTGCAGCAACTGCTCGAAAGAGACCAGCAGAGATCCGGGATTGGAGAATTCAAAGCGATCCGGATATTTTTCGATCACGATGCCGCCTTGTCCCTGATAATCAGCGTGAATCAAGGCATTGATCAGCGCCTCCCGAATCGCCTCATGAACCACGGTCTCCCCTTTGCGGAATAGACCGGGGCCCAATTGAAAAGGCAGCTTCAGATCCTGGGTCAACCGCCGGAATATCCGCAGGTAGAACTGATAGAGATTGGCGCACCAGGTCCCGTCAATCGTTACCCGATCGGTCCAGCGAACAGCGGGATCAGGAGAGAGTTTCTCCCGGTAGTCCACATGATATTGAGGAATGGCCTCCCGGATGGCTTCATCCGTACCGAACATGAGAAGTCCGGCAACGGTCAGCCCTTCAACTCCGCTTCTTCGGTCCAGGCGCCAGCCGCCGAGTTTTGTCAGAATGCCCTTGTCGTCCTGGCTCAGCCAAGGGTGAAGCGGTTTATGGGAGGCGAAGAGATTCCGATATTGCTGCAAACTGGGGCGGTCGAGATCATCCAGAGTGAAATATTCCAGGAGACGACCGTCGGCAGGCGCTTCGGACCTGTCCGACAACATGCGGCCAACCTCTTTATCCGTGCAGTGGTAATCACCTTCATAATTGCGCCGGTAGGTTCCGGTCAACGGGTTCTGCCCCAAAAAGACAGGCCGCTGATCCCGAGTGGCTTTGGGAATACGGATAGCGAGAATTTTTTCCTTTTCATGGGCAACCATCGCGATATCGGCATCGGTCAGCAGATTGACACTCACCTTGCCGCGGTTGTTTATGGTGTCCCAAAAAGACTTTTTCAACCGGTCAGGATCAGCAATGCCGCTGACGGTACCATCGTTTTCCACACCGAGGAGAATAACGCCGCCATGTGTATTGGCCATGGCGCCGTAAGTTTCCCACAGGCTTTTGGGAAGACCGCCTTTGGCGGATTTGAACTCCAGCTCCTCGTATTCGGCCCAATCCAGGCGACTGATGATTTCGACAGGATCAAGAAGATGCGGCATGTTCAGACTCCTTTTTCACGCCGGCAACCCTTTCTTTGGGTATTTTCATTTTTCCGAAAAAAACAAAGATTGTTTTGATCATATCTTCGCTCATTACGGCTCAATACTACCTAAGCCTCCCTCATTATTCAAGCCAAAACAGAGAAAAATCTCTCACCATCACCACTGTTCACCCAGTCGCCGATTCCTACCCCCAATTACCATGATCTCCCCATTGCCTTTTGGATGATTCTGTGGAACAATCAACCATAACTATTTGTATTTACTCATATCGTGAGGATCTATATCCATGATAGCAACCGTTTTGGGGTCCATCTTCATTTTTACCCTTGGATTGATGGTCGGAAAATGGAAGGCCAATCGGCAGTGGCGGGCCAATGCGAACCAGCCCTTTCTGCTGGCGCACGGGGAGTGGCTGTATAAGGTGAAGAAGGAGAAGCGGCCCAAGATGAACGCCTATAACTGACCTTCTTCTCCTTTTGGTTGATCTGTGCCGGAATTTATTTCGATTTGGGCTCGGGCTCGTCGAACCGGCAGCTCAGGTGGATATCCGCGCGCATTTTGACCCGGGTTTTGAAGGGCAGTGTTTTAAAGAGCCGGATCATCCGCTGATTTCCCTGGGAGGTGTAGGCAAATAGTCCGTTGACGCCGTGCTCCTGGGCCGCCTCGGCAAGCTTCCGGATCAGGATGTGGCCAATGCCCTTGCCCTGATACCGCTTGCTGACGGAGAAGGCCACTTCGGCCATGTTGGTCGATTCGTCCAGATAGTACTCCCCCACGCCGAGAACCTTGCCGAATCCGAACTCGCCGACAATGGCCAGGATGGTGAGGTTGCGGATGTAGTCGATCTTGAAAAGCCCCTCCAGATCCCCCCGGGGAAACCTGTTCTTCTCGTGGAAAAACCGGGAGATGACATCGACCCTGTCCAGATGGTAGTAATGCTCCTGAATCCTTCGCTCGTCCACGGGCTTTGCGGGCCTAAAGGTGATGGTCTCGCCGTCGATTTCGATATTCTCTTCCAGCTTGACCGGATAGACCCCCCGCACCGACTCTCCCAGGCTCCTTTCATGGCCAACCATCCCCAGCTTCTTGGCCTTTTCCAGCAGATCATCCCGAAAATCGGGGTGCGCGATGCTGATGAGGGCCAATGCCCGCTCCTGCACCGTCTTTCCAAAGAGGCTGACAGCGCCGAATTCCGTCACCACATACCGGACGTCATCTCTGGGAACCGTGATGATGGTCTCGGTCAGCAGCGGGACGATCCGGCTCTTCTTTCCCCCTTCCGCGGTTGAGGGAAGCATGATGATAGACTTGCCGTTTTTCGAGCGGTTGGCCCCCCGGACAAAGTTGGGAATCCCGGAAACCCCGGCATAGAGGGTCTGGGACATGGCGTCACAGGAGACCTGGCCCGCGAGATCGATGATCTGGGCCACGTTCATGGAGATCATCCGGTTGTGGCGGGAGATGATGTCGATATCGTTGACGTAGTCGAAAGGGTGGAAATCGACGGCCGGATTGGAGTCGAGGAAATCGTAGAGGGCAGAAGAGCCGATCGCGCAGGCCGCAACCAGCTTTCCCTCGTTAAAGCCTTTTTTGCGGTTGTTGATCACTCCCATCGCGTAGAGGTGCATGATGTCTTCGGTGAGAAAGAAGGAGTGGACCCCGAGATCGTTCTTCTCGGACAGGATCTGGCTCGTGGCCTGGGAGGTCGCGTCAAGTCCGATCTGGATGGTGGAGCCGTCTTCGATGAGGCCGGCGATGTGGCTGCCGATCCGCTTTGCCCGATCCGAGCCGGGCAGGTCCGGAATGGTCAGCAGCTCTTCATCGTGCTCCACCACTATGTCCACATCGTTGACATTTATGAAGCAGCGGCCCAGCACCCGGGGCATCCGCTCGTTGATCTGCGCGATGACCAGGTCGGCTGACATAGCTGCCGAAAGGGTGATGTCAACCGATACCCCGAGGCTCATCCAGCCGAAGTCGTCGGGGGGAGAGACCTGGATCAGGGCCACATCCAGTGGAATCCGGCGGGTTTTGAAGAGATGGGGGACCTCGGAGACGTTGACCGGGGTGTGGAAGCGCATGTTTTTTGCCATGTCCTCGGTTTTGGCAGATCCGAGATATATGGAGCGGATCTTGAAGCTCTGCTCCTCGGTCTTCTCCGCGATCTGGGTCAGGGGAGAGGTCTCCTTGGACATGAGACGGATGATCTCCAGATCGGTAAACCGGTTCGACTTTTCAGCCAGCCCCCGGACCAGGTGCTGGGGCTCGCCGCAGTAGGAGCCGATAAAGACCCGCTGCCCCGATCGGATGCGGCTGATGGCCTCCTCTACACTCTTCCGTTTTTCCAGATACTCGTCCGGCCAGTAACTTGTCTTCGGCATGCTCCACCTCTTTTTTGCCCGTTCCTGTTGACAGCCAAAGATACTATAGCACAGAAAAAGCCTTTGGAGAAACCGAATCGGCTTCATCTCTGCCTTGAAGTCAAGGGCGTTTTTTAAAAAATTATGGTCTTGCATTGAAAGTGCAGGTATCATATATATCGTATGGATTTGCAGGAACTCCCAACTGAGGAAACCACTGAATGGAAATATCGGATAAGAATATCACAAAGCTCTCCTGGGAAGGCAAAGCAGTGCTGCTGGTCGGCACAGCCCATGTCTCCAGGGAGAGCGCCCGGCTGGTCAAGGAATTGATCGAAGGGGAGAAGCCCGATACGGTCTGCGTGGAACTCTGCGCATCCCGATATCAGTCCCTGCGGCAGAAGAGCCAGTGGCAGAACATGGACATCATCAAGGTGATCAAGGAGAAGAAGGCATTTCTGCTCCTCTCCAACCTTCTGCTGGCCTCGTTCCAGCGCCGGATAGCCAAAAAATTCGACATCAATCCGGGCGAGGAGATGCTCAAGGCCATCGAGGCCGCAGACCTTGTAGGGGCCGAGATCGTGACGGCCGACCGGGATATCCGGGTGACGCTGCTGCGGACATGGCGGAACCTGGCTTTTTTTGACAAGCTCAAGATGATCTTCCAGATGATCCTCTCGGTTGCCGGGGGCATCGACGAGGTGGAGGAGGAGGATATCGAGCGGATGAAGCAGGAGGACATTTTAGAGATGCTCATTGCCGACATCGGAAAAGCCTTCCCGGTGATCCGCAAAATCCTCATCGACGAGCGGGATCTCTACCTGGCCGAAAACATCCGCAAGGCTCCCGGCGAGAAGATCGTTGCAGTGGTGGGCGCGGGCCATGTGCCGGGCATCAAAGCCCACTGGGAGGATACCATCGACACAAAGGCTTTGGAATCCGTCCCCCGGAAAGGGAGAATCACCGGCCTTCTAAAATGGATTCTCCCGGTTCTGATCCTGCTGCTCTTCATACTCGGCTTCTTTTACGGGGGCATGGAGACGGGCAAAAGCATGATTTTCTGGTGGTTTGCCGTCAACGGCGTCATGGCCGGCCTGGGCGCGATCTTGGCGCTGGCCCATCCGTTGACCATCCTCTCATCGATCCTGGCGGCCCCGCTCACCTCTTTAAATCCGATGATCGCGGCCGGCTGGGTCTCGGGTCTGGTCGAGGCGCTCTCCCGGAAGCCCAAAGTGATCGATTTTGAAAACATCTATGAGGACATCGCCTCGGTGAAGGGGTTCTGGAAGAACAACGTCACCCGGATTCTGCTGGTGGTGCTATTCACCAATCTCGGGAGCATGATCGGCTCCTTTGTTGCGCTGCCGCTGATCATCAAGATCTTCGGAAGTCTGCCCGCGCCGGTGTAGAAGGTTAGAATAAGGCTGATCCGCACCTTTTTGGGAATCGATATTTACCGATAGTATTGCCTGAATTTTATCGACCATGTATACTGGATCTCATCAAGAGACAGGTTTCAAAAGGAGGTCTTGATTGAAAGCCGCCTTTCAGATAAAGACCGATTCAGGCGAGGAAAAGGTATGCCGCTAAAGGGCGATTTAAGTACGATTCCCATCACAACGGTCCTGCAGATGCTCTGCGATGAAAACAAGACCGGCGTGCTCCGGGCGCAAAATGGTGCAAAGCAGGTCAAATTCTTCATTCAGGATGGCGCGGTGCTCTGCGTGATGGGGACACTGGAGCGGGCAAGGCTGGGAAGCATCCTGCGCAACTCCAATCTGATCTCCAAAGAGGATCTTGGGCGGTGTCTGGAGATCGCTAGAGAGAAGAACCGGACACTGGGGAATATACTGATACAGGAGGGATTTCTCACCTCTGACAAACTCGCCGCGGTGGTCAACAAGCAGGCCGAGGAGATCATCTTCGACCTGCTCTCCTGGGAGCAGGGAATCTTTGAATACCGAGACGGCCGGATCAACCTCAGGAACATGGAGATCATTCCCATCAATGTGATGGGGCTGATTCTGGAGACCATGCGCCGGAAGGACGAACTTCTCTATATGACAGAGGAGGCCTCTCCTTCCTATCCCGATGTCGAAGAGGAAGAAATCGAAGATGATGTCTCCGGTATGGAGGTGGTCGCGTTTCATCTCAAAGAATCCTTTGTCGAACCGGATGAAATGGATCTGGAGGAAGATCTGTCAGGAAGAAATGGAGATGAGACCGAAAGAATTCCGGAAAACGAATGGAACAAATTCTGGAAGATTCTCCATACCGAGGAAAATGCATTTGATATCACCTTTACCGAAGAGGTGGATCAGGCAGATCTGGATGCGGATATCGGGATCGATGATCCCGAGGAGGAGACCCAGGGCAAGGATGTGGAGATCGATCTGTCGGAAAACGAATGGAAGCGTTTTCTGCTTCAGTTTATAAAATCTGCAAAAAAATGAAACGATTTGGAACTGGGACGGATGCGTAAAGACGGAGAGAAATTAAAAGTGGTTGTGGGTGAGGACAATCTGGCGGCAATGGTCTGTCCTGTGTGTGATTTTCTGGTCATCGAGGATGTATCTCCTCACTTCAGCAACGCAAAAAATTCTGTACAGGCGCAGTTCCGCTGCAAATGCGGCCATACTTATTCCGTTTTTCTGGAGCGCCGGAAATATTACCGGAAGAGTACCAAGCTTTCCGGGGTATTCAACCCGTCCAGAATGGATAGAGGGATGACCGTTCTGGATCTTTCCCGATCCGGTCTGAAGTTCACCACCAATCGGTCCCACGACATTGGGGTCGGCGATGAACTCTATGTGGAATTCGAGCTGGATGACCGGGAGCGGTCCAAGGTGCTTCGAAAGATCGAGGTCAAATCGGTAGAGGGGGAGGTGATCGGCGGCGCATTCATCCGCTCGGAAAAACCCACAACCATCACCAACTATCTCTATTTCGAAAAAGATGATCCTGCCGAAAGGCCGGTAAGCGGAAGGAAAGCCTCTCTCATGGATCGTCCCGAGACTTCGGACTCAAAGGAATCAGAGGAATCAGAGCAGGAAATCGACGGGGATACATCTCAGGACTCATCCGCCGGATAAGAGACCGCCCGGTTGAAGAGAACCGGAAGGAAGAGAGGATCACAGTTTTGGCCTCGAATTGGGGCTCGGATTATACCTCGACTCTTTTTTGGATTTCCCCCTTATCATTGAGCAGATATACCGAAAAGCCATTGGCCTCGGCATATTCCAGCAGTTCCTCATATATAATCGCCTGCACCTCATATTTCTTTCCCTCCTCAAAGGTGAGCTGATTATAGCATTTGAGCGCGTCCTCTTTGGAAAGGAATGTGGGGATAAAAGAGATCTTATCCTCTGAATACTCCTGCCCCAGAAGCTGATCCCTTCCAATGGGCCCCACCACGACCACGACCCATACCCAGTCGTCATTCTTGATCTCCACTGTCATTGTTCTCCTCCTTTTGATTTCGATGGTACTGCATTCGATAGAGCTTTGCATATTCGCCGTCGCAGGCCAGCAGCTCCTCATGCCGGCCCTGCTCCACGATCCGGCCCCCGACAATCACCAGTATCCGCTGGGCATATGAGATGGTGGAGAGGCGATGCGCGATGACAAAGGTGGTTCTGCCCTTCATCAAATTCTCCAGGGCCTTTTGAACCAGCATCTCCGATTCCGTATCCAGTGCAGAGGTGGCCTCGTCCAGGATCAGGATCGGCGCATCCTTCAAGAGGGCCCGCGCGATGCAGAGGCGCTGCCGCTCTCCTCCCGAAAGGCGGTTGCCCAGCTCCCCGAGGGGGGTGTCATACCCTTGGGGCAGCCTTTGGATGAAATCATCGGCATATGCGGCCCGGGCCGCAGCCTGAATCTTTGCTTCGGACGCATCCGGCTTTCCGTAGGCGATGTTTGCGGCCACGGTATCATTGAAGAGGATCGTATCCTGGGTGACGATCGCGATCTGATCCCGCAGGGACGCGATAGATGCCTTTCGGATATCGACCCCGTCAATGGAGACCGCCCCTTGGGTGACATCGTAAAACCTCGGGATGAGATTGACAAGGGAAGTTTTCCCCCCGCCGCTCATGCCTACCAGGGCAACGATCTCCCCGGGACGGACATCGAGATCGATCTCCCATAGTGCGATCTTGTCATCATATTGAAGGGTTACACTGTCAAATGTCACCCGATGGGGGCCCCGCTCCAGGATCACCGGATCTTTGACCTCGGAAATATCCGAATGACGCTCGATGATGTCGAAGACCCGGTCTGCGGCAGCCAGCCCCTGCTGCAGGGCATTGTTGAGTTTTGTCAGCTTCTTGACCGGATCGTAGAGCATGAGGACTGCGGCCATAAAAGAAAAGAAGGTTCCGGCCGTCGAAGTTCCCGAGATGACCCTCGATCCGCCATACCAGATTATAAAGGCGATCCCCAGCCCCCCCAGGAATTCCATTACCGGCGAGGAGAGGGATTTGGCCACCACGGCCCGCATCTCCATCTTGAAGAGGTCATCGGTCTTTTGAAAGAATCGGGCCTTCTCATATTCCTCCCTGCCGAATGCCTTGACGATCTTGTTGCCGAAGAAGGTCTCGTGGAGAAAGGCGTTCAGGTCGGCCATGGCCTCCTGGCATCCTGTGCTGATCCGGCGCACCCGCCGGCCGAATTCCACGATAGGGAAAAAGGCCACCGGCAGCACAATGAGCGCAAAGATCGCCATCTTCCAATCCCGGTAGAAGATCACGAAGGTGAGGCCGAAGATCGTAAAGACATCCCGCAGAGAGCCGGTGATCGCGGTGGAGACCATCGCCTTGATCACATTGACATCGTTTGTGATCCTCGACATCAGCACCCCGGTCTGCTCATTCTGGAAAAAGGAGAGGGGCAGATCCTGAATGCGGTCGTAGAGCCGGTTTCTCAGGTGGCGGATGATATTCTCCCCCACATAGTTCATGAGATAGGAATTGCCGTAATAGCCGAGGCCCCGCAGCAGGTAGATCAGGATTACGGCCAGGGGGATCAGCCGGAGCATGGCCATGTTTTTTTTGAAGAAGATGTCGTCCAGCACCGGCTTAACCAGAAAGGCCGATGCGGATGTGGAGGCTGCAACGATGAGCATACAGGCCATTGCGGCCACAAGTTTTCCGGTGTTCTGCCTGACCAGGGAGAGGAGATACCGATGGCGGGGCTGCAGCCCCTGTTCCCTTATCTTTCGAATCGGGTTCTTTCCGATGGGATTTGACTTCATGAATCGCGATCCGATGGAATCATATGGCCGAAATCCGCGTCGGCCCTGCGGGTAATGCGGTTGAGTTCATCTTCCAGACGGATGCGGCAGCGCTCCATCTCCGGGGCATCGGCATCCGGGGAGACCGAAATCGGGGAACCATAAAGGAGACGGCATCGGGTGAAAGGGACAGGAAGCAGAAACCGGTCCCAGCTTGAAAAGAACTTTCCCTTTTTTGCGCTGTAGGTGATGGGCACGATCGGGTATCCGGTCTTTAAGGCCAGTGCGATGATCCCGGGCTGCACGACAAAACGGGGCCCCCGGGGGCCGTCTGGAATGATAATCGCGGGGCGGATCTGCTCCTTCATCATCTTGATCATCTTTGCCAGTGCCCGATGTCCTCCCCTTGAGGTGGAGCCCCGAACCGGCTCATGCCCCTGCTGCTGCAGGATTCTGGCGATGATCTCCCCGTCCTCGGAGCGGCTGACCAGCCCGATCCCGTTCCATCCCCTGAAGAAATAGTTCGGCAGCAGAATCCGGGAGTGCCAGACCGCCGCGATAAAACGCCTGGTTCGGAGAAGATCGGCAACCGGTTCATACCCTTCCTTCTCGATCCGGACAGTACGGAAAAGTACATCGATGATCCCCTTTCCCAGCAGCCCTACCATGTTCCAGCGCAGCTCGTAAAAGTTCGATTTCCGGGAATTCAAGGATTCTCCCGCATCATCTGCAGCGCGATTTGGGCCACCCGATGGCTTGCGCCGGACCCGCCCAGAAGATGGCGGATATTGATCAGCGCCGCCCGAAGGCCCTCGAGCCTTCCCGGAACCGTGAGGATCTTTTCGACCTCCTGCGCGATCCGCTCCGGAGATGCCTCCTCCTGGATCAGCTCCGGCAGAATGGTTCTGCCCAGGATCAGATTGACGAGGCTGATGTTCTTCACCCGGATGAGGAGACGCCCCATCCAGTAGCTCGATCCTGAAACCTTGTAGATGATAACCAGGGGAAGACCTGCAATCGCCGCCTCCAGGGTGACGGTTCCGGATGCTGCAACCGCCATGTGGCACCGGCTGAAGAGATGTCGTGCCCCGCCGTAGACCCGTTCGATGGGAAGACCATTTCGCTGCTTTTCGAGGATTGCTTCGGCAAGCCCCGTGTCCAGAGAGGGCGCGATGGAGACGAGAAAACGGATGCCGGGAACTCGGCGGTGCAGAAGGCTTGCCGCTTCGAGCATGGCCGGCAGGTGGCGGATTACTTCCCGATCTCTGGAACCCGGCAGCAGTCCGACGGTATAGCAATGCCCCTTCCCACTCCGGCCACTCTGTCCACTCAGTCTATCCACCGGATTGCCGCCCCCAAAATCTTTTTCAGGATGATCGGGAATCTCGGGATGATCCAATAGGGGATGCCCCACAAAGGTGGCCGGAATTTTCCGCCTGCGGTAAAACCCCTCCTCAAAGGGGAGGATCACGGCCAGATGGTCCACCCTTCTGCCGATCTTATGGATGCGGCCCGAGCGCCATGCCCAGATCTGGGGACTGATGTAGTAGAGAACAGGAATCTTCAGCCGCTTCGCGGTCGCGGCCACATGGAGGTTGAAATCGGGAAAGTCGATGAGCACCAGCAGATCCGGCTTCAACTGTCGCAGCATATCTTTGGCCGCCGCAATCCCCTTCAACAGTTGGGGCAGCTTGGAAAAGACCTCGGTGATCCCCACCACCGAAAGGCTCTCCGCGTTGACTGTCACTTTTGCCCCGGCCCGTTTCATGGCCTTTCCGCCGATGCCGAAAAAGGCGATTCCGCCATCCATCCGGCGCATGGCCCAAATCAGTTCAGCGCCGTGCAGATCCCCAGAGGCTTCACCCGCGATGATCATCACGCGCTTTGTTGCAGGGGATTCAGATGCCACTAATCGCTCAAAAACTGCCGGCTGGTCTGCCGGATCTGATCCATGATGGAGAGCGCGATCTTTAAAGCATCCCGTCCCATCTGGCCGGTCACTTCCGAGGACTCCCGCCGGATGACGCTGCGGACAAAGGAACGGAGTTCATCATCCAGCGCATCCCCCTTGGTAAAGCAGCGCTGGTCGATCTCCATGCCGGGAATGAGCCCCCCCTCCTTGTTCCCGTTCTGGCGGATCACGGTGATCTCATGGCTGGAGAAATCGACCGAGATGTAGGCATCCCGCTGAAAAAGGCGGATCTTTCGCTCGTTCTTCATGGAGATCCGGCTGGCGGTGACATTTGCCACACAGCCGCTTGCAAACTCCAGGCGCGCATTTGCGATGTCCACATGCTCGGAGATGACCGGAATGCCTGCGGCATGGATGCTTTTGATCTCGGATCGGACGCAGTTCAAGATGATGTCGATGTCGTGGATCATCAGATCGAGGACAACGCTCACATCGGTTCCCCGGCCCTTGAAGGTGCTGAGGCGATGGGATTCGATGAACATGGGGCGGTTCAAAATATCCCGCAGGGCCACCACCGCGGAGTTGAACCGCTCCAGATGCCCCACCTGGATGATCAGACCCCGCTCCTCCGCGATCCGGATCAGGGACTCGGCCTCGGGAAGGGTTTGGGTCATCGGCTTTTCGATGAAGACATCCACATCCTGTTCCAAAAAGAACCGGCTCACCTCGAAATGGGAATGGGTGGGGACCACGATGCTGACGGCATCCACTCTGCCGGCAAGCTCCCGGTAATCGGCAAAGGGGCGGGTCTCTAACATCCCTGCGATCTCCTGGGCCCTCTCCGTATCGATATCGACAACCCCCACCAGCTCAGCATCCTCCATATGCACATACTTCTCCGCATGGAATCTGCCCAGATAGCCCGTACCGATGACCGCGACCCGAAGTTTCCCCTTAGCGTTCAATGCATCCCTTCTTCATCGTTTTCATTCTTCATCTTGTTTTTTTGATTCTTCTTTATTCAAAGCCTAAAATCTTCAAAGCCGCAGACGCTTTTCACACACCGATCACCGCTATCTTATGCCGGTCCGCCAGCGCCACCATCTCCTCTCTGTTGAAGACCACGGCTCTGCCGGTCTCCACCGCAAGGACATCTGCCCCGGCTTCTATCATGGTTCGGATCGTCTCCGCGCCCACTGCCGGCACATCAAAGCGGGTATCCTGATTCGGCTTGCAGATCTTGACCACTACCGCGCCCCCGTCTCCCAAAGCGGCCCCTCTCCGGATGGCCGCGTCGGTTCCCTCGATGGCCTCGACCGCCAGCACGGAGCCGCCGCCCAACACAACGCACTGCCCGATGTCGAGGCGGCCGATCTCCCGGGCCAGTTTCAGCCCCAGTTCGATGTCCGCTCTTTCACCCCGATTGGGCTTCCGTTTAGTCCATAAGCCTTCCGGGGCCAGAAGCTCCGGCAGGAGAAAGGTCGCATCCCGGACCCGGATGCCTTCCTCTTCCAGGGCTCCGGCAAATGCCCTCAACACCCCGTCATCATGGGTGTGGCGCATGCCGGCCAGAATCGAGATCGCTTTAATATCGGGCCGTACATCGGTGAACATCCGGGTCTTTCGGATCGATCCCATCATCACGGCCTCTTCCACTCCGTTTCGCTTGAAGAAGCGGATCAGCCGCTTCACCTGACCCAGATGGAGCCATTCCACGGCATCGACCATCCCGGCCAGTTGCTGGTCGGCCTCTTTGACATACGCGGCAGCAAAGACCCTATATCCCCTGTCCCGTGCCTTTCGGGAAAAGATCATGGGGAACTGGCCCCCGCCCGCGATCAGGCCGATTCTCTTTCCAGTTCTATTTACGGCCTTCTTTTCATCGGTTTTCCCGGTATGATCGGAAATCCCTCCATCGGTCTCCGGAGCGGGTCTGTCCGATGTTCCCGCCTTCTTCGGATTCATGGAAGAATCCCCGGATCGACTCACCGGGTGATCCCCCGGGTGGATGCCTTGATGAAATCGATGAATTCAACTACTTCGGGAATCTGCTCCACCTCGGCCCGGACCCGCTCCAGGGCCTCGTTCAGGGTCAGGCCGATACGGAAGATGATCCGGTAGGTCTTCTTCAGCGCGGAAAGGGTGGTGTTGGTCATCCCCATACGCTTCAATCCCACCGTGTTCATGCCGTGGAGAGCGGCCCTGTCCCCGGCCGCGATCACATAGGGGGGGATATCCTTGACCACTGCGGATTTCCCGCCGATGTAGGCATAGTCGCCGACGCGGACAAACTGGTGAATGGCCACAAGCCCCCCGACAGTAACGTAATCACCGATCTCGATGTGGCCTGCAAGGGTTGCACAGTTGGCCAGAATCACCCGCCGGCCGAGCTTGCAGTCATGCGCTACATGGCTGTACGCCATTAGATAGTTCTCTTCCCCGATCTCGGTGATACCGCCGCCGAATTCCGTGCCCCGGTGAACCGTTACATATTCACGGATAATGGTCTTTGCGCCGATCTTTGCATATGTGATCTCCCCGCCGAACTTCAGGGCCTGGGGAACACCGCCGATTGCGGCAAAGGGAAAGATTTTGCAGTCAGGGCCGACCGTGGTGTAGGGCTCGATCATGGCATGTGCGCCGACAACTGTCCTGGGGCCGATCGCGACATCCCGGCCGATAATGGCATAGGGCCCAATCTCAACGCTTGCATCGATCTCTGCTTTAGGATCGACAATGGCTGTCGGATGAATCATGTGGGTCTCTCTCCGAACGCGGCCATCAGTTCGGCCTCGGCCGCTCGCTGCCCGTCGACACTGGCGACGCCGCTCAATTTGACGGCCTTTGCCCGGGCTTTTGTGATGTGAAGTTCCAGAATCAGTCTATCACCGGGAACCACGGGCTTCCGGAATCGCACCTTGTCCAGCCCCATGAAATAGAGGGGCTGTCCGTACCGCTCCGGGGGCTGGGAATCGATCACCAGGATTCCGCCGGCCTGTCCCATGGCCTCGACGATGAGCACCCCGGGCATGATGGGGAGTCCGGGGAAGTGGCCCTGGAAAAAGGGCTCGTTGATGGTGACATTCTTTAAAACCTTGATCCGCTCTCCGGGAACGATCTCCAGCACCCGGTCAACCAGAAGAAATGGATACCGGTGGGGCAGATACTGCATGATCCGGCTGATATCGGGAAGGGAGATCTCGCCGGTATCTTGGGCCGGCCCGTCCATCGCGTGGGCCGGATCTTCATTCTTCAGATTTCCGTTCTCCTGGCTCATCGCCATCCTCCATCTCTTTCAACCGTTTTTCCACTTTTTCCAGCCGCTTTTTCAGCTCCGGCAACTGGGGAACGACCCGCTGCACCCGAAGCCAGGTGCGGTGGGGGATCTCCGGAGATCCGGAGACGATCTGGCCGTCCGAAATCGATTTGCCGACACCGCACTGGGGGCCGACCGTGACATTGTCGCCAAGGGTGAGATGCCCCGAAACCCCGGCCTGCCCCGCAAGGATCGACCATCTGCCGATGGTTGTGCTGCCGGCGATCCCCACCTGGGCCACCAGCACTGTATTCTCTCCCACCGAGACGTTGTGGGCCACCTGAACCAGGTTGTCGGTCTTGACACCCCGTCCGATCCGGGTGACGCCAAAAGTGGCCCGGTCGATGGTGTTGCATGCGCCGATCTCCACATCATCTCCGATCTCCACAACTCCGATGTGAGGGATCTTGATATACCCTTCAGGAGACGGGGCATAGCCGAATCCGTCACTGCCGATAACGGTTCCGGCATGGATTGCCACCCGGTCTCCGATGCGGGTTCCCCAGCCGATGGTGACGCTGGGAAAGATCTTCGCATCCCGGCCGATGATCACATCATCTTCGATCACCACATGAGGATGGATAACGGCATTGGGGCCGATCTTCACCCGGTCCCCGATAACGGCACAGGGGCCGATCCGGGCCTCCTCCCCGATATCCGCATCTCTTCCCACAACGGCAAGACGGCTGATCCTTGACCCGGACTGGAATCCGACTCCACCTCCCACCATATATCCCGGGAGCCGGGGCCTGTAGAAGAGATTTGCGGCCCGGGCAAACGCGGCATAGGGATTTTCGACCCGGATCAGGGGCTTTTCGCCCCCCCCGATTTCCGATTGGATGTCCGATTGGATGTCCGGTTGGATGTCCGGGGGGACAATCACCGCGCCGGCCCCGGTCTCTCCGATCCTTTTGATCCATTTGGCCTGACCCGCCCAGGTGATCTGGTCGGAATCTGCCGACTCAAATGGGGCCGCACCGGTAAAAACCCCTATGATCTCCCCATTCAGATGTTCTGCGATCTCCCGGAGGGTGAGCCGGATCGCTCCGGAATCTTCTTTAGTTTCCTCTGTGCCGGGCATCGTATTCCCTGATCAGCTTATCGGTGATGTCCACCGCGTCCTGAGAATAGAGCACCCCGAGCTTTTCGATGATCAGGGTATATCCCTCCCGCTTGCCGATCTCGCCCACCAGGTCGAAAAAGTCCTTCTGGATTCTTCTTATGACCTGGGCTTCGGCCTCTTTGAAATCCTCCATATACTTCTTCTGCAGGGTCTTGGCATCATTGATCTTGATCCGGATCTCCCGCTCCTTATCCTCCCGGCGGTCCCGGCTCATGACCAGCGCGTCCTTCTCGAGCTGGTTCCGCATGGCCTCGATCTCGTTCTTCTTGGCCTCGAAATCGCTCTCCATACCCTTGGCCTTTCGGGCAATCTCGGTCTGTGCGGCCTTTCCGGCCCTGGATTCTTTCAGTACCTGCTGAAAATCGACGATGCCGAGTTTGAAATCTGCGGCCCAAGAGGCCGTGGTCAAAAGCAGCATGCCGATGATTGTGATGGCTGTAATCCGCATTGAACCTCCCTGTATAATTAGAAATTAAGAATTAAAAATGAAAGCGGTTTAAAAGGCTCCGCCCATGGTAAACTCCCATTTGCCGCTGCTGCTCTCATCCGCTTCGGGATCGAGAATATAGCCGTTTTCGATGCGGATGGGTCCCATGGGAGAGTACCACCGGAATCCGAACCCTGCGCTCTCCCGCAGGTTCGACAGATCCATGCTATCGTCGTCGTTGTAGACATTGCCGGTGTCGTAGAAGAGAACCCCCACAATGCCGGCCTCCCGGATCAGGGGGATCAGGTATTCGAGGTTGAACTGGAGGAACTTGTTGCCGCCGATCTTGTCCCCGTTTTCATCATACGCGCTGATGTCCCGCCAGTCAAAGCCGCGCATGGAATTGATGCCCCCGAGGTAGAAGCGCTCGTAGTCGGGCAGCAGTCCATCTTCGGTGTCTGCCACATACCCGGCCTTGCCGTGGAGAAAGCCGACGGTTCCCCAGAAAAGAGGGACATACTGCCCCAATTCCCCTAGGTATTTTGTAAACGCGATGTCGCCCCCCAGTCCTGCATATTCGACGCTGATGCTGTGGTCCGAGCCCTCGGTGGGATTGAAGACCCGGTCTCTGGAGTCATACCGGAGGGTGGTGGCGATGCTGCTGGTGACATTCTCCCCCTCCATCTGCTTCACCAGGCTCGATGCCTCGTCGTAGTCGATATTGGTAATGTCGCCGATGTCATAGGAGTAGGCCAGATAGATCCGGGTGTAGTCGAAGACCGGATAGCCGAACCGAACCCCGCCGCCCTGGCTCTCCTTGTCATAGGTATTGTAGTCCCGCTCCCAGTTGTAGAAGTCGAATCCGGCCGAAAGCGGCATATCAAAGAGCCACGGCTCGGTGAAACTCAGGGTATAGCGGCTGGTGGTCCCTCCCACCTCGGCCTTGAGCTGCAGAATCTGGCCCCGGCCAAAGAGGTTCCGCTGGCTGATCGCGGCCATGGCAAAGAGGTTCTCCACACTGGAATAGCCGCCGCCGAAGCTGAAGGTTCCGGTGGGCTTTTCAGTCACATCGATCTTCAAAACCTTCTGATCCCCCGCGCTGCCCGGAAGGGTATTGACCTGAACATCTTCGAAATAGTCGAGCCGGTAGAGATTGCGGATGCTCCGCTTCAGATCGCCGCCGCGGAATAGATCCTGCTCCAGCACCTTGAGCTGGCGCCGGATCACCTTGTCCCGGGTCTTTATGTTGCCGGTGATGAGGATCTTTTCAATGTAGACCGGGTCCCCCTTTTCAATCGAATAGGTGATATCGACGCTCTGCCCATCTTCGCTCTTCTCCCGCTTAGGAAGGATCTTCGCGTTGGCATACCCTACATTTCCGTAGATATCGGTCAGGGCCAGCACATCGTTGCGGACTCTCTCCTGGTTGTAATATGCCTCCTCGTCGATGCCGATGATCCTCATCATCTCGGCCTCGGGACGGATCAGCTCGTCCTCGACGCTTTCGATATCGACCTTTCCCACTTCATACCTAAGCCCCTCCTCCACCTTGATGGTGATAAAGATATCCTCGGCTTTGTATTCGATGATGGGATCGCTCACCCGGGCATCGATATAGCCGGTGTTGTGGTAGAAGGCCCCGATCTTGCCGATGTCCTGCTCAAGATCCTCCCGGTCCAGATCCCCGGCTGAGGTGAGCCAGGACCAGAAGCCCCTCTCGGAGGTATTCATCAGCTTTTTGAGCCGCTTGTCGGTATAGGCGTCGTTCCCTTTGAAGGAGATCTCCTCGACCCGCACCTTCTCCCCCTCGTCGACGGTGAAGACGAGATCGGCCTGGTTGTTCTCCTGAGACTGAAGATCGTAGGTCACTTCCACATTGTGGTAGTTCTTCTCCTTATATAAGGTCTCGATCCGCTGGATGTTGTTCTGGATGGCAAAGACGTTGACAATGGCCCCGGTTGCGATGGAGAGATTTTCCCGGATCTCCTCGTCATCGAAGACCCGGTTGCCGAGGATGATGATGTTGCGGATGGTCGGCTTCTCCCGAACATGAAAGATGACCGACTTGCCGCCGCGCCGGTCCTCGGCCTCGACCCGGATGTCGTCGAAGTAGCCCATGTTGTAGATGGCCTTGATGTCGTCCGACAGGGATTTGGGCGTGTAGGTCTCGCCGGGCGCGGTGTCGATGATCCCTCTGACCGCATCGTCCTCGATCCGATCATTCCCCTCGATCCTGACCTCCACCACCCGCTCCCGCTTGAAGAGACGGAGCGCAAAATCCCGGGTCAGATCCCGGACAATGGAAGGCAGATTTTCAATACTGTCTCCCTCCACATAGAAGGTCCGCACCGGTTCTGTGCCGTAGGGGTCGATCATCCGGGCATCAAGGCTGAACTTCTTCCCCA
This sequence comes from Desulfobacteraceae bacterium, assembly GCA_011390345.1. Taxonomy (GTDB): domain Bacteria; phylum Desulfobacterota; class Desulfobacteria; order Desulfobacterales; family JAABSP01; genus JAABSP01. The sequence continues at coordinate 21,408 of JAABSP010000025.1, forward strand.
CCCAGGTGAGGCTTCCCAGGATCACATAGTCGGCCCGGTTTTCGATCCCGACCTCCCGGACCCGTTCCGGAGACGGGGTTTTCGCACTTTCCAGGGATTGTGCGGGTTCAATGATGACCGCGCCCTCTTCCCGGAGATGGTTTTCGATCACCTCCGGAATCCGGGTCTTCAGATATCCGAGATCCCGCTGTGCAAAGATCTCGAATGGCCAGACCAGCACCCGAACCCGCTCCTGTGCAGCCCCCTCTTTCGGCAGAACTCCGCAGACCAGCAGCACCGCCATCAGGATCATCCCTCTCCTAAATGCCCCTGCACTCCACCCTCTCATCCGGATCACCTTTCGGCTTGGGCCGCGTCCCCGTTGACGAGCGTAATGCTCCGGGACATGTATGCGGCCAGTTCCATGTTATGGGTCACCACCACCATCGCCATTTCAAATTCCCTGTTCAACTCCTGCAGCAGATCATGGACCTGCCGGCTGTTCTTCCGATCCAGGTTCCCGGTCGGCTCGTCCGCCAGCAGCACCCGGGGTTTCAGAACCAGGGCACGGGCCAGAGCCACCCGCTGCTGTTCGCCCCCTGAAAGATCCGTCACCCTGTGAAAGCACCGGTTCTTCAGCCCCACCCGGTCCAGAAGCGCCTGGGCCCCGGCCTCAACCTCTTTTCGTTCCATCCCCCGGATGAGCCCCGGCATCATGGTATTCTCCAGGGCCGTAAACTCCGGCAGCAGATGATGAAATTGAAAGACAAAGCCGATGGTCTTGTTTCGGAAGCGGGCCAGCCCCTCATTGTCCATCTTGAAGATATCCCGGCCTTCGTAGAGAATCCGGCCCCGATCGGGCCGGTCCAGAGCGCCGAGAATGTGGAGCAGCGTCGATTTTCCGATGCCCGAGGCCCCCACCACTGCAAGGGTATCCCCCGGCGCAAGCGTCAGATCGAGGCCCGAGAGGATCTCCAGCCGTTCCCCGTCCCGGCCGGGCGCAGGGTAGCCCTTGTGCAGATCCTCGATCTGAATCAGCGGCGCTCGATCATCCATAGCGGAGCGCCTCCACCGGATCGAGCCGGGATGCCTGCCGGGCCGGATAAAGAGTGGCCACAAAACAGATGAAGAGGGCCGCGGCCGCGATCAGGATCATGTCCCACGGGGCAAGCTGCACCGGAAGCGTCGGGATGTAATAGACATCGGACGGCAGCTCGATGAACTTGTACCGCTTGAGCAGAAGGCAGATGACCAGCCCCAGAATCTCCCCCAGGGTCGTGCCGATAATACCGATGGTCATCCCCTTGAAGACAAAGATCCGCCGAATGCTCTTGTCGGTCGCGCCCATCGCCTTCAGTATCGCGATATCCCGGGTCTTCTCCATCACCATCATGATCAAAGAGCTTGCGATGTTGAAGGCCGCGACCAGTACGATCAGGGCCAGAATGATGAACATCACCACCTTCTCCAGCTTGAGCGCGGAGAAAAGATTCCGGTTCATCTGCATCCAGTCCTTGGTCCAGTAGGGAAATCCCAGCTCCGCCTCGATCTTCTCGCCGATCCGGTCCGCGGCGTAGACATCATTCACCCGGATCTCGATGCCCGTGACCGCATCATCCATCCGGAGCATCCGCTGCGCGTCTGAAAGATGGATATAGGCAAGAGAGCCGTCATACTCATACATTCCGGACTCAAAAAGCCCCACGATCTCGAAACGGGTCATGGCCGGCATGTGGCCCACCGGCGAGAGCATCCCTCTCGGAGAGATGATATAGACCGCATCCCCCTTTCTCACGCCAAGATTTGCGGCCAGCTCCTTGCCGAGAACTATCCCCGCTTTGACTCCCTCAGTCCGATCCTGTCGGGCGCGGCCCGCCAGTGCATCCAGTGCATCCTCCCCAAAGTTGGCGATGACCGATCCTGCGCTCTCCGGATCGATCCCCCGCAGCACCCCGCCCGATATCCCTGTGGCGCTCCGCAGCATCACCTGGGAATAGATGAAGGGAGTGGCCGCCTCCACATCCTCGACCTCCCGCACCCGGTTCAAAATTTTCGGATAGTCGGAGATTCCGCCGCCGTGGTGCAGGAGAATGATGTGGGATTCCACCCCGAGAATCCGGTTCTTCAGATCCGACTCAAAGCCGGCCATCACCGCGATGACCACGATGAGCGCCATTACCCCCACCGTTACCCCTGCAACGGAAAGAAAGGTGATCAGGGAGATGAAGCCCTGCTTCCGCTTTGCCCGGAGATAGCGCCGGCTGATGAAGAGTTCAAAGGACATGTCCAGAATATTTCGCCTATACTGCTTTCTCTTTTTCGGGATCGGTTTTCATGATCTCGGTCTTTATGTGAAGGCGCATGTGGGGGAAGAGGATCACCTCCCGGATGGAGGCCGCGTCCGTCAGCAGCATCACCAGCCGGTCAATGCCGACCCCCTCCCCCGCAGTGGGCGGCATCCCGTACTCCAGGGCCTCGATATAATCCTCATCCATGAGATGGGCCTCCGCATCTCCGGCCGCGCGATCCTCCACCTGCTGCTGAAACCGGCCCCGCTGATCCTCGGGATCATTGAGTTCCGAAAAACCGTTCGCGATCTCCCGGCCCCCGACAAAAAGCTCGAACCGGTCCGTCAGATCCGGTTCTGCATCGCTTCTCCGGGAGAGGGGGGAGACCTCCACCGGATAGCCGGTGATGAATGTGGGCTGGATCAGGTGCGGCTCCACCAGCGCGTCAAAGAGCTTGGTGATGATCTTGCCGATCCGGCCCGTCTTGGTGATCTTCACGCCCTTCTCCTCGGCAAAGTTCAAAAGGCCGTCCCGATCTTGAAGAATATCCGGATCGACACCGCCGATCTGGGTCAGGGACTGGAGCAGGGGCAGCCGGCGCCACTTTCCCCCCAGCTCGATGGTCTCGCCCCCCCAGGGAACCGCGGTGCTTCCGAGAACCGTCTGTGCGGTATACGCGAACATCTCCTCGGTGAGATCCATGAGATCCTCGTAGGTGGCATATGCCTGGTAGAACTCGAGCATGGTGAACTCCGGATTGTGCTGGGTGGAGACCCCTTCGTTTCTGAAGTTTCGGTTGATCTCGAAGACCCGCTCGAATCCTCCCACCACCAGACGTTTAAGGTAGAGTTCGGGCGCGATCCGAAGAAAAAGATCCATGTCAAGAGCGTTGTGGTGGGTCTTGAAGGGCTCGGCCTCGGCCCCGCCCGGAATGGCCTGCATCATGGGCGTCTCCACCTCGAGGTAGCCCCGGGTCAGAAGAAAATCCCGAACCGCCTGGATAATCCGGCTCCGTTTGATGAAGATCTCCCGGACATCCGGATTCATGATCAGATCGACATACCGCTGCCGGTACCGCTTTTCCGGGTCCTTGAGACCGTGGAACTTCTCCGGCAGGGGGCGGGTCGATTTGCAGACCAGGGAGAATCTTTTGACAAAGAGGGTCCATTCCCCGGTCTTTGTCCGAAAGAGCCCCCCCTCGAGCCCCACATAATCGCCGATATCGAGCTGCCGGAACAGGGAATAGGCATCTTCGCCCACCTCATCCTTCCGGATGTACGCCTGCATCTGGCCAGTATAGTCCCGGAACCGAATAAAGGTCGTCTTCCCGAAGCGGTTCAGCGCAATGATGCGGCCGGCTGCGGCCATCAAAGGCTCCTCCTGGGTCAGCCCATCCGGGTCTTTTTCGATCCTCTCCTGGATCTGGGCCACCGTATGGGAGACCCGAAAATCATTGGGGAAGGGATTGTGGCCGACCGACCGGAGATCGGCCAGTTTTTCTTTTCGTTTTGTAAGGATATCGCTTCTCTTTTCCGTGTTCATTTACCGTCCGCTCTCTCAACCTCAGAAGGGTTCAGACAAATTACAGGATATCTGCCCGAATCGATTATAAATTAAAATTTTATATCATAGAGGAATTTCAAAGAGGTGTCAAGGCTAAGTTGGGGGGGCAGCCCTTTTGAGGTTTAAAATGAATGTTGTCCCCTGATTCACTTCGCTTTTCACATTGATCCAGCAGTCGTAGGATTCGATGATCCGATGCACCACCGAAAGCCCCAGCCCCGTGCCCCGTGCCTTGGTGGTGAAAAAAGGATCGAAGATCGACTTGAGCACATCCGGAGGAATACCGCAGCCGGTATCGGAGAGCTGAAGCACGGCATGATCGGGCCGTTCCGTAAAGACCTCGATGGTAATGCGCCCATGGTCCTCGATGGCCTCGGCCGCGTTGAGCAGAAGATTCCAGAGAATCTGGCGTAGATGCGTCGGGTCCATCTCCACCCAGACCTCTGGTGTCAGGTCCGATTCCATGCGGATGGAATGGAAGCGTCTGTCCCGCTGGAAAAGGGAGATCGTTTCGGCCAGGGCATGGGAGAGATTGAAGACCTCCCGCCGGCCGGCCGGGGGGCGGGCAAAGAGGAGAAAATCGCTGACAAGGGCGCCGAGCCGGTCCGCCTCCCGGAGGATGATACCCATCAGCTTCTGATCGTCCGGGTCTGCAATGCTCTCCTCCAGCATCTGGATCGAGCCCCGGAGGGAGGCCAGGGGATTTTTGATCTCATGAGCAAGTCCCGCGGCCATTTCTCCGATTGCAGCCATCTTCTCCACCCGGCGCACATGCTCCTCCATCGCCTTCAGTTCCTCTTTGCTCTGCCGGGTCTGCTCCGAGAGAAGGCCGCTCAGGAAGGCGACCCCGAAGCAGGCGGTCATCATGGCGATGATCTTCAAAAGGATATTGCTGCCGGTGAAATCGGAGAGCGGCACGGTCCATGCCCCTTCCCCAAGGGGGCGGATCAATCCGTAATACTCCAGATCGATCAATATACCGTACTGAATGCTGCTCAACGCCGCCATCACCATGCTGCCCCGCCGGTAGAGCAGGATGCTGGCATAGATTATCACCAGCAGATAGAGAAAAGAGAAGACGCTGGAAAAGCTGCCGGTGAGGAAGATGATAAGGGTTACGGCAAGGGTGTCGATGCCGATCTGGGCATAGGCGAAGAGGAGCAGACGACGAATCCGGTTGAGCAGCAGGGAATAGGAAAAGGAGAGGAGAAAGATCGCGCCGATGAGCCCGTAGAGGAAGAGCATCGACGCGGAAAGCGGGGATGCGGTCCTTCCGAGCTGGACAATTGCCGTGGAACCGAGAAGCAGGGTGAAGAAGAGCACCCGGAAGAACATCAGCCATTTCAGCCTCCGATAGAGTTCGGCCCGAGGTGCTCTTTGAGTTCCATTCATCGAAAAGCGAAATCAGACCGCGCCGGCCATCGAGAAGATGGGCAGGTACATGGCCACAACTAGTGTACCGATGACACCTCCGAGAAAGACCATCATCATCGGCTCGATCATCTCCGTGAGGTTATTGACGGCCTCGTCCACCTCGTCGTCATAGAAGTCCGCGATCTTTCCCAGCATGACATCGAGGGCTCCGGTGGCCTCTCCTACAGCGATCATCTGACAGACCATGGGGGGGAAGACGCCGCTTTCCAGCAGGGGTTCGGCCATGGTACGGCCTTCGGAGATGTCCGTGCGCACCTCATAGATGGTTCGTTCCACGGTCCTGTTGCCGGCGGTCCGAGCCACGATCTCCAGGGAATCCAAGATGGCCACACCACTTTGCAGCATGGTTCCCATGGTCCGGGTGAACTTGGCGACCGCGACCTTTCTCAGCAGCATTCCGAAGATCGGAGCCTTGAGCATCAGGTCATCGATGATGATCTGCCCCCTGTCTGTTTTGTAGAACTTCCTAAAGGAGACGAAAGCCAGCACCACACCGATGAAGATAAAGATGATATTGCCCTTGATGAACCGGCTCATGTTGACCACTATCTGAGTCAGTCCCGGCAGTTGGCCCCCAAGGCCGGAGAACATGTCCTCGAAGACCGGGATGACGAAGACCATGATGACCATGACCACCATAACGGCCACAATGACCGTGATGGTCGGATAGACCATCGCACTCTTCACCTTGGCCTTGAGCTTTGCGGCCTTCTCCAGATGCTCCGAGAGCCGCCGGAGAATGGTGTCGAGGATACCGCCGGCCTCCCCTGCCGCGATCATGTTGACAAAGAGGGTGTCGAACTGATCCGGATACTTTTTCATGGATTCGGCAAGGGTTTCGCCGCCCTCGACCGATTCCTTGATGTCTTTGATCGCGTTTTTGAAGCGGGGGTTCTCCTGCTGGGAGGAGAGGATCTCCAGACACTGGATGATCGGAAGCCCCGCATCGATCATGGTGGAGAACTGCCGGCAGAAGACGATGACATCCTTCTGAGTGATCTTGGGCTGCATAAAGGAGATGTTTGCAAAAAGATCCTTGGGCTTCTCCTTGATCTTTATATCGCTGATGCCCCTCTTTTTGAGATTCGCCTCGGCCGCCTTTATATCTGTGGCTTCTACTTCTCCCTTCTGGGATCGTTTCCGCCTGTTGACACCTTTCCATTGGTAAATCGGCATAATCCCTCCTTGAATCGGATAGATGAAGGTTCGATTCGGACCCGTTGGTTCACTTTACGCTGATCTGAAATCCTAATAGCATATTCGAATAAATGCAACAACAGGATAAGCATCTTATTCCCAATGTTTTTTTCTTGACATCCGGCGCGGGAATTGGTCCATCCTTATGGATGAGGAAGATCGATGAATCAACCCCAAAAAACGGAGGTGAAGAGATGGAACTGAAGCAGAAAGGACAGAAGGCCGATATCGGGGCATTCAAACAGTTGAAGGTCTCGCTGGTTTGGACTTCGGCCGTTGATCTGGATCTGATGGCCTTCTACAGGACCAAAGATGGGCGGACCGGCGGGATCTATTCGGACAACTATGCCGGGGGGACTCTGGGAGATCTCAATGCTTTTCCATTTATCGAATTGTCCGGTGACGAGGGTGTCGGGGCCGGCGGCGGTGCAAAACGGGAGGAGATGCGGGTGGCAAAGCTGGATGATTTTGCCGAACTCTATATCTGTGCGCTCAATTTTACCGATGCCTCCTCGGGTCAGAACCGGACATTTGCCGACTACGACGCGCGGGTGGAGGTGATCACCGATAAAGGGGAGTCGCACACGGTTGCACTGGACACCCCGGACCCGGGTGCGGTCGCAATGATCGGCAAATTCGAGGCCGGTTTTATTTCGACATCCCTGATCAATGAGAGCGAGGTGATGGGATTGGAGGACTTTCGGGCAAAGATTCCCGGTGCATCGGAATTGAAGATCGCATCCAAAGTCACCCTCAAGAGCAAAGGGGACAGCTTCGACATCAAGCCGAAGGTGACGACCGGTGAACTCCTCATCAACCTCAACTGGAACCAGAACCCGGACGGCAAATCCTCCGGGGGTCTCTTTTCAAAGCTGCTGGGCGGGGGCGGCGGGGGGGGGATCGATCTGGATCTGGGCTGTCTCTTCGAGATTGAAAATGGTCTGAAGGGGGCCATCCAGCCCCTGGGGAACTCCTTTGGTGCGTTCGACACGCCGCCCTATATCCTGCACATGGGCGACGACCGAACCGGCTCATGGTCCCAGGGGGAGAACATGAAGATCAATTTAGCCCGGATCGGAGAGATTCGCCGGGTGCTCTTCTACACCTATATCTATGAGGGAGTCCCCAACTGGGGCGCAACCGACGGCATCGTGACGGTAAAAGTTCCGGGGCAGCCGGTAATTGAAGTGCCCATGGGCGCGCAGAGCGACACCCGGCCCTTCTGCGCGATCGCACTGCTGGACTTTTCGGGAAACCAGATCAAGGTGACAAAGGAGGTGACCTTCCACAACGGCCATCCCGAGTGCGATCAGATGTACGGATGGGGGCTGCGGTGGGTGGCCGGCTCCAAAGACTGATGGGGGAATCGATAGAGGAGATATTCACCGAAACCGCTACCGATCCAGGGATTCGAGGATGAACGCGATCTGGGCGTCGATGGCCCGAAAGCCTTTCCAGGAGAAGCCGGGAGCGCCCCGGCAGAGGGCCACGATGTCCAGGGCTGCCATCTCCAGGGCCTTGAAACGGATCGGGATCATGGGGTGGGTGCGCATCCATCTGTAGGCATCCCCCCCCTTGCGGATGCCCCGCTCCAGCTCCTCATACTGGCCCCGGAAGGAATCGAGAATCCGATCCACATGGATGCCCCTCAGTCCGCTTGCAGTCTTGAAGAGAGCGGTGACAGCGGGGGTCAGCCCCCCGCAGCAGAGCAGTCCGATCCGATCCGCGGAGACCTCGGCCGCCCTGGACCAACTGAGAAGCAGGGATGCGATCTCCGGCGGGATCTCCCTCAGATGGCTCAGGATCTCATGGATCGGAAACCGGGAATGCTCAAAGGCCACATGCCCCAGTTCATGGCCGATCACAAAGCGGAGTTCATCAATGGTAAAATCATTCAGCAGCCCGGAATGGATGAGCAGGTCGAACTTTCCTTCGTGCGCGAAGACGCTCGCGTTGTAGGTCGGGCTCTGGCGGACGAAGAGATCCCCGGAATAAGCCCCGCGGAAGAGATCGAGGCAGAAGCTGTAGGCCGTATAGACTTGGGGCAGCAGATCGGCCGTGATCCTGACCGCATCTCCGAGCAGATCCTGACGCCGGCCATTGAGAAGGCGCTGGGCATCTGAGAAATCCCGCAGGGGAATGGGTCCGGCCCGCTCGGTGATCCGCCGGAGAAGGCTCTCCTCATAGCCGAACCGGAGAGCCTCGAAATCTTCGATGACCGGCCGTTTCACCCCGGGGTCATTTGGCGGGACTCAATCCAGCACAGGCTCATCCCGCCGGACCTGGTTGACGTTGATCAGTTGCGCGCCCCCGGGGCCGCTGTTGTCGATCCGGGCGACGAGACACCAGCTTCCCGGGCTCGACTCGGTAAGGGGGACCTCGATCTCCCGGCCCCCGCCCCGGACGATCACCCGGCCGTCATATGCGGAAAAGTTGGAATTGGGCTTGTTGAAGATGTTGGCCGCGATCAGGGCATGCTCGATTGTTTCCAGCCGGGTGAAGTAGAGGTTCTCCTCATTGTCTCCCCCCTTGTCACCGACCCCGGCGTCCTGATCCAGATAGATCCAGGGCGCGTTCTCCCGGCTGCCCCGGTCTCCGAAATAGACATGTCCCCTGGCCGAACCACTTCCCCCCAGCAGCTTTCCCATCAGCCCCTTCTTGGCCGGGGCCGCATCTGCCTTCAGCCGGTAGAAACAGTGGAGATCGAGATCCACTGCGGTCTTCCAGCGGAGAATCGCATGAAAATCCTTTCCGGAGAGGGGGGCCTTCTGCCCCTTCTCCTTCAACACGATCTTCGAAGCGACCTTCAACTCCGATGCACCCGGAATATTTGCCCGAAAATCCTCCAGCCCCATCACATCGCTGCTGTTGGCAATAGATGCGCCCATAAAGCTGCTTTTGAAGGTGCAGATAACCGCGACTGCGCCCGGTGTTTTGGAGTCGAGGGTGACAACATGGGTCTCGCCCTTGTCCGTGACCACCTCGACACTGGCATCATAGTCGGCAAAGACCCGGTTCTGCCCAGTGGATGCATCCGTGAAGTTGAGCGCACAGATGTGAAGCTCCTCGAAATCGTCGAGCCGGGCCACCCGGAGTTCCTCCCTTTTAGAGCCGCCCCCTGCGCCCACCCCCTCGTCTCCGGAGAGCTGAACAAAGGGAAAGGCATTGAGATCGCCGAGTGATCCGCCGGCATAATTGTCCGAATAGATCCCGCCGGTTCGGCCATCTTTGGTCTTGTAGAAGGCCATAAGATCCAGATCGACTTCCGCGGTCCAGATCAGAGATACCTTCATCTGTTTGAAACCGCCGATGACGGCATCGGCGCCCTTCTGCTTCAGATCCATATGCGCTTCTCCTTACATCGAAGGTCTTTCATTTGTTGGGCTTTCCATCAGGAATGCCTCCGGGACGGCCGGTCCGTCTGCCTCCTGCCGGCCCGGTGCATTCCCATTTCCCTCAGTGGTCCTATTCCTGAATCACATCCAGAAGATCCTGGAGCTTGTTGAGTCCCTTCAGGGTGCCGGCCTTGCTGGTGTTGACAAGTTTTGCTCCGATGGGGGTTGAATTATCGATGGTGGCGATCAGGGCCAAATTGCCCATATCCCCGGTATCGAGATTCACCTCATGCGCGGTTCCCTTGTCGTCCATCACCGAAAGGGTCACGTCGCTGTCGTTGAACCGCGCGGCCGATCCCTCCTTGATCTTCCCGTAGTCCCAACACATTAGCCAGACATATTTCATGTCGTCGAGCTTGGTGATCCGGAGGACCTCCTCGTTCTCGCCGCCCTTGTCCCCCACCCCTTCATCCCCCGAAAGCTGCATAAAGGGGTGGGCGTTCAAGTCTCCCAGCTCGCCGAAATAGACGAGCCCCTGCTTTCCGCTCTTGTCCTCGTAGGCCGCTGCCAGATCGAAATCCGCGGCTGTGGTCCAGCGCATGGCAACCATAAGCTGCTTGAATCCGCCGACATTTGCCTCTTCGCCCTTCTGCTTCAGTTCCATATGTTCATAACCTCCTGTTGATGTTTTTTTTGATGAACCTTTTTCTTTTACAGAGGATTTCCGATTTCTATTGTACGATTCCTATTGCCTATTGATTGATAATATCGATCAACTGCTGCAGCTTGGTCAGCCCTTTCAGGGTGCCTGCCTTGCTCGAGTTGATGATTTTAGGCCCGACCCCGCCCGAATTGTCGATGGTGGCCAGCAGCGCCACATTGCCCATGTCCCCCGTATCCAGGGTCACATTATGAGAATTTCCCTTGTCATCGATGACAGAGAGCGTCACATCGCTATCATTGAACCGCGAGGGCGCGCCGTCCTGCACTTTTCCATAGTCCCAGCAGAGAATCCAGACATACTTCATGTCATCGAGCTTTGTGATGCGCATGGTCTCCTCATTATCACCGCCCGAATCGCCTACGCCCTCATCCCCGGAAAGCTGCATGTGGGGAAAGTTGTTGAGATCTCCCAGCTCGCCGAAATAGACGAGCCCCTGCTTTCCGTTCTTATCCTCATAGGCCGCTGCCAGGTCGAAGTCCGCAGCGGTTGTCCACCGCATGGAAACCATCAACTGCTTGAATCCGCCGACATTTGCCTCCTGCCCTTTCTGCTTCAGATCCATGAAGACCTCCTTTTCAATGAGATTCGATTCTTTGAATACTTTCTTCTCAATATGTATATAATCTGCGGCCATTTCCGTCAACAAAAACCGAAGGAAGCTCAGACTACCGCAGGTAGAGCAGCGGAATCATGAACTCCAGCCATAAACTGATAAGAAGCGCACCTGTCAGATTCAGCAGAAATCCGGCCAGCACCATCCGCTTCAATGATGTCCCCTTCATCTCCCCGAAGGCCAGCGCATTGCAGGGGGTGGCCACCGGCGTCATGAACGCACAGGTGGACGCGGCCGAAACAGCGATCATCAGGATGAGCGGTGCCAGGCCGTAGCTCTCCCCGATAAATTCCACCAGAGGGAAAAAAGCCGCAGAAACCACGGTGTTGCTGAGGATTTCCGTGAGGAAGGTCACCGCAGCCGAGACCGAGATCACCACCATAATCGGGGGGACCGAAGGATGGATCAGGCCGGACAGCAGCGCCGGAATATACTGCTGGAGTCCCAGCTTTTGAATCCCCCAGACGATCACGACAAGAAGCCCGATAAAGAGAAGCCCCCTCGCGGGAAGATCGGTGAAGACATCCTTTGGCCGAAGCAGAGGACGGGGAGCGGGGCCAGGCGCGGAGACAAAACTCATGTAGAGAAACAGGAGAAAAAAGAGGATGGCCGGGATGGGAAGGTACTCCTCGACGCCGAAAGACGGTCTTTCCAGCAGCGACAGAATGACCCAGAAGAGGATAAAAATCACGAAAAGCCAGGCTGCGGAACGCTGTTTCGAATTCAAAAAGATCCGGGCTTCCCCCATCGCCACCCTAAGAGAGCGCAACTCTTTGGGAATCCCAAAGAGGATCACGACCCGCCACGCCAACAGGGAGAAGAGAAGCACCAGAGGCAGGGACCAGAGAAACCAGTTGAGAAAGGTGATTTGATCGCCTCCGGGAACCTTGAAGAGATCGAGCGCGGCGATGAGCATCAGATTGGCTGGGCTGCCGATCAGAGAGCCCATTCCGCCGATATTGGCCCCATAGATGGCTGACAGGGTCAAGGCCGTGGTCAGCCGTTTCCCGTCCGTCTGGATGCGGATATCCCGGTCCAGCAGCTTCAGGGAGGGCAGAAGGATCAGAATGGTCACCGCATTGGGGATGAAAAAGGAGATGACCGCGGCAGTAGCGATGATGTAGAGGGAAATCCGGCCGATGCGGCCTCTGCTCCGCCGGAGGCTCCAGGAGACAAAGACATCCGTCAGTTGCGTCACCACAAAGAGGCGATAGATGAAGTAGCCGTTGATGAACATCAGGATCAGCGGCAGGCGGTTCCAGTAATAGGCGTCGAGGATGTCGGCCGGTTCCAAGTTAGAGGTCTCTCCGAATGTATTGTGGAGGCAAAAGCTTACTGTCGAATTCTAAACCATGAGGTATGGCGTGTCAAACCCGGATATAACCGCATATAAAAGGATATCAGGGAGAAGCAGCAGCGCCCTTTTCTGCTTTTTCGGCCTTCTCCCGCGCGGCGACCTCGGCCTTCTTCTTCTGGATGCGCTCCAGCATGTTATCGTAAAGTTTTTGATCAAAGGTATCGATGGCCCGGGAATGGAGCTTGTAAACCTGAACCGAATACCCGGCATCGTTGAACCATTCCTGCTCAAGGCTCTCTTCAAACCAGTCAAGGGTACTCCGGACCGACTTTTCACAGATCTGCCGGCGATACTCCTCATAGGCCGCGGCATCGAAATTTCCGGCCTCACCGGCATTGCTGCGCCAGATGTTCAGCGCAGCCCGTGCAGAGGGATAGGCATCCCGCTGGATGGCCCGCTTCAGACGCCAGAGGCTGTCTGCGGCTCTTCGGATGATCCTCGGGTCGATCTTCTCCTTTTCCGCGGCCTTCTCTTCGGCCCCCCAGGCCGATTCCGGGAAAAGGGAGAGGGAAGAAAATCCTCCCCAGACCAGCAGGAGAAAAATAGACACGCACAGAAGCGATTGGCAAAAGAGCCGTTTCTTCATCATCTCCTACTCCCGCACAAGATTGCGCCGCTGCTCACCTTTGAGCCAGGTGATGTTGTACAGATCGAGCCGACGGCTCCGCAGGTTCCGGACGCTGCCGGTCTGGCGCAGCTCTTTTAAAAGATCGAGATCCAGATCCACCATCAGCGTCATCTCCGTATTGGGGGTGGCCTCGGCCGCGACCGCATCATGGGGAAAGGAGAAATCCGAAGGGGTGAAGATCCCGGACTGGGAGTACTGGATATCCATATTGGCCACCCGGGGCAGGTTGCCGACGCTTCCGGAGATCGCGACATAGCACTCGTTTTCAATGGCCCTGGCCTGTGCGCACCGCCGTACCCGGAGATAGCCGTTCTTGGTGTCGGTCCAATACGGAATGAATAGGATGTTCATCCCCTGATCCGCGAGATACCGGCAGAGTTCCGGGAACTCCACATCATAGCAGATCAGAATCCCGATCTTGCCGATGTCGGTCTCGAAGACCCTGAGATCGTCTCCTCCCTGCAGCCCCCAGTACTGCTGCTCATCCGGGGTGATGTGCAACTTGTACTGGGCATCCCATGTCCCGTCCCGCCGACAGAGAAAGGATACATTATAGAGGCGGTGGTCCCGGTATTCCGGCATGCTGCCGGTGATGATATTGATATTGTAGGAGATGGCCATGTCTGCAAATGCCTGGCGCAGGGTTTCGGTATATCCGGCCAGAGAGCGCATGGCCTCTGGCGGATCTTCCTGATTGAACCCGGCCATGAGGGGCACATTGAGCAGCTCGGGAAAGAGGACGATATCGGAGTTGTATCCGGAGACCGTGTCGATAAAGAACTCGGCCTGAGCCAGAAAGTCCTCGGGAGAGGAGAAGTGACGCATCTGCCACTGGACCACAGATGTACGGACCGTGGATTTCCGGCCCCCGAAGAGCGGTTTTTTTCGGGCTTCATAATAGATGTTGTTCCACTCCAGCAGAACCCCGTAAGCCCTGGACTGGCGGTCTTCGGGAATATAGCCGGGCATCACCTTCTTGATGTGGAAGTCGTTGGAGAGCTGGAACGTGAGCACCGGATCGACGACCTCCTTGTTCTTGACCATCTGACAGTACTGGAAGGGCGACATTTTTGAAGCATATTCCCGATAGGAGGGTATCCGCCCCCCCAGAAGAATCCCCTTCAGATTGAGCTGCTCGCACAGCTCCTTTCTCGCGTCATAGAGGCGCCGCCCCAGACGCATGCCCCGGTAGTCCGGATGGACAAAGACATCGATGCCGTAGAGATAGTCGCCGTCCGGATCATGGTTTTCCAGATTGCCCGCGCCGATGATATCTTCATAGGTGTGCTGATCCCCGTATTCGGAGAAGTCGATGATGAGGCTCAAAGCCGCAGACACGATCTTCCCCTTGTCCTCTATCGCGATCTGCCCCTGGGGAAAGCGGGCCAGCATGGAGGAGAACTCCGCAAACTTCCAGGAGCCCCCCATCCCCCGATAGACCCGTTCCATGATCTCCCGGATGTCATCGAAGTCGGAGAGCCGAAGATTTCGAAGCTTCAGCTTATGTTCCGTAACCGGCGTATTTTCCATTGAATTCCTTTTCAACTCCTTTTCTCATTCGATTTGAAATCACTGCCGCAGAAGATCGAACGCCCCGGGATTTCGATCCTTTATGAATTTATCATAGGATAGAAACCGAAAAAGATCAACTGCAAGGCGGGAGAGAATCCGAGACCCCCAACTTTTCCTTGCGTGATGCCGGATGATCGAATATATTACACCATGATCTTGAAAATACATTCCGACCCCGCAACCGCTTTGATGGGATGAGGAATATCTGAAAAAGGCTCAAACAAATTTTTGTCATTGAAGGTATCTCCTTTCAAACAAGCATATTAATCATCAAAAAGGAGTGATCCATGGGAAAAATCTTCCTGCCGGCCCTGTCGATACTGATGGTCCTGTCTCTAATGGCTTTTCAGCTTCCTGCTGCGGCAGATCCCCAAGACACGGGCCAGACCCGATGTTATGACAACACCACGCGCATCCCCTGTCCTTTGGTAGACGAATCCTTTTATGGCCAGGATGCCCATTATGCCAAGGCCCGCTCCTACACCAAGCTGGACAGCAGCGGAAATGAAATCGACGATGGTGTCACAGACTGGGCAGCAGCAAAGGATGATGTGACCGGTCTGATATGGGAGGTCAAACATTCCGGAGACGGGATGACGGACGACACCAATCCCCATGACGCAGACAACACTTATAGCTGGTATGATTCGAATGCCGGCCCATACCAGGGAACGGCCGGAGACGGCACCAATACCGAAGACTTTCTCAAAGCACTAAATCAAGCCGGTTTTGGGGGCTGCTCCAACTGGCGGCTGCCGACGGTAAAGGAGTTGACGGCCCTGGTGCATCGGGGAAAAAACATGGGGCCTCGCATCGATACGGCCTATTTCCCGGAATCGAGAGCCGATTGGTACTGGTCATCCACGTCGTATGCCGGCAGCGGGGGTTATGCATGGAGTGTCGATTTCGGCGGCGGCGATACGGACAACTACTATAAGAACAATAGCCTGCATGTTCGCGCGGTCTGCAGCGGGCAATAAAGAGGATATCGATCATGAAAAAATGGCTCGCCGTTCTCCTGCTGTTTCTGGGCGCAAACCTCACTATCGGGCCGGCCGCTCACGCCGGTATTTACACCGATCCAAGCACCGGACTCACATGGTCAATCTCCCTGCGGGGGCCACTACTGACCTGGGAGAAGGCGCTGGCCTATTGCGAGGCCCTGGAGGCGAGCATGGGCGATACAGAATGGCGGCTGCCGGACATCAATGAACTCCTCTCCCTGGTGTGCCATGATCGATTTGAACCGGCCGCGGCCATCGATGATATCGAGCCGGTCTTCTACTGGTCAGCCACAACCGATCCCGCTGCCGGCGGCAACGCATGGGGCATCGATTTCCGAGACGGTGCTGTTACACAGCAGGCCAAGACGGGAATCTTTTATGTGATGGCCGTCAGCCGCGGCAGCGTCTCGCCCGGATGCGCGCCCGAGCCCGGAAATGAGGACGGAACGGTCACGGACTTGGTAAGCGGCCTGACCTGGGAACAGACCACCGGAGAGCCGATGATCTGGGAAGAGGCGCTGGCCCACTGCGAGTCTCTTGAACTCGGCGGACATACCGACTGGCGACTGCCGGATATCCATGAGCTGCAGTCTCTGGTTCGATACGAAGAGTCCAATCCGGCCATCCAGGACTCCGACTGTTTCAAATATGGTCCTTTCTCGACAATGGTATCCGACTTTTTCTGGTCCTCCACAACGGATTCGGCTTCGGGCGAAAACGTATGGGGCGTCGATTTCAGTGACGGCAATGTCACTCCCCGGCGGAAAACCGGCACCTCTTATGTGCGCGCGGTGCGGGGCGGAACGGCGCCGTCCCGATGCCTCGAGGATAACGGAAACAGCGATGGAACGGTCACAGACCCGGCAAGCGGTCTCATCTGGGGACAGGCGACCGCGGACCCCATGACATGGGAGGCGGCGCTGAAATACTGCGAGGAACTGACCCTTGCCGGCCATGAGGACTGGCGCCTGCCAGACATCGACGAGCTACAGTCCCTGATCCGATACGACGCGTTTGACCCGGCAATTCAGAACTCCGACTGTTATAAATACGGCCCCTTTCCAGACATGGTCTCCGATCTTTTCTGGTCATCCACCACCAGCGGGTCCGACAGCAGCGACGCCTTGTGCATCGATTTCAAGGACGGGGATATCACGACCCGGGACAAGACCCGGCAGTTTTACGTCCGCCCTGTCCGCTCCGTTATTCCAGAATTCGTGAAATTTCAGGCAGAAAGGCCGATGACCGGCGAAGCCCCTTTTTTGGCAGAACTGACGGCCGATCCCGTGGGGATTCTGATCGATCATTACGAATGGTTCCTTACAGGCGGCCCCATGCCGGACAAGGTCACTCTGGACGGCTTACTCTCCGAGACCCTTTATCCGGAAGGCGATTACAGCATCGACGTAGTGGCCTATGATACCCAGGGGCGCGCCTATGAATCCAACTTTTTCATCGAGGTGCTGCCGCCATCCTCCCTCACCACCCTCGATGAATTTGTCCGCTTCACGCCCCACTACCCGGTAAGCCGGATGATTCCCTCCCTTGTGATGAAAGGGGGAAAGGCTATCCGCCATTACCGCGTCTATGATGCCGACAGCCAGCCCGTGACGGGAAAGGTTTTCTACTATAAGTACCCGAACGGCACCCGTTTCGAAACAATCACCGACGGCAGGGGCTTTGTGGAGATCATGAGTCCGCCGGTGGTCTCCGACGGGAACTACCGCATAATCTTCACGGATAAATACGGGATTCGGCTGAACATCGAAGTGGTCGATGCACCCACCTTTTCGGTTACCGCTACGGATCGTACATTTACCGAAGAATACCGATTGCTCCTCGGAATGGGCGAGTCCGGACAGGAGCTGTCCATGGGGCCGCTGGCATTCCGGATTGCGGAACTCGGGCTGTACAGCGGTACGAATCTGTCCACGGATATCCGCCTGGAGAATGTCGGTTCACGGACCGATATGGCAGTGAAAAACAGAATGGAACTGTCGGAAGAAATGGAGGGGATGGCCGGATTGTCTGCAGAAATCTTCAAAGAGCAGATCGCGGCCGGGGGCCGTCCTGAACTCAGCGCTTCGACAGGCGAAGGGGCGGCCGTCAATACCTCGATGACGACCCGCCATCACTTCGAGGATTATCTCAACCCGAACCGGCCCGACACCCACGATCAGCGCTTTGTGGCAGCAACACTCTTTTTCGAAAATCTGATCAAGCGCAACCCGGCCTGCGGGAATCATATTCTGACACAGGCCATATTGGAGCAGGCCATCGACAGAATATGCGAAACCATTCCATATTACCAGCGGGTCGGCTTTTTGGCCGGTGCAACAACGCAGTTCAGCACCGGTGCGGAACTGACGATGCAGAATCCCCTGGGACTTTTAGAAGGTTTACAGCCGACCATCCATATGGATGCCTTCGAAGCCGGCAGTCTGCTTTCCCTTTCGGCCGAATCGGATGTGGACGAAGCCGACAATCTGACCTTTACCCTGTCGACAATTCTAAATCCGGGCAGCTTTTTCAGCGGCTTCTCCCAGAAGTTCGACAGCGATCGTCCGTACCCGGATGTTCCGAAATTCAGCCTCAGCTCCGATCTCCTGCAGAAGCAGATCGAATCGGAGATGACCATTGCCGCGGAAAGCACCGCAAAAAACGACCGATCCATAGGCTTCAGCCTCATGACCGGGCGGGCCGGCCCGGATATCATTCTTCCGGACAGCGCATTCACGGAGACCTATTTCGATTTCCGGATCGATGCGCCGACCGCGGTCGAATTCCTGGAAGGGCAGTCGGAACTCTTCTCCCAGCTTCGGGAAGGGGATGCCTTCGATATCTCAGAGAGTGCCTACCTCGGCGCGATGCAGGGGATTCAGGATCTTCCCGAGGGCATTGCAGAATGGGAGACGCATAAGAAGCATATCCGGCTCTTCTCCCTCCCGCTGACCTTTGGGGAGAATCTGGGCCTGGAGCTGGATCTGACGTTCCGACTGGATGTGAAATCGGTGCTGGACAATATCACGGCAACAGGGCTTCTCATTCCGGAAAAAGGGATGATTAAAACCGCATTGTACGAACGGGATCTCTGGATCGATGACAACATCAAAGGTATCGGGAGTGTCATCGATGAATTTGTGAGGGTGATCGACCGAATCATCGGTGATGTGCTGGAAACCGTGGAAAAAACCAAGGAGGCCGGCCAGGAGCTGGTTGTTGAGAGCGATATCCCCCTTGCCGATGGCGGGGCAACGGCCATTGCCGGCCCCGAAGGACTGACCGAAGACGCAACGCTGAAACTCTCCCGGCTGACCCGCTTTGACCGCTCCGCATCGATTGCCGGCGGAACCGCGGCCACGGTGGGGGATCTCTTTATCGTGACCATCGCTTTTTCCGAAGGCATCCTGCTGACGGATCTGATCGAGCCCCTGGAACTGACGATCGGCTACAGGGAAGCGGATCTTGATGCAGCCGGTTTCACAGCGGCCCATGCGGAAAAGCTTCGGATCTATGGCTTTGATCCAAAGACCGGCTATTATCGGAATATCGGTGGAGAGTTGAATGCCGAAAACCGAACCGTATCCGTTTCGATCCTTCGGACGGGCCAGTATATACTGGCCGTTGACACTGCCGCCCCAGCGATATCGGATTTCATCATCATGGAGGGAGGGGAAAGCCCCCTGTTTCGGCTCACCATCTCCGATTGCCTGAGCGGTCTTAATCCGAATGCGCTGGAGATTACGCTGGACGGTCTGGTCGAGGTGGATCAAGACAGGCTGCCAGAGGTCTTCAATCCCCGGACCGGCCTTTTGGAGTGGCGGACGGATCAAGTGCTTGCGGAGGGTGAACACCAGGTGAAGGTGACGGCCCAAGATACCACCGGAAACACCAACACTGAAACAATTCTCTTCTTTTTGGATCTCACACCGCCGGAGATCACC
This sequence comes from Desulfobacteraceae bacterium, assembly GCA_011390345.1. Taxonomy (GTDB): domain Bacteria; phylum Desulfobacterota; class Desulfobacteria; order Desulfobacterales; family JAABSP01; genus JAABSP01. Next base: position 41,046 of record JAABSP010000025.1, read on the forward strand.
CACACCCCGATCACCCAGGCCCCTTCAGGCGCACCTTTGGAGATTCGGGCGAGCATTACAGAGAATCGGGAATTGGCCGGGGTATTCCTCTGCTATCGAGCCAGAACCGATGAACTGCCCTTCAAAGTCCTGGAGATGACGGCTGCCGAAGGCGCTTCGGAGTATATTGGATCGATTCCGGAGAGCGCCATCACTTCCAAAGGGGTGCGTTACTATATCAAGGCGGCAGACATCGGGGGCAATGTGGCCTTTTCAGCACAAACAGATATCGATGTGCAGGATACCACCAGTCCGGCAATGGTCAATGGGCTGATGGTGATATCCGAACCGGAAGGCATCATGAGAATCTATTGGTATTCCCCGCCCGATGCGGATGTGGCCGGATATCGGGTCTATATCGGCGCATCGGCAGACAGCCTGACCCTGTTCAAAGATGTGGGATTGACCAACTGGATTTCTCTCGAAGATGCGTATCAGGGGAAGTTCATCGCGGTCTCCGCGTATGACGAATTGGGAAATGAGAGCGAGAAAACCCCGGCCCTCAATCTGGAGCACTGCGCTCCCGGCGATGTGAACTGCAGCGGCGGAATCGATCTGGCCGATGCATTGATCTGCCTGAAAATCATGGCCGGCATCAGCGGCGGAGAGGAGATCCGCCTGGCTGCAGATGTGGATGAAAATCTGCGCATCGGACTGGAAGAGGCTCTGTTCATTCTCCGGTATCTTACCCGGTAAGCACTTTCCCCCCCGATGGGATGGGCCGCTGATACACTTCAAAGGTGCTGGAGCCGCTTCAACTTTTCCTTGCAAGACGCTGTGCGGATAGGATATATTAAGTCCGTCAACGAACCCAAAACCTTATCCGTAATCGCTCTGGTATCATAGTGACTGTATCACAAAAGGCTGAAATCAATGGATTCCTCTTCAAAAAAACTGCGTATACTCATCGTGGACGACCATGCCATGATGCGGGACAGTCTTCGATTGATCTTAAACGATATGGCGGATATGGCCGTGGCTGAAGAGGCCGGCACCGGGGCACAAACACTGGAACTCTGTCGGAAACAGTCTTTTGATGTCATCCTGCTGGATCACCGCCTCCCGGACATGACGGGTCAGGAGGTTGCCCGGAGGATAAAGGAATTGGGGACCAAGACAAAAATTGTCGCAATATCCATGAACGATGATGAGAGGGTCAGACAGGAGATGCTGAGTGCGGGCGCGGATATTTTTGCCGCAAAGACCGATGCCCTGAAGATGCTGCCCGATTTGATTCGAAAATCGATTTCGGATTGAAGTAGGAAGTTTAAAAGGAATCGGCCAGGGAGACAAATCGATATTGCCTCCCTTTTTTTAAGCAGTAACGACTTCAGCATCCGCTGTCAGGGCTTCTCCCCCAGAATCACGGACGCATCCACCGCAATCGGCGATCCATCCCGAATGATCAGCGGATTGATATCGACCTGTTCGATTTTTTCGTTAGTCGCTCCCAAATCCCCCAACTGCACCAGGGTCTGTGCCAGTGCCTCCCGATCCACGGCCGGCGCTCCGCGAAAACCATCCAGCAGCTTTTGCGCCTTGAGCCTTCGGATCAGCGCCAGCGCCTCTTCATGGCTCAAGGGGGCCATCGCAAAGGCCACGTCCGCGATGACTTCTGCCAATATCCCGCCAAAGCCGCACATCACGCAGGTTCCGAACTGCGGGTCATTCACAAGCCCCGCGATCAGCTCCAGATCGCCTTTGACGTAGGGCTGAATCAGGATCTCTCCCCTGCTGTCCATCTCCCGAGTCAGTTCATCGAAGATCTGCCGAACATCCTCAAAGGAACGGATATCGAGCCGGACAAGATTCTTCTCCGTCTTATGGACCTCGCCGGGCAGAAGCCCCTTCATGACGACCGGAAGGCCGAATTCCGACGCGGCCTTTTCCGCGGCTTCCGGTGTTTTAACAATACGCTCCTCGACAACAAAAATTCCGGCAGCAGAGAGGAGTTTTTTGGAAAAATGCTCATCCAGCGCGCCGGCCGATTCGGAAAGGATTTTCTCTTGGGCCTCATCGAGAGATACGGCTCGGGCCGAAGGAATCTCCGATGCGGCCGGCAGAGGCCGGTTGAAGAGAGCCCCCATGCACTCCACAGCCCGGTAGACCTCCCTATAGACCACCATCCCAAGTTCCTGCGCCTCCTGATGAAATTCCTTGGCTGCGTCTATGGTTCCCAGCAGCCAGATGAAAACCGGTTTGCCGGCCCCCTTTGCGGTCTCTGCCATCCCGGCCAGATCTGGCTTCAGGGCAAAGCCGCCGGCAAAGGCATGGATCAGCACCGCATCCACGCCTGGATCGCTGCAGACCGCATCCAGCGCCACGCCATAGGTCTTCTCCGCACCGTTTCGCTCCACCGCAGGCCATAAATCCACCGGGTTGGAGATCGGCATCCACTCCGGAAAGACGGTCTTGAGCTTTGCCCGGCTCTCCTCGGAAAGCAGAGCCGGCGCAAGCCCCAGCCCATCCATGAAATCGACCGATACGATCCCGGCGCCGCCCGTATAGGTCAGCACCGCCACCCGGGCATCCCTTTTCGGGGCCGTATCCGGAAAGGCCGCCAGAGCCCGGGAGATATCCATCATCTGTTTGAAGTCGTTTGCCTCTGTCACCCCGGACTGGGCAAGAGCGCCCCGGATCACGGCCCCGTTTCCGGAAAGGCTTGCGGTATGGCTCATCGCGGCCTTTGCCCCGACTTCACTTCTACCGCCCTTCAGGAGCACCACCGGCTTTTTCGAACGCCGGCAGATCTCGGTGAAGCGCCTCCCATCGGGAATGGCTTCCAGATAAAGACCGATGGCCCCTGTATCCGGATCATCGACCAGATACTCTAAAAGATCGCACTCGTCCACATCCATCTTGTTGCCGATGGAGCAGACCTTGCTGATACCCATCACCCCGTGGGTCATGAGATCCATCAGAAACGCGCCCGACAACATCCCGCTCTGGACGACCAGCGAAACATCCCCCGGGGTCAGCCCCTCCTGCCAGATCATGGGGGAGACAAAGGAGAAGACATATCTTTTTACGGCATCCACCAGCCCCATGCAGTTGGGGCCCCAGAGGCGGATGCCGGTCTCTTTTCGGATCTCCAGCAGCTCCCGCTGAAGGGCCGCGCCCCCCTCCCCGGTCTCGGAGAAGCCGCCGGATTCGATCATCACTCCTTTGATCCCTCTATCTGCACAGGCCCGGACAATGGCCGGCACATGGGGCGCGGGCACGAAAACGATGGCAAGATCGACCGGATCGGGAACGTCGGCTACCGTGGGATAGCAGCGGACATCTTCGATCGTCTCATACTTGGGGTTGACCGGATAGATCCCGCAGTCGAAGCCGGTGATCAGGTTTTTCAAAATCGAATTTCCCCCTTTGAAGGGGGTGGCGCTTGCGCCGATCAGGGCGATGCCCTTGGGTCTGAAAAAGAAATTCATCCTTTATGCCTCCTGAATTCTGAATGGCGGTTCATTTTTGTTTGTCCCCTTTTACCCCCAAGGGAAGGGTCCGTCAAGGAATCAAATAATCCTTTACAATATACTATACTTGTGGAAATATATATATCTTTGTGGTGAAAAGTATGATGCGGAAGGGCATGATGCCCATGCCGTCTGAAGCCAACACCATATTATATCCAAGGACAGCCAAAACGTGTTAATCGATACATTTGAGCAGACCGCTTCCATCCGGGAGACCTTTGAGGAACGGGAGAAGGGCTTCATCTCCCCGTATGGGTGTCTCAGCTCCTGCTCCCGGGGCCGGAGCCGCCCTGAGCCAGAGTGTCTGATCCGGACCGCGTTTCAGGTGGACCGGGATCGGATTCTCTTCTCCAACGCTTTCCGTCGATTGAAGCACAAGACCCAGGTCTTTCTCTCACCCTTGGGGGACCAGTACCGGACAAGGCTCACCCATACCCTGGAAGTGGCACAGATCTCCAGAACCGTGGCCCGGGCCATGCGGCTCAACGAAGATCTGGCCGAGGCCATAGCGCTGGGACATGATCTGGGACATACCCCCTTTGGACACTCCGGAGAGACGGCTTTAAAGGAGATCTTCTCTTCTGATTTTGCCCACAACGAGCAGAGCCTCCGGGTTGTGGAAGTGATCGAAAACCGGGGCCGGGGGCTCAACCTGACCTGGGAGGTGCGCAACGGCATTCAGAAGCACTCCAAAGGGTACGGCAAGATCATCCCGGATGATCCGGATGAGCAGCCCGCGACCGTAGAGGGCCGGGTGGTACGGGTGGCAGATATCGTCGCCTATCTGAACCATGATCTGGATGACGCGATCCGAAGCCGCGTGATCGGCGAAGATCATGTCCCCAGCGTCTGTAAAGAAATTCTCGGCAAAAACCATTCCCAGCGGGCCTCCACCATGATTCGGGATCTCGTCTTTTCAAGCACAGTCGAAGATGGTGAATTCAGACTCAAGATGAGCGATGAGGTCTATGGCGCGATGACGACGCTGCGGATGTTCCTCTATGAGAATGTTTACCGATCCGAGCATGTCCACCAGGAATTTGTCAAGGCCAAGAAGATCCTCTGTGAACTCTACCAGTATTTCATGGAGAACCCGGAGATGGTTCCGGATGAGCTGGAGAATATGGAGCTGCAGAGCTATGCCCATCACCAGCACTCCCACGAGCGGATCGTCGCGGATCTGATCGCGAGCATGACGGACCGGTACGCGCTGGATCTCTACACCGCCCTCTTCTTTCCCTCCCCCCTCGTATAGGAACCGCTTCTGATGATCGATACCATTGCCGCCCTGGCCAACAGGATGCAGCCCCACGACCTTATATACGACCCTCTGTTGGAAGAACTCGGCAGCCTCTTTTCCCGGATGGATGGGGGGTATGATGATGCGGCCCGGCAAGCCGGTTTTCACTGCAGCGGGTGCGATAAGAACTGCTGCCGCAGCCTCTTCTATCATTATACGATGGTGGAATATCTCTATCTGCTGAAAGGTTTTTCAAAACTCCCAACCGAAGCGCAGAAGCGGATCATGGCGCGGGTGAAATCTCCCGAAAATGAAACGGACCGGCGGCCCCTCTGTCCGGCCAATGAAAAGGAGCGCTGCCTGCTCTATCCGTACCGGCCTATGATCTGCAGGCTCCACGGCATACCCCATTTCCTGTCCCGACCCGACGGAACCCGGGTCGAAGGGCCGGGATGTGACGCCTATTACAGAAGCACCACAGGCGAGAATAGACCTCTGCTGGACCGAACCCCTTTCTACCGGGAGATGGCGGCCCTGGAAGCCCTAATCAGAGAGAAGACCGGCTTCAGCGGAAAAATCAAAATGACCGTCGCGGAGATGCTCGCGGCGCACAACAGCGATCATAACCGTATTCTATGAAGTATATCGAAAATATCGAAGCGATAGATCAACTGCCGGGCCGGCGGATCGAGCGGGGCGACACCTTCCGGTTCCGGTGCCATCCGGATGTGGGCTGTTTCAACCAGTGCTGCCGGAACCTCAACCTCTTTTTGTACCCTTATGATCTGATCCGGCTGAAAAAGCGGCTGGAGATCTCCTCGGACCGGTTCCTGGAGGAGTATGTGGATGTGGTCCTGCGGGACGGAAATTTTTTCCCCGAGGTGCTGCTCCGAATGGCCGACAATGACGCGGCCACCTGTCCCTTTCTCACCGATGCCGGGTGCAGGGTCTATCCGGACCGGCCCGGAACCTGCCGCTCCTATCCGGTGGAGCACGGGGTCCGGTTCGATGCGGCGTCCAAAAAGACCGAACTGGTTCACTTCTTCCGGCCCCCGGAGACCTGCCTCGGCGCGAATGAAGATCAGGAGTTGACCATCGATGACTGGCTTGCGGATCAGGAGGCAAAGGATTATCACCGTATGACCCTGCGCTGGGCCGAGGTGAGATCGCTCTTTGCAGCAGATCCCTGGGGCGCGGAAGGGCCCAACGGCCCCCGGGCCAAGATGGCCTTTATGGCGGCTTACAACATCGATGCGTTCCGGGAGTTCGTCTATAAAAGCTCTTTTACCAAGCGGTATCGGGTGAAGCCGGAGGTATTGAAGCGGGCGCGCCTTAATGACGAGGCGCTGTTGAAGCTCGGATTTGAGTGGATCGAATTCTTCATCTGGGGAAAAAAGCCGGCCTCATTCAAGCCGAAAGGCAAATAGAAGGATTTACAATACCCCTGGCGGCATGGGGTTCGTCCGCTCTCCCCCAAGCACATACCCGCCGTCGATCCGCATCACGGTTCCGGTCATGAAGGGCGCATCGGAAATCAGGAAGCGGACCGCCCGGACCACATCATCGATCTTTCCGAACCGATCCATCAGGGTATGCTCCCGAAGCGCATCCTTTTGCGCATCCGTCAGCAGCCCCCAGCCCCGGGTTCCCTCCCCGTGCCGGGTCTCGAAGATGCCGAGCATGATCTCATTGACCCGGACTTGGGGGGCCCCCATACGTGCCCAAGTCTCGGTGAGCAGAGAAATCCCCCGATTGGCCGCAGCATAGCCCTCGTTGAAGATGAGCTGCGCAGGCCCGGACCGGCCCACCATCCCCGCAATGGAGGAGAAATTGACCACCACACCGTCTCCGGATCCCTTCAGGTGGGGCAGGGCCGCTTCAAAAACCCATTGTTTGGCGCGCAGGGTCGTGGCCATCTCCAGATCCCACTGCTCCGGCACATAGGGCCCATGAACCACGGGCCATCCGCCCCGCTCGATATTGTTGATAAGGATATCGAGCCCCCCGAGCCGATCCGCAGAGGCTTCCACCATTGAAAAGATCTCATCCGGCTCCAGAAGATTGGCCCTTAAAAGATGGTGCTCCGCGCCCGTATCGGCAAAATCCTGCCGCATTCGGGGAAGTTCCTCCTCCCAGTCATAATAGGTGGCCGCAACCCGGGCCCCTCGGCTGGCCAGATCCAGCCCGATCCCTTTGCCGATCCCCTTGACCGCCCCCAGCACCAGCGCCCGCTTCCCCTGAAGCGCACTCTCCCATCCCTGCGCCCGCCTCCCCGGATTCATCGCACCGCTCCGGCTTTTTTAACCATCTTTTCCGTCCTTTGAAAAAGCCCGGTCGGCATCCATTCCAGAACCGCTTTCAAAAAAACCGTATCATCACATTCTATGGCATTTCTAACGGCCGAATCAACGTCAAACTCCTTTTCTCCCCCATTTTCCCGGAGCCGGGCTCTGAAGGCGTCGATATCATAACAGGCCGAATAGAAAAGCCGGCCGGCCCCCATCAGCAAAGGGCCGGGATCCAGCCGGTTCCTGGCCGCGATAACCCCCATGAGCAGATCGTTTATTTCATTGTAGGGGCCGATCCCCTGGGATTCGATCCATCCCTCCGGGGTCTGCATCCGCTCCTCCGCAAAGCCGAAGCAGTGGGCCTCCCGCATAAGAAAATACCGCTCGGTCATGCGCCCCGTGGCCCGGTCACGGGAGAGAAGGCGGACCAGGGGATAGGTCCGGCAGGAGGCGGGCCGATCCTCATAGACCCGACATCCCTCCCGAGTCACAAAAGGGCATTTACGCTCGGGTCCCGGGGCCGGTTCCAGCGTAACCACCGGAAGGCCGGTTTCAGGGCCCAGATGCTGGCGGGTATATGCGGCCAGAAACTCTCCCGAGTCCATCCCGAGGCCCCTTTTCAGCCGTAGAACATCGTAGGGAGTGAGGGACTGGTTCAGGTCCCGGCAGCACTCGTTGAAACATCGAACCCGCTGGGAACAGGCGAATCGAAAGTGTTGGCCCGGCTCTACGGGAATTATCTCGTTTTCCATAAATTTTTTTCAATTCCCTTCTTGATTTGTGCGTCGTTTTCATATAAAAGTTCTTCTCTTGGGAGCATGTATCAGAATCCGGCGGAACACGCAAGTCGGGTTCCGGAGGCCCCTCCCCGTATCAATAGCGCGCAATAGCGCGAGGGCGTACGAAAAGTCTTGACAAACCGAAAAAATAAATGTTATACGTCCTCTCTGTTTGCATTAGGTTCATATGATTGAATTTTATGGATATCCAAAACTGAACCGCCTTCAGAGACTGAAGAAGGCATTATTTGCAGATCCTTATCAGATCCATCGGCCCGAAAGGCCGGTCACAGTCACGAAGGGAGGTGCAAAAGCGGTTAAGCATAACAGTCAAAGTGAACAGTGTTGTAAACGGTAAACAACAATTTAGCTAGGAGGTATTGTAAATGCCAAGTTTTGTAATCGATGAGAAGTGCGACGGGTGTAAAGGCGGCGACAAGACCGCATGTATGTACATCTGCCCCAACGACCTGATGGTGCTGGACCCGAACACGATGAAGGCCTACAACCAGGAGCCGGATCAGTGCTGGGAGTGCTTCTCCTGCGTCAAGATCTGCCCGACCCAGGCCATCGAGGTCCGCGGCTATGCCGACTTCGTGCCGCTGGGAAGCTCCATCATGCCCATGATGGGTACCGAAGATGTGATGTGGACCTGTAAGTTCAGAAACGGTACCATCAAGCGCTTCAAGTTCCCCATCCGGACCACCGCAGAAGGTGCTGCAAACGCCTATTCCGAGCTTAAGGGCAAGGATCTGGACAGCGAGTTTCTGGCCACCGAGGAGTCCGAAGGCTATAAGATGCCCAAACCCCAGGCGACCGCCTAAGTGTTTTGAATCCTTAACTTTTTAAGGATTACGGCAGGACAGTGATCTGTTACAAGTGATTAACCTCGCCGGATTCGAATGGCCAATTCGATCTGGCGTCATCTCCTAAGGAGGTTGTTAAATGGCAATTCCGAACAAACCGAAGGGCGAACTCAAGGCGGTACGGGATCCTGAAGTCGAGGAGCGCGAAGTTGATATTCTTATCGTAGGCGGCGGTATGGCGGCCTGCGGCTCGGCCTTTGAGATCAAAAAATGGATGAGCGACGACCAGAGCGTCCTTCTCGTGGACAAGGCAGCGATGGAGCGTTCCGGTGCTGTGGCACAGGGCCTTTCCGCAATCAATACATACATCGGCGACAACACCCCTGACGACTACGTCCGGATGGTCAGAAACGACCTGATGGGCATCGTTCGTGAGGACCTGATCTTCGACCTCGGCTGCCATGTGGACGATTCTGTCCATCTGTTCGAGGAGTGGGGACTGCCGGTATGGAAGAAGACCGATGATGGGAAGAACCTGGACGGAAAGAAGGGCCTGAAACAGGGAACCCTGAAAGGCGGCGCCACCCCGGTCCGCACCGGAAAATGGCAGATCATGATCAACGGCGAGTCCTACAAGCGGATCGTGGCCGAGGCCGCGAAGAAGGCCATCGGAGAGGACAACATCCTCGAGCGGGTCTTCATCGTCGAGCTGCTGCTGGACGCCAATCAGGACAACCGGATCGCGGGCGCGGTCGGCTTCTCCGTGCGTGAGAACAAAGTCTACATCATCAAATGTAAGGCCATGATGGTTGCCTGCGGCGGCGCGGTCAACATCTATCAGCCCCGTTCGGTCGGCGAGGGCAAGGGTCGTGCATGGTATCCGGTATGGAACTCCGGCTCCACCTATTATCTGTGCATGAAGGTCGGTGCGGAACTCTCCATGATGGAAAACCGTTTCACCCCGGCCCGTTTCAAAGATGGTTACGGCCCGGTCGGTGCATGGTTCCTCCTGTTCAAAGCCAAGGCTCTCAACGGACTGGGCGAGGCATTTGCCGGCTCCGATGCGGCCAAAAAGGAGCTGGAGAACTACGCACCTTACGGAACCGCCGCGATCACCCCGACCTGTCTGCGGAACCACCTGATGCTGTTCGAGATGAAAGAGGGCCGCGGCCCGATCATCATGGACACCGTGACCGCTCTGGCCGAGATCGGAAAGACCATGGACAAGAAGGAGCTGAAGCACCTCGAGTCCGAGGCATGGGAAGACTTCCTCGACATGACCTGCGGCCAGGCCAACCTCTGGTGCGCCACCAACACCGAGCCCGAGAAGAAGAACTCCGAGATCATGCCGACCGAGCCCTACCTGCTGGGCTCCCACTCCGGTTGCTGCGGTCTCTGGACATCCGGCCCCGACTTCGACTGGATTCCGGATTCCTACAAGATCAAGTACAACGGCAAGGTCTACAACCGGATGACCACGGTCAACGGTCTCTTCACCTCCGGTGACGGCGTCGGCTGCTCCGGCCACAAGTTCTCCTCCGGCTCTCACGCCGAGGGTCGTATGGCCGCAAAATCCATGGTCCGTCTTGCAAGAGACGACAAGGATTACAAACCGACCCTGTCCCAGAGCAAGGAAGAGCTGGTGGAGCTGGTCTACAAGTCTGTCCGGGTCTATCTGGACAACTATAAGTACACCACGGCCGAGGACATCAACCCCAACTACCTGAAGCCCAACGGGATGATGTACCGGATGATGAAGGCCACCCACGAGTACGGCGCAGGAACATCCACCTACTACATGACCACAAGCAAGAACCTCGAGATCGTCATGGATCTTCTCGAGACCATGCGCGAGGACTGCGAGAAGCTGGCTTCCGGCGATCTGCACGAGCTGATGAGAGCATGGGAGATCATCCACAGAATCTGGACAGTGGAATCCCACCTGCGGCACATCCAGTATCGGAAAGAGACCCGCTATCCGGGCTTCTACTATCAGGCAGATTATCCGAATCAGGATGACGAGAACTGGTTTGCCTTCACCAACTCGAAGTTTGATCCCAAGGCTGGTACATGGGATGTCTTCAAGAGAGACTACGTCCAGATCATCCCGAGCTGATTTGAGCGGGCTGGTTTAGGGTAGTGAAGTAAACCGATAAAAAGCCTCCAGGTGTCACTTTTTCTGATGCCTGGAGGTTTTTATTAAGTGCCTGTACGTTTATTCCCAAGAGAAGGTGAGAGGCAAGGGGCCAGCGGCAAAAGAACGAATTCAAAAAATCTTATCGAATGCTTTTGCCCCTCGCCTTTTGCCTCTCACCATTGAATACTATCAAGGAGGGATAGCATGACAGAATCGACACAAGCCCTCGGAAACGGAACCATTCTCGTTGTCGGAGGGGGCATCAGCGGGTTGACCACGGCCCTGGAAGCAGCAGAAGTCGGGTACGAGGTTTTCATCGTTGAAAAGAATCCTTACCTGGGCGGAAGGGTAGCACAGCTTAATCAGTATTTCCCCAAGCTATGTCCTCCCACCTGCGGCCTTGAAATCAATTTCAAGCGCATCAAGAACAATCCCCGTATCCATTTTTTCACACTGGCCGAGGTGGAGAAAGTAAGCGGCTCCCCCGGCAGCTATGACGTAACGGTGCGGCTCAACCCCCGGTATGTCAATGAGAACTGCACCTGCTGCGACGAGTGCGCCAAGGCCTGCAAGATGGAGATAACCGACGAGTTCAATTTAGGGATGAACCGGCAAAAGGGCGCGTACCTGCCCCATGAGATGTCCTTTCCGTCCCGGTATGTGATCTCGCCGCAGATCATCGGAACCGAAGATGCCCAGCGGTGCAAGGATGTCTGCAAATACGGCGCGGTCGATCTCGACATGGAGACCAGAAGTATGAACCTGAATGTGGGCGCGATCGTCTGGTCCACCGGATGGGTCCCCTACGATGCAGGCCGGATCGACAACCTCGGCTTTGGCCGGTACCCGAACATCGTCACCAACATGATGATGGAGCGGATGGCGGCCCCCAACGGCCCAACCGAAGGCAAAGTCCTGCGGCCCTCGGACGACAAAGCCCCGGAAAGCGTGGCATTTGTCCAGTGCGCCGGCTCCAGAGATGAGAACCACCTCCCCTACTGCTCCTATATCTGCTGCATGGCCTCGTTGAAGCAGGCCACCTATGTGAGGGAGCGGTATCCCGATGCAAAGATCTACATCTTCTATATCGATCTGCGGGCCCCGGGCCAGAAGTACGAGCAGTTCTACCAGAGGATCAAGGAAGATGAGAATGTCTTCTTCATCAAGGGGAAGGTCGCGGAAGTGAGTGAGGACCCGGATTCCAAGGGGATCACCGTTACGGCCGAAAATGCGATGACCGGAGAGAAGATCCACCAGACCGTCGATATGGTCGTTTTGGCCACCGGCATGCAGCCGAGTGCGGCCACGGCCAAGCTCCCCGCGGATCTGACGTACAATGCAGACGGCTTTATCGTCAACGACTTCAAGAAGGGTGGAATGTTTGGCGCGGGATGTGCCAACCGGCCGGCCGACGTCATGTCTTCCAACCAGAATGCGACCGGTATGGCCTTAAAAGCGATTCAAACCCTTGTGAAGCGCTAGGAGGTTTTATCTAATGGACAAAAAGTACGGCGTATATATCTGCACAGGATGCGGAATCGGGGAGTCTCTCGACATTCCGAAACTCTGCGAGGTCCCCGAAGAGGAAGGGATTACCTGCAAGACCCACGGCCAGTTCTGCGGCAAAGAGGGTCTTGAGATGCTGCAGCAGGAGATCGACGGCGGGGTCAACACCCTGATGATCGCGGCCTGCTCCCCCAGGGTCAACTACGACACCTTTGATTTCCCGGGCAGTATCGTGGACCGGGTCAATATCCGGGAGCAGGTGGTCTGGTCCCATCCGAGGGACAAGTTCCCGGCGCTGACCGAGGAAGAGAAAGAGGACGAGGAGAAGTTCGACCGGGTTCAGATGATGGCCGAGGACTATCTCCGGATGAGCATGGCCAAGACCGAAAGGATCATCCTGCCCGAGCCCTATAAGCTCGAAGAGGAGATGAGCAAAAAGATCCTGGTGATCGGCGGCGGCGTCACCGGCATCACTGCTGCAATGGATGCGGCAAAGGCCGGCTACGAGGTCACTCTGGTGGAAAAGGAGGAGAAGCTGGGAGGCTATGCAGCCAAAATGCGGAAGCAGATCCCGGTGGACGAGCCCTATGAGAAGCCCATGAAACCGATGATCGGGGGGCTGATCGACGAGCTGAACGGATTTTCCAACGTCACGGTCAAGACCAGCACCGTGGTGGCACGCCTCGCGGGACAGCCGGGCGAGTTCTTCGTCACCTTCAAAAAGCCGGGCGAGAAGATCGAATTCGACGTTCCCTATCCGCTGCCCGAGGAGATGACGGTGGATGAGAGCGGCAAGGAACTCGATGCCGAGACCCTGCACCAGAAGTTCATGGAGTACAACGAAGGCCGGAAGGACATCCTGACCATCGACCCGAACGCGGAGAAGTTCGGCGCGGTGGTACTCGCTGCCGGCTGGAAGCCCTACAAGCCCAAAGAGGGCGAGTTTGCGCATCTCGGCTTCGGGGAAAATCCGGACGTGATCACCAACTACCAGTTCGAGGAGATGGCAGCGGCAGGCAAGATCACCCGCCCCTCGGACGGCCAGCCGGCCAAATCGGTGGTCTTTGTCCAGACCCCCGGAAAAGAGGATGATGCAGACTTCTCCTACAGCGGCTCCACCGCAAGTCTTGTGGCCTTGAAGCATGCCACCTATCTGCGGGAGGACTACGACGACGCCAAGGCGTACATCTTCTATCAGCACATGCGCACCCCGGGGCTTTCCGAGAACTTCTACAAATCGGTTCAGCAGGACACGGGGATCTTCCTCTCCAAGGGGAAGGTGAGCGCGGTATCGAAAAACGGCGACGGACTGACGGTCGAGGCTGAGGATACCCTGCTGGGGGAGAAGATCGGGGTCAAGGCCGATCTGGTGGTTCTGGGAACCGGCATGGTGCCGGCCACCAAGGATGATCCTGTGGTCAACATGGCCTACCGCCAGGGCCCGGGATTCAGAGACATCGACCTCTTCAATGGGTATGTGGACTCCAACTTCATCTGCTTCCCCTACGAGACCCAGCGGACCGGCATCTACGCGGCCGGAACGATCCGCCGGAACATGACCATGGGCGAGTGTATGGAGGATGCGGCCGGCGCTGCCCTGAAGACGATCCAGTCTCTGGAATCGGTCAACCGCGGCGTTTCGGTTCATCCCCGCTCCGGCGACATGACCTTCCCGGACTTCTTCTTCCAGAGATGCACCCAGTGCAAGCGCTGCACCCAGGAGTGCCCCTTTGGCGCGCTCGATGATGATGCCAAGGGAACACCCAAGCCGAACCCGACCCGGTGCCGGCGGTGCGGAACCTGCATGGGCGCCTGCCCCGAGCGGATCATCGGATTTGCCGACTACAGCATCGACAGCATCGGCTCCATGGTCAAAGCGGTACAGGTTCCGTCCGAGGACGACTATACAGAGCCGCCCTTCCGGGTTCTCGGGATAGTCTGCGAGAACGATGCGTATCCGGCACTCGATATCATCGGGTTGAACAAGGGCGCTTTTTCTGCGGATGTCCGTCTCATTCCGGTGCGCTGTCTCGGCTCCATGAACGTCATCTGGATCAAGGACGCGCTCTCCCAGGGAATGGACGGTGTCTTCCTGCTGGGCTGCAAGCACGGGGATGATTATCAGTGCCACTTTGTCAAGGGAAGCGAACTGGCCGACATCCGGGTGAAGAAGATCGGTGATGCGCTCGCGAGCCTCGCGCTGGAGCACGAGCGGGTCGCGCAGTTCGAGGTGGCCATCGACGACTATGACAAGCTGCCCAAGATCATCAATGATTTTGTGGAATCCATCGAGGCTCTGGGGCCGAATCCGTTCAAGGGATTCTAAAGCGAAAAAAGGAGGTTTTGAATGGCAGACCGATATATGATCGAGCCCGATCTGAACTTCATCAAAGAGTTGAACGGGATGGGGGCCGATACGCTCAAGAAGTGTTATCAGTGCGCCACCTGCTCGGTGGCCTGTCCCATCTCGCCCGATGACCGCCCCTTTCCCCGAAAGGAGATGATCGCGGCCTCCTGGGGGCTCAAGGAGAAGCTGATCAAGAGCTGCGACATCTGGCTGTGCCACAACTGCGGGGACTGCACCACCATGTGTCCTCGGGGGGCAAAGCCGGGCGATACTCTGGCGGCATTGCGCAACTATGCCATCATGGATTATGGAAAGCCGAGGGCATTGGCAGAGGCGGTGAACGACCCAAAGAAGCTCCCGATTCTGCTGCTGATTCCCGCGGTGATCTTCGTGATCGTGGGGCTGATTACAGGGCTTCTCGACTTCACCCCCGAGGGGAGCGAGATCGTCCATTCCCATTTCTTCTCGAGCTGGCTGGTCGATCTTATCATGGTGCCGGCCTCGATCTGGACAGTGGTGATCTTTGCCATCGGCATCAAGGGGTTTATGAAGGACATCCATGAGAATGCGGTGGCCGAAGGCAAGACCCAGAAAGAGAAGCTGGAGATCGTGCCCTTTTTGAAGTCGATCGTAAACGTGATCCCGAAGATTTTGATGCACTCCAAGTTCTCCGAGTGCGGCGAGAATGAGGAGCGGGCCACATCGCACATGATGGTCCTCTTCGGCTTCATCGGCCTTTTCATCGTCACCAGCATCTTCTTTGTGACCATGTACGGCTTTGGGATTCATGGACCATATTCGCAGTTGAACCCGGTCAAGTGGCTGGCGAACATCGCGGGTGTGGCGCTGGTGATCGGCAGTGCGCTGATGATCAAGAACCGGTTTGCAAAGCAGCCGGATCAGAACACCACCTATAAGGACTGGTCATTGATCGGGCTGGCGCTTGCGCTGGGTTTGACCGGTATGCTGACCGAGATGACGCGTCTTGGGGGCGCTGCAGGACTTTCCTATACGATCTATTTCATCCATCTGATGTTCGTGTTTGCTCTGTTCGTCTATCTGCCCTACTCAAAGCTGGCGCATCTGGTCTATCGGACCCTGGCGATCGCGTATGCGGATTACAGCGGGAGGAAGTTCTAAGGGTAGTTTGAAAAGCAGCTTTAGCAGGAAAAAGATGATCTGATCTTTTTCAGATTATTTCTTAAAAGGGCGTGTCGGGGTTTTCCCGGCGCGCCTTTTTTATTGGGTAAAAGGGGGAAAGGGGGAAAGGAGAACGGTGCTGCTTTTTGCCGGAAGAATGGGCCGGTCATCTGCTGAAGGAAAAGGACGAAAACGACATAAAGGACGAAAAGGAGAGAGTGGTTTTGGGATCAGATGGATTTGGTCCGCTGGCGGTGCGGCCTGATCGATTCCTTTGTTGAGGTGTAACAGATGGAATCGGAGCTGATGATGATTGGGGCAGATGATAATGGGGTCAAAGGGGAAGAGTTGCCCTCTATGAACTGATCTGACAAAAGGGCAAAGGGAAAGAATGGAGAGGGGAAGGGGAGAAGAAAGGTCAAAGCCGTCATAGTCTATACTTATAGCGGTGCGGCCATTTTGGATCTTCAAGCCACAAACGTAAAAAGGCCGGAAGCAGATGCCTCCGGCCTTTTTGTACTCACTCAATGGAAAACTAAACTAAAGGATCAGCTTAGAAGCTGAGGGAGAGACGGGTTCCCAGCTCGTAAGGATCGGCATCATCCTTCGCTCCGCCGGTTGTTGCATCGCCTGCGAAGAGATAGGCACCGACCAGGTCGATATTCATGCCCGGTACGAGCTGATAGGTAAGGCGAAGGTCCAGTTCAATTCCGAGTTCATCCTCTTCAATGTTGGACTGAAAGACATCATCATCCCGGCCGGTGTCGATATCGATGGTGATATCGCCGTCTTTTCTGGCATACCACACATCAAATGCTACAGTAAGCTTATCCATCGGCTTGACAGTCACACCGATGTTCCCTGCCATGATGTCAGAGATCTGATCGGCTGGGGCATTGTTGGATACCTGATAATATGAAGTATCACCGAACATGCCGTATCCCATGATCTCCGCCCAGTAATGTGATTGCAGACCGGGAACCACAAATGCCTCGTCTTCATCATCATTGGGATCATCATCTCCGGATGCCCAGAACGCCTGACCGTGGACATCACCAAAGGAAAGGTTGAACTTGAAACCGAGAGCAGCCAGAAATCCGCTGAAATCCTGAGAGCTTCCATCGGCCATATCGACATCGCCGCCCTGATAGATACCCGTTAACCAGACCGAAACCGGATCAAAGTCCATATCGATATCCATACCGACAAAAAACTTATTCAGATCGTCATAGGCAGCGCCCATGTAATCTTCGGCATTGTCGGAAAAGTAATAAAGACCATAGGGATTGATCACGAAGTCGCCGAAAGCGAAGACCGGGGCCAAACCAAAGATATCGAGATCTCTTGCATTAAATCCGGGTCCTCCTTCATATCCCTTAATCCAGAGAAAAGGAATCGCGACGGTGTCGGTTTTGAAGTTGAGAACCGCTGCAGCAGCATCGTTATCGGCCAGAAAACCACGAGCAAGATAGATACCCTGCACACCGACCTTGGCGTTTAGTGCGCCAAGGTTAAAATCGGCGTAGGAGTTTTTGATCTCCAGGTTCGCTCCATCGGCACCAACCTGTCCATAGCCTCTGTTTGTCGGTGCACCTGCTGCACGGCTGCCTGCCGGGGCGCCCCAAGTGGCATCCATCTCGAATTTGTTGACGAACTTCAGGTTCTCATGGAAGACCGCTGTCAGGTAAAGACGCGTACGGGTATCGACTGCCGTGACATCATTTGCCTCGGATACATCATCATCGGTACCGTCAAAATTCTGCTGGGTATAAGCCCTCGTCCGCCAATACCCGCCAAACTCGAACTCCATCGCGGCCACGGGAAGCACGAATGCCACCACGAGCAACGCGGCCAGCGCTAACACTGCAAATTTCTTCATCTTTTTTTCCTCCTTCATTTTGTTGAAACGTACAATTACGCAGAAAACCTAATAACCCTTCAAACTACAAGTGCGGTTGCCCTTCACCTCCTTTCATCTATTCAGTCCTTTTATATCTTACGGTTTTCGATCTCTTCATCCATATCCTTATCCTTAATCCTTATATATCACATTTCCACTGATTTGCAAAATACCATATAATGCTTGCTAACAGTCCCCCTTTGACATGTCAAGTTTTTTTTACTATTATGGAGACCGTCAGCAGGGCATGGTTCTCCACAAAATGCCCTATTTCCCTATATACCGTTTTGAAAAAATCTTCAACTGTAAAATGAAATATTTGCCGATTGATCTAAAATTATTTCAGGAGAACCGCAGGCGGTTCGTCCGCCACCTCGAGCCCGGTTCCATTGCCGTCTTCAATGCCAACGACATCATGCCCACCAGCGCGGACGGCATCCACGCGTTTGTCCAGAACACCGACATCTTCTACCTCTCGGGCATCGACCAGGAGGAGACGATCCTCCTCCTCTTTCCCGATGCGGTCGAGGAGAAGCACCGCCAGATCCTTTTTCTACGGGAGACCAGCGAGCAGATCGTCACCTGGGAGGGGCACAAGCTGACAAAAGAGGCCGCGACACAGATATCCGGAATCGAAACGATCCATTGGACCTCCGAGTTCGAGCGGACCTTCCGGCCACTGGTCTTCGAGGCCGGCCGCATCTACCTCAACACCAACGAACACTCAAGAGCCGACACGACCGTGGAGACCCGGGACGCCCGCTTTATCCGCTGGTGCATGGGGCAGTTTCCCCTGCACCGGTACGAACGGGCCGCGCCGATCCTGCGGGATCTTAGGGCCGTCAAATCCCCCATCGAGATATCCCTGATCCGCAGCGCGTGCGAGATCACCGAAACGGCCTTCCGACGGCTGCTCTCCTTTATCCGGCCAGGTGTATGGGAGTTCGAGATCGAGGCCGGGATCGTCCATGAATTTTTGAAAAACCGCTCCCGGGGGCCCGCATACGAGCCTATCGTGGCCTCCGGAGAGAACGCCTGCGTCCTCCACTACGTCAAAAACGACCAGCAGTGCAGGGACGGGGATCTGGTGCTGATGGACTTCGGGGCCGAATATGCCAACTATGCCTCGGACCTGACCCGGACAGTCCCGGTCAATGGCCGCTTCACTCCCCGGCAGCGGGCCGTCTATGACGCGGTGCTGCGGGTCCAGCGCGGAGCCATCGACATGCTGCGGCCCGGAAATATCTTAAAGGATTATCAGAAGGCCGTGGGAAAAATGATGGAGAAGGAGCTGATCGATCTCGGGCTGCTTGATGCGGGCGATGTCAAAGATCAGGACGAGAAAAAGCCCCTCTACCGGAAATATTTCATGCACGGAACCTCCCACCATATGGGGCTCGATGTCCATGACCTCGGGGATCTCCACCGGAAGTTTACGCCGGGGATGGTCTTCACCTGCGAGCCCGGGATCTACATCAAGGAGGAGAAGATCGGGGTCCGGCTGGAAAATGATATCCTCATCACCGAAAACGGTCCGGTTGACCTGATGGAGACGATTCCGATCGAGGCAGAGGAGATCGAGGATCTGATGAATGCGTGATCTGACATTAGGCCTCAGCCGCCGATCCCGGCATCGGGAAAGGCCCGATCCGCTTTTTTTCAAACCTTTTTTCGAGAAGATGTGCTAAAGTTTCCCCATGATAGAAACGACGCTGCTCATTCTCTGGTTAATTCTCGGCTTTGCCCTGATCGTTGCCGGGATCGCCTTCTGCATCATGCCGGTGCTGCCGGGGCCGCCGCTCAGCTTTGCGGGCCTGATCCTTCTGGCATGGGTTCGGGACTGGACCCCCTTTTCGGGCCGATTTTTGATCATCATGGCCGGGCTGATGCTCTTCGTTCTCCTTCTCGATTCGATTGTCCCGCTGCTGGGGGCCAGAAAATTCGGCGCCTCCCGACAGGGGCTCTGGGGCTCGGTTCTGGGGATGCTCGCGGGGATCTTCGTCTTTCCGCCGTGGGGGATCATCATCGGAGCATTCGTGGGCGCACTTATCGGTGAGATCGCATCGGGAAAAGAGCGCAAAGAGGCGATCCGGGTCGGCTGGGGCATCTTCGTGGGGACCCTGGTCGGCGTCGGCATGAAGCTGGCCTACAGCCTGTCGGCCCTCTTCTTCTACATCCGGGGGATGATCGTCTGATCCGGGTTTCAAACCCCAGGGCGATTCCCAGACAGCATCCGCCGCAGGTTTCCCCCCACCAGCCCTTCCTGAACATCTTCCGGCAGATTCATCTGCAGCACCTTCTCCAGCTCCTCTTCCGGATCTCCGAAGGGAAAATCGGAGCCGAACAGCAGCCGCTCATGGCCGTATCGGTTCAGGTAATCCGCGATATCCGATGCCGAAGCCAGCGCGGTGTCCGCGTAAATGTTCTCCATCTCCCAGATCCCGTGCCGCTTCAGGGCATCATAGCCGCCGTTCAAAAGCCCTAAATGGGGGATGATCACCCGAACCCCGGGTGCGATCTCCCGGATGAATCTGAGGGTGTTCTTCAGCTCCTCCTCGAGTACCACCGGCAGGTTTCTCTCCCGAATGACCTCGATCGCGTTTGCGCATTCCGGCGCATCATAATGATAGACCGGCTCCCCCGGGTGGCGATGCCACTTGATCCCCTGATGATCGTCCGATAATTGGTCCACCGCAAAATCGTTCCAGATGAAGAAGTAGGGGATCACCGGGAAATCCTCGTCCCCCGCGGTCAGCAGGTACCGGTTGGCCCGCCGGCGCCGTTCCTGCCATCGGAAATTGTCTTCGAAACCGGGATCATGCCGGTCATATATCTCCATCACCGGCGGAAACATGACCACCGATCCTATGCCGCCCCCTCTTGCCCGTTCTGCGTAATCGCGGAAGGACTGGGGCGGGTTCCGGTCCTGAATTCCGCCGTGGGCGTGCGCGTCGATAATGCTCTTCATAAATCCTCTTCCGATCTTTCTGGTTCTGAGTTCTCGGTCTGGGGGTGTTCATCTCCCAGCACATTCATGCCGATATAGATGTAGTGGAGCCCGGAGATCGAGGTCAAAATCGCGGTCAGGATGTAGAGGCCGTACTGGAACGGAAAATTTCTGTCGAGAAGGATCACGAATACAGTGAAGAGCTGGGCTGTTGTGGTCATTTTGCTGGCGATGCTGGGCCGGACCTCCATTCCGAGATCCATCAGTTTCAGGGTCGCCACCCCGGTCAGAATGAGGATGTCCCGGCTGATGACGATCACCGCAAGCCAGTCCGGAACCGATCCGAGAAAACCGAGACAGATATAGGAGGCAAGGATCAGGAGTTTGTCCGCGATGGGATCGAGATAGACCCCCAGCAGGGTTCTCTGGTCCAGCCATCTCGCGGTGATCCCGTCCAAGGCGTCGGAGATGGCCGCGATGATGAAGATGAAGAGGGCAAAGGAGAAGATCCCCTTCAGCAGCGCGATGACAAAGAGCGGCGTCAGCAGAATCCGGATCAGGGTCAGGATGTTGGGGATGTTGATGGTCAGCCGGGGCGCTCTCATGATCCCGCTCTCTTCCTTCTGCCGGAGATTATTTGGGAACCAGCTCGATCCGCAATTGATTATCTAAATTGGGGCCGGTCTCGTGAAATCGGATCTCGAAGCTCTCGAAGATTTCGGCGCGGATCGCATTCAGCAGCTTCTCCGGTTCCGGCGTCTCCATCTCCACCTCGATGGTGGCCTCGTTGGACTGGAGCTGGCGGATTCGGATCTCCTTCACAGCCGGCATTCCGGAGAGGGCCTTTCGAAACATCACGAAATTGCCGAGGTTCCCGGTTCCCATGACCACCAGTTGGATGGGCCCGTCAGGGGCGAGCCCCGTCTCCGGATCGGCCCCCATGAGCTGCGCCAGCTTTCCGGCCGCAGAAATGGATGCGGCCCGGATCGCGGATGTCGCGCCCTCTTCGGGTTCAAAGGCCGGTGCGGTTTCGGTCTCGGTCACTTCACCGATGGCCTGCCCCGTGTCGGTGCGGTATGCCCGGGCCGATACGGTGCTGCTGAAGGATTTGATATTTTCCGGGGCCACATCAAAGCCGACCCGGGCCGCAGCCGTTCCCACAACAACGATGTCCGCGCCTAATGCACGGGCTGCGGCCACTGCACTTGCGGCATCCGGATAGGGATTGCCGACCAAAGGCGTCAGCGCGTCCGGATTGGAGATCTTGACCTTGTCGTTGGCCACGGCAAATCCCTGTTTGGAAAGAACCTGAGCCATGACGGTCTCTGCGAGCACCGGCTCGGGCTGGCCGCTCCCCCGCCACCAGAAGCGGACCGGTTCCCCTTCCAGCCGCTGTTCCGCGATAAAGAAGATCAACCGGGGGGCTTCCACCGTTTTCGGCCCTTCGAGCACACCGGCCCCGATCATCTTCTCTTTGATCTTTTCGGGCAGGACCTCGGCCTCCACCAGAATCCGCAGGGTATCTCCCACCACCACCTCCGGGGTCAGCGCGGAATAGCTCTGGATAAAGGACTGCGCGTTGCCGAAAAGCGTCCGGCTGACCGCGCTGAAACGGGAGACAGCGACGTCGGGCGGCAGGAGTTCCAGCGCGGCATTCTCCACCGCAGCCAGCAGCCCGTTTTCCACGGCGCTTGTTTTTGCAGCCGACAGATCATTGTTTTGGACAGTGCTCCATCCGACCGCGCGGACCGTCTTCGGCCCCAGGGGCTCCTCAGCGCGGGCGATTCCGTCAGGAAACAGGGAAGGGACCAGCAAAAGTCCGCAGAGGAGCAGAATAGTCGATAGTAGCGGAATGGGAAAACAGGGCAATCGCATCTTCATTTCAAGTGGCCAAAAAAATTTTGAGTGAATATTCATTATAGAGTATCCGTCAAGCCGTTTTTTTTTATTTTATCAGTTTTGCGGGAATTCCACCAATGAAGAATTTTTTACACTTTCCGGGACAGCGCGTAATCCGCGATGTCCTCCAAAGTCGCCTTTGCCGGGGAAGAGGGGAAAATATCCAGGGCGTTCTTGGCCTTTTGCACATGGCATTCGGCCCGGTTCCGGGTGTATTCGAGGCCGCCGCAATCCTTCAGGATACAGGTCAGGGACCGGAAATCTTCGGCGCAGATTTCAGACTGGCCGATCATCTCCTCGATCCCCTCCCGGTCCGAAGGGCCGGCCTTCTGCAGGGCATGGATCAGGGGAAGGGTCATCTTCCCCTCCTTCAGATCCGCGCCCACGGCTTTTCCCAGCAGATCGGCATCCGCGGTATAGTCTAGAAGATCGTCTGCCATCTGGAACGCGACGCCGAGATGGTGGCCGTATCGGCCCAAAGCCTCATCCTGAGCGGCCGTGGTTCGGGCCAGCAGCCCTCCCACCCGGCACGCGCCCTGAATGAGGACCGCGGTCTTTCGGCGGATCACCTCCAGATACTCGACCTCGCAGAGATCCCGATCTCCTTTCCGGATCAACTGATGGATCTCCCCCTGGGACATCTCCTCGGTGATCTGCGCGAGGATCTCCATGATCTTCAGATTTCCGGTCTTTACCCCGATGGATAGGGCCCTGGCCAGAAGGAAATCTCCGGCCAGCACCGCGATGGAATTTCCCCAAACCGCATGGGCCGCGGGCCGATTCCGGCGGAGGGGGGCCCCGTCCACCAGATCATCGTGGAGAAGGGTGGCCGCGTGGAGGTACTCGAAGACCGTGGAGAGGGTGTAATCATAATCCCCGCGATAGCCGCACATCCGCGCACAGAGGACCGTCAGCAGGGGCCGCAGCCGCTTTCCCCCGGCAAAGAGGATATGGCTTGCAGTGTCGTTGACGATTTCGAGGTGCGCGCCGAGGTTTCTTTTCAGCTCGATCTCGATCTCGGCAAGATCGCTCTTCACCGCACTCAGAATTTTAGCTTTCGGATCACTCACAGGGCATCCCCCACCAGATCGTATTCCAGGGCTTCGGTGATCCGGACATCGGCAAAACGGCCCACGGTAAGGTCATGGCCGTGGAGATAGGTGATGCCGTCCACCTCCGGGGCCTGGAACTGGGTTCTTCCGATATAGAGGCCCGGCTCAGGGTTCTCCTCCAGCAGGATTTTGTAGGTCTTTCCCTGCCGGTCCTGGTTCTTCTCCAAAGAGATCTTCTGCTGCAGGGACATGAGCCGGTGGTATCGGGACTGGGCCCGCTTCTTCGAGACGTGGCCGTCGAGCCGGTGGGAGGGAAGATCGTCCGCGTCCGAATAGGTGAAGACCCCGAGATGATCGAACCGGATCGTCTCCACAAAATCGATGAGCGCGCGGAAGTCGGCATCGGTCTCCCCGGGAAAGCCGACGATGAGTGTGGTGCGCAGGCTGGCCTCCGGAACCTGTTTCCGGATCTTTTCAAAAAGACGGTAGAGCCCCGCATGGTCATAGGGCCTTCCCATCCGCCGGAGTATGGAAGGGCTTGCGTGCTGCACCGGAATGTCGAAATAGGGGCAGAGGTTGGCACGATCGGCCACGACATCCAGGGTTGCATCGTCGATGCTGTCGGGATGGCCGTAGAGGAATCGAATCCAGACCTCCGGAGAGAGGTACGAAAGCGCGATAAGCAGGTCCGAAAGCCCCTTGCCGTCGGAGAGATCGCTGCCGTAGGCCGTGGTATCCTGGGCCACCAGCACCAGTTCCTTTACCCCCTCTTTGATCCGCGCTTCGGCCTCCTTCAGGATCGCCCTGAAGGGCCGACTCTTCTGCCCGCCCCTGAGCTTGGGGATAATGCAGTAGGTGCATCTGCGGCTGCATCCTTCTGCGATCTTGAGGTAGGCCATGTGGGGAAAGGTCGATTTTCCGACGGGCGCGTCGGCCGAGACGTCGATGGCGTCCGGGTCCGGCAGCAGACAGTTGTCGGAGCCGAGCCGGCCCTGTGCTCCGGCCGCAATCCGATCGTAAGCCCCAGTGCCCAGGAAGAGATCCACCTCCGGCAGGCTCTCGGCCACCTTCTCGCCGTAACGCTGGGGGAGGCATCCGGCAACGATCAGCCGGATGCATTGGCCCTCTTCCTTATACCGGGAAAGCTCCAGAATGGCATCGATGGACTCCTCGGCCGCGGATTCGATGAAGCTGCAGGTATTGACCACGATGACATGGGCCGCGGCCGGGTCCGGGGTGGCCTGCAGCCCCGCATCGGCAAGCCTTCGGAGCATTCCCTCGCTGTCCACCAGGTTCCGGGCGCATCCCAGGCTCTCCAGATAGACCTTCCGGATCACGGCCACCACTTCCTCTCTTCTTTACCGGCTCGGCGTCTCAAATCAGCCCTTTGCGGCCTTTACCGCGGCCGTGATGGCCGGGACCACCTCTTGAAGATCTCCCACAATCCCGTAGTCGGCCTTTGCGAAGATGGGAGCCTCCGGATCTTTGTTGACCGCGACGATCACCTTGGAGGAGGACATGCCGGCAAGGTGCTGGATCGCGCCCGAGATCCCGCAGGCAACATAGAGGTTGGGGGAGACGACTTTGCCGGTCTGTCCCACCTGATCCGAATGGGGCCGCCATCCCTCGTCCACAGCGGAGCGGGAGGCGCCCACCGCACCATCCAGTGCGGCCGCCAGTTCCTCGATGATCGTAAAATCGGCCCCGCCCACGCCCCGGCCACCGGAGACGATCACATCGGCTTCGGTCAGCTCCATTTTGCCGGTTTCAAGCTGCTTCTCCACAAAGGAGAGGGAGACTTCGCCCGGGTCCGTGTCCGCGGCCTCCACATCGCCCTCCCCTTTTGTCTCTTCAATCTTTACCGCGTTGGGTCGGATGGCGACAATCTGCGGCTTTCCGCTCAGCGCGACCTCTGCGATGACCTTGCCGCCGTACATGGGCCGGGTTCCGATGATGTTTCCGTCTTGGACCCGGACCGAGATGCAGTCCATGGCAAGGGGGGCATCGAACCGGGCTGACAGCCGCGCGGCCAGATCCTTGCCCTGTGCCGATGCGCCCATCACCACGACCCCAGGCTCGATCTTTTGGATCAGCTTTTGGGCCACGGTCGTATACGCGTCGGTGAGGTATTCGGCAAGTTTCTCGTTTTCCGCGGTGTAGATCGTATCGACGCCGTACCGGCCGAGTTCCGCGGCAATCCCCTTTATATCGGCGCCGAGAACCAGGGCAGCGGTCTTTCCGCCGGTGGCATCCGCGATGGCCCGGGCCTGGGTCGCGGCCTCATAGGTCACCTTCCGAAAAGCGCCGTCCCGCTGTTCGGCGATGATCAATACCGTTGACATATCGTTTTTTCCCTTCTATATCCTTGCTTAATCTTAGGCCGTTGTTCCGAATCAAAATCCCCTTTAAGGGGCGAAAAAGTGGACGAAATGCACAGAGTGGAGGTCTAAATGAAACCCCACGACCTCTGCCGGGATGTTCATTCCCAAAATTCACCTAAATGACCTTGGCCTCTTCCCGCAGAAGACGGACCAGCTCCTCGGCCTTGGCCTGGGGAGAATCCCCCTCGATGATCCTGCCGGCCTTTCGCTCCGGCGGGGGCGTCATCTTAAGGATCTTGACCTTGGGAGCCACATCCTCCTCCTTCAGTCCGAGATCGGAGAGGCTTT
>JAABSP010000077.1 GCA_011390345.1 Desulfobacteraceae bacterium
CCCATTTTTGAGATGTGGGGATATCGATTCCCGGAAACAGGAGAGAAACAGGCAGGAAGCAGCTACATTTTTTGTAGCTGATGCTGTTCAGCATGAGGTTCAGTAGGAGCATGGAAATCATCCCATCATCAATGCCGATGCTTGGCCGATATAATCGGCGTATTGACCACCAGCGCAGACAGATCATCCGATCGATGAATATCCAACTTAAAGGCTTCCTTATCGATCTCGAAATACCGGGAGATCACCTCGATAATCTCTCGATGCAGATTCTCTAAAGTCTCGTCCGAAACCTCGAGCTTGTCATAGATCAGGGCGAATTTGAGCCGTTTTTTGGCAACATCCTTGCTGTCGCTCTTCCCCAAAACCTTTCTCAGGAAACTGTTGAGCATAGGACCTCCTTATCGCCCAAGACCAAATTTTGTGCCGATTTTCTTCCAGAACTTGCCCGAGGTCTGGGGGATCTGTATGGGCAGGTCGGTATTTCCGTCCATCCGCCTGGCAATCCGCTTGAATGCCTCCCCGGCCCTGGAATCCTTTTGAAGCACCAGGGGAATTCCCGTATTGGTGGAGACCACCACCTGATCGTCCATCTCCACCAGGCCGATGAGGTCGATGGAGAGGACATCCACGATATCCTCATGGCTGAGCATGTCCCCCTTCTCCACCATGTGGGGGACTATCCGGTTGACAATGAGTTTCGGTGTGATGGATCGGGCATAGAGCAGGCCGATCACCCGGTCCGCATCCCGGACCGATGCCACCTCCGGGGTGCAGATCACCACGGCCTCGCTGGCCGCGGCCACAGAGTTGTCAAAACCCCGTTCGATGCCGGCCGGGCAGTCCATCAGAACATAGTCGAACTCCTGCTTCAGCTTCTCGCCGAAACGGACCATGTCTTCGGGAACCAGCGCATTCTTGTTGTCGCTCTGGGAGGCCGGAATCAGATACAATTTGTCGATCCGCCTGTCTTTTATCGCGGCCTGCGCCAGCTTGCACTTTCCCTTTACCGCATCCACCACATTGAAGACGATGCGGTTCTCCAGCCCCATGACCACATCGAGATTTCTCAGGCCGATATCCATATCCACCACGACGACCCGTTTTCCCAGAAGGGCGAGTGACGCACCGAGACAGGCCGTGGCCGTGGTTTTACCGACCCCGCCCTTGCCCGATGTGATGACAATGATCTTTCCGCTCAACGATTCCACCTCTTTATAATTGTCTTCTTCATATCTTTAAAGCCTTACCGCACCTCAGGCCAGGGCAGCCGGCCAAAGGGGTCCGCTTCGAGATAGTCTTCCACCACGATGGTGTTGTCCTCCACATAGGCGTACTCGGTCTGCTTGGTGGGGGAGGAGGGGAGGCCGGCCGCGACAATCGTTCCGATCTGCACCTGGGTCGGCCGAAAATCCAAAGAGAGAACAATGGCATCCTCCCTATCCGGCTGGCCCGCGGCCGCGGTTCCGCTCAGGGTTCCGATGACCAGGATGTCCCCCCCGGCAACAACCTCTCCGCCGGGATTGACATCCCCCAATATCAGAAGATGCTTCCGGGCCGTCACCTTCTGGCCCGAGCGCACCCTGCCTGTGAGCATAAGAACATCGCTTCTGTGGTTTTGCCAGGAACGATCCATGTCCCTGTGCCGGAGAATCTCTTCGACCTCCCGCCGTTTTTTGGGGGGGCGCACCACCGTGCCCACGCCGAAACTCTCCTTGAGAAAGCCCTCCAGCGCGGCCGTCATCTCTTCGGCCCCTTCCCACTCTTCGGCCTCACCGTAATCGAGCAGAACTCGGGTGTTGATGGCCAGATGGCCAAGGGGTTTGAAGAGCCGGTTCAATTCGCTCTGCAGAAAATCAATGGGCTGTTTCGGGTCCAATACGACCCGCAGACCATCAGCCATCCCTGTCAGGCGTACCGAAGGATTGTCTGAGCTTGCAGTATTCATTTCTCCGAGTCAGAATTATAGGTAAAACCGGATATCCTGTCAATCATTGGTTCAACTTATCCGAAAAAATTGCAGGATGCCCTCTTTCTCCGGCAGTGAGATAATGCATGAACTTTTTTAAGGCCGGTAGGGGATTTACAGGGGGATTTGGGAGAAATTGGGAAAATATCGGGTGAAAATGATGGGCTCGGAGACGTTCCGCAGCCCATCATTTATAGTAGAAAAGGGGTTATAGTAGAAAAGGGGTAGAGAAACGGGAGATATCTACCCCTCTGTTGAGAAGCATTCTTATTCGATGGTCAATTCGTTCTCCACCCAGGTCGCGCCGCCTTCCAGCGCATTTTCGGTGGCCGAATACCGCTCGGCCCAGGAATCGACGTTTCCGGTGAGGGTCGCGGTTCCGTCCTGCACCGAGATGTTGATGTCACCGCCGTCCACAAAGGGGCTCCAGAAGTATTCGCTTTCGATCTCGTCTTTGATCTCGGCATCGGTGGTGAAGGTGTAGCCGGGCTGATAATCGTACCAGTCATAATCATAGACATACCAGTTATCCACATAGGGATCGGATATCAGTGGCTCGGTGACTTCTGTAACGACAAGATTATTGTCCACTGCAACTACGCCGTTCACCTTCGAGGCCTCGTCATCGGCCAGAGCCTTTTCATAGTAGGAATCGACCGTGCCGTAGAGGCGGGCGATGCCGTTCTCCACATTGACGGTGATCTCGTACTGGCTGATGGTCGGATCGATGGCAAAGGCATCGCTCACCCGCTCTTCGATCTTCTGATTGTCAACCCGATCTTTGCCGCGGACCTTGAGCCGATTCTCCACCTTCTGGACGCCGACAATGTTCCGGGCCTCTTTTGCCGCCGCTCTTTTGGCATTGAGATCCTCGACCTTTCCCCTGAGGGTGACGACACCATCATTCACCTGCGTGGTGATGTTGTAAGAGCCGACACGGGGATTGTAGAGCAGCGCATTCTCCACACCCTCTCTGATATCGCTGTCGGTGAGCGCTGTATATTTGTCGCCTCGCAGTTCCGGATCTCTTGCCCAGCGCTCGACTTGAAGGTTGTCTGCGGTGACGGTCTCAACGCCGGTGACCCAGGCGTCGGTGATGGCCTGGCTCTTCTCGGCACTGCTGCCTACAACGCCGGACAGGGTGACATTTCCGCTGTTCACCTTCACATCGATCAGCGCATTGTCCACCAGCTCGTCGTTCTTCAGGCGGGCCCGGATGTCGGCCTTGATTTCAGCATCCCTCCGCTTTTCCTGCTGGGTCACCGCGATGTTGTTGTTGACCGCAAGCACACCCCGAACGCCCTGGGCCACCTCGGCCGCCAGCTCTCTTTCCTGCCAGGAATCGACCTTGCCGGCCAGTGTCACCACACCGTTGTCGGCTGCGACATCCACCTCATAGGAGTCCGCGGCCGGGTCCAACAGCAGTGCGGTCTTTACATCGTTTTCGATCTGCTGATCATTTCGGCGCTCCGACGGCATCACCCGGATGTTGTTGATCACCGCAACCACCCCTTTGACCGTCCCCGCGATCCGTTGGGCACGCTCTTTGGCATCGAGGTTGCCTACCATACCCGAAAGTGTGATAATACCATCATTTGTAGAGACATCGATGGTTTGGGCCGGAACCATCGGGTCCTGCTGCAGTTCGTCCTCCACTGCATCGGTGATGCTCTGGGCCGTCACTTGAATCACCACCACTGCTCCTTGTGCAGCTCCGATGAAGATGAGAATAATGGCGGCTGTCAGAATGGCTGTCATTCTTTTGCCCATACGCATAAGCCCTCCTTTTTGTTTTTGGTTTGTTTTCAGGGTTTTTGAATGCCGGTATAAACCGGCCCAACAAAAACCCAATAAAAACCCAATAAAAAGCGGATAAATGGTGATTTTCAAAAGATCTGTTTAAGAGTATAAAAAAGAATGCGCGGGAATGGGTATGGGGTCGATTCTTTATATTGTTGGGGGAAAGAGTGTAGTCTATGATTATCTTTGGGCATTCTCCTCCCATCCCTGCTCGCCGATCAGGGGGACAAAGCGGACATCGGTCAGTTTCTCCCGTTCGAATTCGTCTTGGCCGGTTCTGCGGACTCTGACCAGTTCCTGCAGTTGAAGAGTCTTTCCCACGGGAATCAACAGTCTTCCGCCCACAACAAGCTGGTCCAGCAGGGCCTGGGGAACATCGGGGCCGCCGGCCGTGACCACGATCGCATCATAGGGGGCATGCTCTGGCCAGCCCAGGGTCCCGTCGCCTTCCAGAATCCAGATGTTGTCGTAGCAGAGACGGGCAAAACGCTCTTTAGCCGTATCGGCAAGAGATTTGTACCGCTCTACGCTGTAGACTTTTTCCGCGATCCGGCTGAGGATCGCGGCTGCATACCCCGAGCCGGTGCCGATATCCAGGGCCCGGTCCTTGGGGGTCAGCTCCAGGGCCTGAGTCATCAGCGCAACGATGTAGGGCTGGGAGATGGTCTGATCCTCGCCGATGGGCAGGGGACGGTCCTCATATGCAAAAGTATGCATATTCTCCGGGATAAATGCCTCCCGGGGGACCGTCTCCATGGCTCTCAGCACGAGCGGATCATGAATATCTCTTCTCTTCAACTGCCGTTCCACCATCTGTTTCCGTTCCATGCTGTACTCTTGAGGCATGATTCTCCTTTTTATTCGGAATTGAAAATCGATTATGCCCATCCCTCAGGAGAGGAGAAGGCAATGGATGCAAAACTGACGCTTTCCAGATCGTTGCCGTTGATATCGCCGGAGGTATAGTAGGACTGCACCTTTCCGCTGCTCTCCCGCGACAGGAGTTCCATCAGAATTCCGATGGTATGCACCCCGCAGATGGTCGCACCGGTCCTGCGGATATAGTCCATCAGGCCGCGAGTGTTGCCCCGGAGGATCAGCTCGATCGCGCCCATGTCCAGAAGACCCACCTGTTTGCGAATATCCGTTACAAAGGGGGCGTAGTTGTACCGCTTCCCCTGATGGGTGAAATCGGAACTGGCGATGACCAGATCATGTTTTTCGATCTGCTCTTTCAGGCTGTGGGCAATGATTTCATGGTCTCCGTCATGGAGTTGCCCCACCACCAGCGGAACGATTTGAAAGCCCCCGAGAACCCCCTGCAGGAAAGGGAGCTGATACGCGATGGGATATTCATCCCCATGCGCCTCCGGTACAAAATCGAACAGGGGGCCATCCATGAGATGGTCGCATGCTTCCCGGTCGATATTGATCGCGCCCAAAGGGCTTTCCAGGAACCCTTTATCGGGAATCGATACCCCCCGGAAGCGTACCTGATGGGTCGGCGCGAGGATAAAGACCCGGCGCACTGCGGCCGGGTCCACAAGACGATAGCCGTGAGCCGCGGCGGACCCAGCCGTATCATAGCCGCCGTGGGGGCTGATAAGTGCGGTCACTTTGCCTTCCATGGGCTGGGGCATCACACTGTCCAGATACTGATGCACCACATTTTCCAGTCCGATGGGATCATGATTGAAACGGTTTTCCAGTGTATATGTTGTCTGCATGGCCCCTCCTCCCTCTTTTAACGGTTTTCACCTCTTCTTTTGGGAAATTCTATCGTGTCTATAGAATAGCCCGTCTTTGGCGTTGACGAAATAGGGATAAATCTGTAAAAAGAGCGGGAAAAAGGAGTAAATTCTTTTCACTTTTCACCGCAATCGGCCATGCGCTACAGCCTTTTGAACCTTAAGAAAAAGCACTGGCAGAAAGCGCACTGGTTCACAGGGCAGCCCATTGGAAAACGGCTATAAACAGGCCGCGACAATGGCTGGGGCCAGGGCTCGCACACGCTCTCTTTCCGGCTCCGGCCGCGTCACTGCCGCCAGCAGGAGTGCGATGCCGGGCGCTGCCAGAAAAAAATGGGGTTATACCTTTATTCCGGAATGAAAAATATGGTATTTTCCAGAAGAGATCCTGCAGAAAGGAGTCTGCGGGGCAGGATAAGAATAGCGAATCGGAAAGCCCATTGGCTGAAAAAAAAGGAAAATAAGAGTTGAAGAACCGGCAAATGGTTAAAGGAAAAAAATGGAGGCAGCAATGATTGCAGAGTTCAGGAGGCATGGATGAACCGGTTTTCAATGCTGCTGGAATATGGATCTGTGGGGATGGACCCCTTTCTCTTCTATCTCTTTCAACTGGGCAGTCCGGTCGTATATATGGTGCTGCTGCCGATGGTATACTGGCTGGGGAACCGTCGGCGGGGTTGGATTCTTATGCTGGTCTTTCTCCTCTTCATGCAGGGAAACGCGGCCATTCATTCTCTGGCCGATCCGCCGGCGCTTTACGGCATCAGCCCCGGAAGCGATATCGATCGGCTGGTGGGGCCGTTCGAACCCTCCCAGCGCTCTTTAAAACTTCCCAGCGCCCATGCTCAGGCCGCGATGGTGATCTTTGGGGGGATTTTTGTCATGGCGCCCTCTTTTGGCGCTTTGGTTCTGTGCGGGCCCCTCATTGCCGGGGTGGGGATCGCGCAGCTCTATCTCGGGGTCCATTCCCTTCTCGGCGTACTGGGCGGATGGCTTTTGGGAGGTTTTGCCTTGCTCTTCTTCTATTTTCTGTTCCGGTTCGATGAAAATGACCCGGCTTTTCTGAATGGATGGGGCCCCCGCTTCTTCTGGGTCATCCTGGGGCTGGGGCTGGCGCTCTGGAATCCGTCGAAAAGCGCTCTTCTGGCAGGAAGCGCCCTTTCGGCCGCGGCCCTCTTCGAGGGGCTTGAAAGGAGGGCTGTGGGCATGAGTGATCCAAAAGGGTTTTTGGCAAGACTTGCCCGTTTTGCCTTGGGGATCGTCCCCCTCATCGCTCTCTTTGTTCCCTTTGCCGGGATACTGTTGGCCCATCCTCTCTGGATGAAAATTCCGTTTCTGCTGGCAGCATCCTTCTGGATCTTCATCTGCGGCCCTTTCATGTTCAAGCGGATCGGCATCTGAAAGATTGATTTTTCCCCCCAAATCGGCTATGTGGAGTAGACTTTCCGGAACCGGAACCGGAAGCGCATAATCATTTTTTTGAACAACAGGAGAAACAGACGAAAATGACCACCAAAAAACGAATCCTCAGCGGCATGCGCCCCACTGGCCAGCTCCATCTCGGCAACTATCACGGCGCTTTGGAGAACTGGGTCAAGATGCAGGAGGATTATGACTGCTTCTTTTTTATCGCGGACTGGCATGCCCTGACGAGCGATTACGAAGATCCGAGCCGGATCGCGGACTATGTCAAGGATATGATGCTCGACTGGCTCAGCGCGGGCCTCTCGCCGGAGCAAAGCACCCTCTTTGTCCAGTCCCACGTCAAAGAGCATGCGGAACTATTTCTGCTGCTCTCGATGATCACGCCGGTTCCCTGGCTGGAGCGGAATCCGACCTATAAGGATCAGATCGTCCAACTGGAGAAGAAGGATCTTTCCACCTTCGGCTTTCTCGGATACCCGGTGCTCCAGGCAGCGGATATCATCATGTACAAGGCCGACGGGGTTCCCGTGGGGGTGGATCAGGTTCCGCATGTGGAGATCACCAGAGAGATCGCTCGGCGCTTCAACTATTTCTACGGAAAAGTCTTTCCGGAGCCGGATGCGGTGCTGACGCCGACGCCCAAGATCCTGGGGCTGGACCGGCGGAAGATGAGCAAGAGCTACAACAACGCGATCTTTCTCTCCGACGCGCCCGATGAGATCCGAAAGAAGGTCTCCCAGATGATCACGGACCCGGACCGGGCCCGGAAGAGCGATCCGGGAAACCCCGTGATCTGCAATGTCTTCGACTTCCATAAGCTCTACAGCCCCGGTGAGACGGTTCAGGAGGTGGAGGGGCAGTGCTGTTCGGCCGGCATCGGCTGCGTCCAGTGCAAGAAGATGATGGCCGAAAACCTGGTCGAATATCTTACCCCCATGCGGGAGCGGCGGATCTATTACGAAAGCCGGCCCGAAACCGTGGCCGAGATCATCGTCACCGGCGGCGACAAGGCCCGAAGGGTCTCCCAGGCCACAATGGAGGAGGTGCGGTCCGCGATCCGGATCTGATGGATGCCCTCTCGATGATCGACCGGTATGAGGTGCGGCTGGAGAATGTCTTCGAAGGCCCCATGGATCTTCTGGTCTACCTGATCCAGAAGAACGAGGTGGATATCTACGACATCCCGATCGCGTTCATTACGGATCAGTATCTGGGCTATCTGGAGCTGATGAAGGCCCTGAGCATCGATGTGGCCGGGGATTTTCTGCTCATGGCCGCGACCCTGACCCAGATCAAGTCGAAGATGCTGCTGCCGGCCTCTCCACTGGACGGAGAGGAGGGTGAAGATCCGCGGATGGAGATCACCCGGCCCCTGATGGAGTACCTGAAGATGAAGGCCGCGGCCGAGGAACTCTCCGCGCGCGATCTGCTGGGGGAGTCGATCTTCTCCCGGCAGCCCTCTTCTGCGGAACTTTCGGCCGCACCCCAAGAGCGGGAGATCAAAGCCGGCCTCTTCGAGCTGATCCACGCGTTCAGCCGGGTGCTGGAGCGGATCTCCGCAGATCATCGGATCGATCTGAGCGAAGAGCGGATCTCCATCAAAGACCGAATCACGGAGCTGATCGAGCTGCTGGAGGTTCAGGGCTCTGCCGCATTTGGCGATCTTTTTCCGAAAAATGCGGTAAAGCCGGAGATGATCGTCACCTTTCTCGCGATCCTGGAGATGGCAAAGCTGGGGCTGATCAGCATCTCCCAGGGCGCACAGGCTGGGGCGCTGCGCATCTTCTACATATGACCGGAGAACTGAAGTACATCATCGAGAGCCTGCTTTTTGTCTCTAAAGAGCCGGTGACCCTGGAACGGCTCAAAGCTGTGCTGACGCCAGCGGAGCCGGATTCGATCCAAAGGGCACTGGATCAGCTTTCAGCGGATTACGAGGCCCGAAAAGGGGGCTTCTCTCTTCGGGAGGTGGCCGGGGGCTATCAGCTCAGGAGCCGTCTTGAATATGCCGAGTGGATCAAAAAGTTTCTCCAGCCCCATCCGGCCCGGCTGAGCAAGGCGGCTCTGGAGACACTGGCCATCATCGCATACAAGCAGCCGATCATCCGCAGCGACATCGAGCTGATCCGGGGGGTGGACTGCGGCGGGGTGATCCGGATGCTGCTGGAGCGGCGCCTGATCAAGGTGCTGGGCCGAAAAGAGATCCCGGGCCGGCCCCTGATCTATGCCACCACAAAGGGGTTTCTGGAACTCTTCGATCTCAAGGACTTGAAGGATCTGCCGACCCCCAAGGAGATCGAGTCTCTTTCCGAGGAAAGGGAAACGCCTCTTTCGGACGAACCTTTTGAAGGGGCCCAAGCCGGATCACAAGAGAGCCATGCATCCGAAGCAGAAACAGCCAGGCCCGAAGAAAATCCAAAAGACCCGGGAAAAAACCCTTGACGCTCCGACCGATTCCGTCTATAAGGGTAGCAGAAAACGCTTTGGGCGGTTAACTCAGTGGGAGAGTGCTACCTTCACACGGTAGAAGTCGCAGGTTCAAATCCTGCACCGCCTACCATAAAAGATTCAGGGGTTGCGGCAATGTCCGCGCCCCTTTTTTTATGCCTGCAGCCCGTTTTTTATGCCTGCAACTCGGGCTTTCCCTTTTTCAGAAAAAACCTTCCATCTGGCCGAAAAAAGGAATTGACATACCTCTTCTTCCTCAGTATAGTGCCGGAAGCCGAAACAGCCAGAAATGCATTGAGGGATCGACGATACGGAAGTTGGAGTTCTTTCAGCGGAGAATTGGATCTTATATCATTGCTCGATCCATAATCTGACATTTGAAATGATGATAATCTGACGATGCTTTTTTGCTGGCAGTTACCCCAACCATTATATCGAGGAGGTATGGAAAATGGGCGCATTCATCGAGAAGCGGACGCATAACCGCTACCAGGAGGAGGGCTCCATCCAGTGGGGCTTTTTCAAGAGCTATGCCTACAGCCAGGGAAAAACAGTGGATACTTCCGAAGGGGGCCTCTCCTTTCGATCGCCTTCCTTTTTGAAGCCGGGAACTACGCTGATCATCAAAGGGGAAAACGGCAAACGCCGCTTTCCGGAATTTTGGCCCTGGCTCAAAGTTGCCGAGGTCAAATGGTGTGAGGAGGCCGCAGAGGCGGACCACCCCTATCTGGTCGGGGTTCGATATTACGGCCCCCATTACAGTTGACGACCCCCTGAGCATCGTTTTTTTCCACCGGAACGGATACTTCTGCATCGGTTTGGGCAGGATCTGCAACTTATGGGCCATCACCGAAAGATCCTTTCCCGAAAGAGGCATCCGGGTGGTGCTGATCCATGAAGCTCTGGGGCTTTGATCCCATGAAAATGGCCGCAACGGTCCTGGTCATCTATCTCATCTACTGCGGCCTCCTCTTTCTCCTCCAGCGGAAAATCATCTTTCCGATATATTTAATCGATGCCCCGGCAGAGCCCCGGGAGATCCCGGGGGTGGAGCGGATCTGGCTCACCCTCGATTTCAGGAGGATAGAGACCTGGTACATGAGACCCGAAGGAGGAGGGGAAGGGGAGATGCCCCGGCCTGCGGTGATCTTCGGCCACGGAAACGGGGAGATCATCGACTACTGGCCCGATGAGATGCGGTCCCTGACCCGGATGGGGATCGGGGTGCTGCTGGTGGAGTATCCCGGCTATGGCCGTTCCGAGGGATCTCCATCGGAACAGAGCATTACAGAGACCTTTGCTGCGGCCTATGACATGCTGATCGGCCGGCCCGAAACGGACCCATCGAAGATCGTTCTTCTGGGGCGGTCCCTGGGCGGTGGGGCGGTCTGCTCTCTGGCATCGCAGCGGCCGTCGGCCGCGCTGGTGCTCCTGTCAACTTTTACCGGCACAAAGGCCTTTGCCCCCCGATATCTGGCGCCGCCTTTTCTGATCCGAGATCCTTTTGACAACCTTTCCGTGGTCCGAAATTATGCGGGTCCGGTACTGGTGCTGCATGGCCGGAGGGATGAGGTCATCCCCTTCCGCCACGGGGAAAGGCTCTGTGAGGCTGCGGCAAACTGCCGGTTTATCCCCTGCAACGGGGGGCACAATGACTGCCCCGGGGACTGGGAGGTTTTTTGGGAGGAATTTGCGGACTTCCTTTCAAATAACGGGCTGATGCCGGTTACATCTCCACCGCATCCTGGAAACGCTTCCGGATCTCGACAATCTTCTCCTCATTCTCCATAAAGGCATCTAAGATCTTCGGGTTAAACTGCTTCCCCCGCTCCGAACGGATGATCTCCAGCGTCTTTTCGTGGGAAAAGGCGCTTTTGTAGCATCGCTCGCTGGTCAGCGCATCATAGACATCCGCGATTGCCATGATTTGCGCAGAGACCGGAATCTCTTCTCTGGACAGCCCCCTTGGATATCCGTTACCATCCCACCGTTCATGGTGGAACATCGCAACCTGATATCCGATCCAGAGAAAAGGAGAACCCGTCTTGTCGTAGATCTCCTTGATGAATTTCGCGCCGATGGTGGTATGATTCTTCATGATCTCCCACTCCTCTGCGGTGAGCTTTCCCGGCTTGTGGAGGATATTGTCCGGTATGGCGACCTTGCCCAGGTCGTGAAGAGGACTCACCATGGATATCTCATCGGCCATCACCGGCGTGATCTCCATTTCGGCATGTTTTTTCGCCAGATAGCGGGCCAGGATCCGGGTGTAGTGGGAGACCCGCTCCAGATGGAACCCGGTCTCCTCGCTTCTGTACTCCGACAGCTTTGCCATGGAGAAGATCAGCGCCTCCTGACCCTCCAGCCGGATCAGCCGCTTTCCCCCCTGGAGCCGCAGCTTCAGCTCATCGGGAAAGACCGGTTTGGTCAGATAGTCGTCCGCGCCCAGGGAGAGGGCCTGGATCAGCGACTCCCGGTCGTCGCTTGCGGTGAGGACAATGATATAGGTGTAGCGGATCTCCTGCTCCCGGATGGTCCGGATCAGTTGAAAGCCATCCATCCCGGGCATGGCCAGATCGGTCAGGAGCAGGCGGATATCCGGCTCTGCGGAAAGCTTTTCCAGCGCGTCCCGGCCATTTTCGGCCTCCCGCACAAGATAGCCGGCAGATTCCAGCGCGCTGCGTAGCAGCAGCCTCTGTCCCATGTCATCGTCGGCAACCAGAACATGTATCATTCCCTGCTGCTGATCGATCATTATCCCTTTAACTCCTCTAATAAATGTTCCATTGCAACCTCTAAGCGCGTAATCTCCTGTTTCAGCAGTCCATGACAACCCACAGCGCTCTCGATATCTCCGGATTTGCCGTAATTTTCCAGCTTCAGTGCGATATCGGCCACCGCTTTTGCGGAAAGATTGAGGCTCATGCCCTTCAATGCGTGAGCCCCGAAACGAAGCGTATCTCCGTTTTCCGTCTCAATCCCCTCCCGGATCTGGTCCAGGAGTTTGGGAAGGTTATCCTGATAGATCTGAAGCAGTTCCTCGATCAGGTCTGAATTCCCCCCGACAATGTTCATGAGAAAATTTTTGTCCAGTATCCGGTCTTCATCAACTCCTGGAAGAGGCGCATCCCCGCAAACGCCTTCCGATTCTTTCTTCTTTTGGTGATCCTGAGCCAGATTTTCCACCAGCGAGAGGAATTCCTCTCTTCGAATCGGCTTGCTGATAAAGGCATCCATTCCGGCCGAAAAGCAAAGATCCCGATCCTTTTCCATGACATGTGCGGTCATCGCGATGATTGGCGTATGGGTAAGCCCTTTCTTTTTCTCCTGATTGCGAATCTGCATGGTGGCCTCGAATCCATCCATCTCCGGCATCTGGATGTCCATGAGAATCATGTCAAAGGAGGCTCGTCCAAAGGCCGCCACCGCCTCTTTACCGTTCCGGGCCACAGTGATCTCATGGCCCCGCATGTTCAAGATGGCCATTACCAGCTTCTGGTTGAAGGGATTGTCCTCGGCCAGCAGGACCTGCAATCCTTTTTTCTCCAGGGGCTTCTCCTTTGGATTTGCCAAAGCGGTCTCTTTTCCGGGTTTGACCCGCACGGTGAAATGGAAGGCGCTTCCCTGATGGACCTTGCTTTCGACCCAGATCCGGCCCCCCATCTGCACCACGAGCCGTTGCGCGATGGATGCCCCCAGCCCCAGCCCTCCGTACTGGCGGGTTGTGGAACTGTCTCCCTGGGTGAAGCGCTCAAAGATCTTCTGGAGTTTATCAGGGGGAATGCCGATGCCGGTGTCGATCACGGAAAACTTCAAAATGATCTCTTTTTCGCTTTCGACAGCCTGATTTACCCTCAAAGTGACATTTCCTTCCCGGGTAAATTTAATGGCGTTGTCGAGCATATTGGACAGAATCTGCCTGAGCCGGTCCTGGGGGCCGTAAATCATTTCCGGGATCTGCGGGTCCACCTCGATTCGATAATCGATCTTCTTGTGTCGATATCCGAAAAAGAGGGATTTCAAGAGCCGGTCCAGAAATCTTCGAATGACAAAATCCTTCTCGATGATCTCCAGCCTGCCGGTTTCGATTCCGGCAAAATCGATCAGATCGTTGACCAGCCTTCCCATTTCTCCGGTAGCAGACCATGCTGTCTCGAGATACTCCCGCTGACTGGGCGTCAGATCCGTGGAGAGAACAAGATCGATCATTCCGGTGATGGCATTTAGGGGGGTGCGAAGTTCATGGCTGATGGTGGCCAGGAAGCGGTTTTTGGCCTCGTTTGCGGCTTCGGCCTCCTGCTTTGCCTTCAGCAACTGGAACTGGGTCTGCCGCTTTTCCAGAAGATCCTGCTTTTTTCCCATGGCCTCCTGGATTACCAGGGGGAGCAGATCCAGATATCCGCCGCTGTTGTCTTTGGTCAGAT
This sequence comes from Desulfobacteraceae bacterium, assembly GCA_011390345.1. Taxonomy (GTDB): domain Bacteria; phylum Desulfobacterota; class Desulfobacteria; order Desulfobacterales; family JAABSP01; genus JAABSP01. The sequence continues at coordinate 13,815 of JAABSP010000077.1, forward strand.
AATCGGCAATCCCGGCCTTCAACGCAGTTACCGCAAGCTTCTCGTCTCCGACGCCGGTCATCAGAATGATCGGGGTGTCGGGGATATTTTGAACCAGTTCCAGGCAGAGATCCATTCCGGATTTTCCCGGAAGTTTATGGTCCACCAGGACCGCGTCATAGATATACTCCCCTTTCCAGAGGTGATCGAGGACTCCTTTGGCCTGGGTGAACCGCTGGATCTGGATGTTGCCGGAACTCTGCTTCAGGGTTCGTTCGAGTGCAATCGCATCGTGGTCATTATCCTCAACCAGCAATATCCGAAGGATCGACGAATTTCGTCGGATATCCATCATTCCTCCCGGATCTTTTCCGCATCATTATCGGGTTTAAGAATCTCCTCCAGCTTGGCTGACAGCACCGAGAAGGAGTAGGGCTTCTGGATAAAGGCCGCGGCCGGAATCTCCATCTCCTGGAAGACCTCTTCTCTGGCATAGCCGCTGGAAACGAGCACCTTGAGATCCGGAAAGATTTCCTTCATCTGCCGGTAGACCTCATCTCCCCGGATATCGGGAAGCCCGATATCGAGGATGGCCAGATCGATCTTATCTTTCTGCTCTGAAAGAAGATCGATGCCTTTTTGGCCCGTCAGCGCCTTGAATACCTTGTACCCGAGCCGTTCCAGCATCGCCTGGGTTACTTCCATGACCATAGGTTCATCCTCCACCAGCAGCAGGGTTCCCGATCCCCGAATCATATCGGCCCTGGATGCGATATCCGCACCCTTTCCATTGGGAATCGTTGGGATATAGAGATGGATCGTGGTTCCCGATCCCGGCTTTGAGTCGAGATCGATCCATCCGTCGTGGTTCTTTACGATGCCGAAAACCGCTGCCATTCCCATGCCCCGGCCCTGCAGCTTCGTGGTGAAAAAGGGGTCGAAGATCCTGGCGCGGGTCTCTGCAGACATTCCGCTGCCATTGTCTTCCACCGTCAGACGGACATAGAGGCCCGGGCGCGCATCCGGATGGCCATTGGCTTCGGCCGCATCGATCTCTTCTTCGGAAGTCCGGATGTGGATATCTCCCGATCCCTTGATGGCTTCAGCCGCATTCTGAATGATGGCCGAGAGCGCCATCTGGATCTGAGAGGCATCGGCCTTTACCTGGGGAAGCTGCAGGACCAGGTCCGTATGAAGACGGATGTGGGAGAGCCTGCGGGTCATCGTCGGCAGAAATCCGGAGACGACCTCGCTCATATGGATCTGCTGGGGACGGTATTTCCCTTTTCCGGCAAAGGCCAGAAGCTGATCCGTGAGCCGGGACATCCGTGAGACAGAAGAATTGATGGGGGTGAGATAACGGTCCAAAAGGTGATCGACCTTGAGATCCACATGGATCAGCTCGATATTGCCGCTGATGATGCTCAGGATATTGTTGAAGTTGTGCGCGATGCCGCCGGCCAGAGTAGAGATGGCCTCCATCTTCTGGTTGAGGCGGATCTGCTCCTCCAGGCGGCTCTCGGCCTCCTTGCGGGCAATACGGTCCCGATACTTTTCCAACACCGAATGGAGGACCACCGGCAGGAGTTTCAGATATCCTCCATCCCCATCCTTGATCAGGTAATCATCCACACCCGCACGCATTGCCTTCACCGCAAGGGCTTCGGTTCCGCCGCCCGTCAGCAGCACGATGGGCAGCTCGATATCTGCTGCAATCAATGCATTGCAGAACTCCAGACCCGATATGCCGGGAAGCTTGTAATCGGTGACGATGAGATCAAAGGCATCCGCATCGGAGAGGGCCCGGGGCAGCGCTTCTTCGGCTTTGATATAATGGGTGACGGCTGCGGGAACCGTTTCATTCTGAAACGCTCTCCGAAACGCGACCGCATCGTGGGGGTTGTCCTCCACCAGCAGAATGCGGAGGATCGTCTGCTCTTTCATCTTTTCTCCTTAGCCAATTATTCCCACCACTGCGCCGGTCATGGAGGTAGCGATGGTGCCGGCCACTATCGATTTCAATCCCAGGGAGACGATCTCCTTCCGCCGGGAGGGGGCCATGGTTCCCATGCCGCCGATCATGATCCCCAGACTTCCGGGATTGGCGAATCCGCAGAGGGCGTAGGTCATGATCATAAGGCTTTTCGGGCTCAATGTCCCCTCGGGGAGGCGGCTCATCTCCACATATGCGATGAATTCGTTCAGGATCGTCTTGATGCCCAACAGATTTCCCGCGGCCTGGGCCTCGGCCCAGGGAACCCCCATGAGCCAGACCACCGGTGCCATCAGATGCCCCAGGATACCCTGAAGTGTAATCGACGTTCCGCCCGGCGCCGGGAGAAGGCCGAGAAGGCTGTTGATCAGATGAACCATTGCCACCAGAACGATCAGCATCGCGATGATGTTGATCAACAGCGTAACGCCCTGTAAGGTTCCTTTGGTGATCGCATCCATCGCGCCCGAAAATGCCTCTGGCGCGGCCAGTTCCCCCGGGGTCAAAGGCTTGGTTTCCGGGATCATGATCTTTGCCACGGTGACAGCGGCCGGTGCGCTGATGATAGAGGCCGTCAGAATGTGGCCCATTCCGTTGGGGATGATCCCTTCCAGCAGACCCGCATAGATGACCATCACCGTGCCGGCGATGGTGGCCATGCCGCAGGTCATCAGGGTGAAGATCTCGCTGCGGGTCATCCGCTCCAGATATGGCCGGATGAAGAGCGGCGATTCCACCATCCCCAGAAAGATGTTCGCGCCCACCCCGAGTCCTTCGGCGCCCCCGAGTTTCAATGTTTTCTGCAGAACCCGGGAGAACCCTTTTACCACGGCCGGAAGCAGATTCCAATAGAAAAACAGAGAGGAGAGGGCACTCATCAGCAGAATCAGGGGCAGGGCGCGGAATCCGAGGATGTAGGCGGCCCCCGGTTCGTAAGGGGGAAAGGGGAGTTCGCCGCCTCCAAGATACCCGAAGACAAAGGAGGTTCCGGCCTTTGTCGCGGCCTCCAGTGCGAGGATCAAATGGTTCAACTGGATAAATATGGCGGTGAACCAGGAGATTTTCAGCAGAATGAAAGCTGTGACCAGTTGTATGGAAAAACCCACGGCTGCATATCCCCAGGAGATGTTTTTCCGGTTTTCACTGATTGCCCAGGCCAGAGCAATGAAAACAAGGAGTCCGAGGCTGCTCTGAATCATCAATCTTCTCTTTCCGTAAGGGATGAATAAAGACTGTAATGAGAATGTTTAAATTATTGATTTTTTTTTGTCAAGTCCGGATTGGCCGGCTCCGGATCATCAATGGCATCGAATGCGGAAAGTTTTTTGTTCTCTTTGTTCTCTTTGGGAATGTCGGGATGATAGAGTACCACCCGGTTCCTTCCGTTGGCTTTGGCCTGGTAGAGGGCCTGATCGGCCTGATCGATCAGTTCCTTTACGTTTTTGGCATTGGTCTCCGGATAGCCCGCAATGCCCATGCTGATGCTCACCGGAATCTTTGCGGACCCGCAGTCAAAGGGGTCGAGGGCCACGCTCTTCCGGAACCGGTCGCTCATGATCCGTCCATTTTCCATGTCCGTATGGGGAAGGATGATCACAAACTCCTCACCGCCGTATCGACAGGCCACATCGCTTCTTCTGATCCATTCCCTGAGCATCCGTCCGATCCGGGAGAGGATCTTGTCTCCCACCGGATGGCCATAGGTGTCGTTGACGGCCTTGAAGTGATCCAGATCGAACATGCAGAGTACCAGCTCGGTCCCGTACCGCTTGGCCCGGGCCATCTCCTGATTGATCGCGCTTTTGAAGTAGCGGATGTTGTACAGCCCGGTCAGCTCGTCCATGACCGACATCTCGGCCATCCGCTGGTGGACCTTCCGGATCTCCTTTTTGAGCCGGGCCTTTTCCAGGGTGTTCAGGATGATCCGGATCAGGGGCGCATCGCTAACCCGGTTTTTGGGGATATAGTCGAAAGCGCCGGACTGGATCAGTTGGGAGGCGATCATCTCATCCCCCTGTCCCGTGATCACTACCAGCGGAATAGAATGGTTTCCCTCGCGAAGATACTGAAGCAGATCCATGGCATTGCCGTCCGAGACCAGATATTCGGAAAGGATCAGATCATAGTTCCCGGTGGTGATCTTCCCCAGGGCCCGGCTCATGTTCCTGGCCCGGTTCAATCGGGCATTGGGATAGGGGCTCAGGATATCCCGGAGCTTCTCGTAATCGGCATCCGATTCCTCCACCACCAGGATCTCGGCCTCCTGATCGAACCGGATCTGATAATCGGGGTTTGCGGTTCCGCCGGGGGAGGCATCGTCATACTGGATGGTCTGAATCTGCTTGACAATGTTGGAGATCCGTTTTCCGGCCTTTTCGATCCGGTCCACATAGCTCAGCACTTTTTCGGGATCATCCCGATTAATCCCCATCAGCTCGATGCTGCCGAGAAGCACGGTCAGGGGCTGGTTCAGCTCATGGGCAGTGGCCCCGGCGATCTGGAGCAGCACCTTGAGCCTTTCTTCTTCGATCACGGCCTTCTGCTGCTCCAGAACCTTGCTGTTGGCCTTTTTCAGCTCCGAGATGATCTGGTTTCGGATCTTGTTTGCGGTCTTCAGGGCATCCGACATCTGCTTTCGATAGGTGATGTCCCGCAGCGAGGCCAGATATGCGGTCTCCCCCCACCACTCGATCTCCACAGCCCGCATCTCCGCAATGACCCGCTTCCCCGATTTTTTGTAAAATTCGATCTCTGAGGTCTGTCCCGGAATCGTGGGAGGGTCGAAGGTCTCGCCGATCAGTTTTTCCTTTTCCCGATCCAGAATCTCTCTGGCGGCACGGTTGGCCAGGCGGATCTTTTTGGCCGTATCCACAATGATGATGCCATCCGCGACATGCGCAAGCACGGTACGGAACCGGTTCTCAATGGCCTGCACGGCCCTTTTCTGCTGATCCTGAAGCCGCTTCTCCCGATACTGCGAGACCACTTCCGAGATGATCATGGGAAGCACCCCAAGATACTTCCGGTTCTCATCCTTGGTCAGATACTCATTGATAAAGTGCATTTTTTTCAGTTGATGGCCCAGATCTTCGTTTTCCGCCAGCAGAATCCGGGGAACCGGATGCTCCTTTTCAAAGAGCCGATGGCAGAGGTCCAGGCCGGACCCGCCATTGTTAAGCCGCTGGGTGATGACCGCGATGTCAAATGCCCCGGCATCGACCAGCAGCCGGTCCAATGCCTGATTCGAATTGTCGAAAAGTGTAATCCGGCTCGGGATGCGCCGTTTCTCCAGCGCCCGTCGAATAGAGATAAAATCCTGCCGGTTGTCCTCCACAAGAAGGATGCGGAGTGCTTCATCGAATCCGTTCATGAATTCCGTTTCGGGGAGTGGGTTCTTGCTTATGCCTTACCTTCCATCGCGGCTGTTTCATTTTTGAATGTTTTTATCAGTAATTACCGGGAAAGTAAAGTGTCGAAGTCCTTTATCCCCGGAGCCGTCTGCAAAGAGAGGCGGAGACCGATCCGGATGCCAGCGCATCGGGTATTGCCAAATTTATCATACGAAAGCAGATATACAAGAAAAAAAAAGGAGGCCGGAAAAGCGATCTGCCTTTCCGAAACCTCCTTGTTTGATTCTTACGCGATTGGCCGGGCGCTGTCAGCAGCGCTTCTGCAGATAGTTACCAGCTATCACGGGATTGTGATCGGCATCCCCATCAAAGGCCAGAGAATCAGGACGGCAAATCCTGTCACGATCATCAGCATGATGCTGGCCGGGATCCCGTAGAGAAAGAACTCTCCGGTGGTGAACTGCTTGGAGTCGTACGCGATCGCGTTGGGGGCCGCGCCGACCAGCAGGAGGAAAGGCATGCCGGAGACCACCAGGGAGGAGAAGAGAATCACCTCCGGGGCCACGCTCAGGTAGGGGGCGATGACCAGGGCCACCGGCAGGGAGATCGCGATGGCCGCGACATTCATGATGAAGTTGGTCATCATCATGACAAAGAAGGCGATGGCCATGACAAAGATGAACCAGTTGGCATCCTGGAACATGACCAGCCAGTTGATGGCCAGCCACTTGGCCGCGCCCGTCTCCCAGAGGCAGAAGCCGATGCTCATTGCCCCGGAAAAGAGCAGGATGATGTTCCAGGGGATATCTTCCAGATCATCCAGCGACAAGATATTGAAGACGAAAAAGAGGATGGTGGAGATGAGGATCAGTGCAGTCTTGTCGATCGGTTTCAGTGCCGGGATAAAAGAGCGCAGGGACATGAATATAATACAGGTAAAGACGATGGCGGCAGCAAGGATCTCGTTCCGGGTGATGGGGCCCAGTTCCTTGTCCAGCATCTTTGCCCGCTCCCGGAGGCCCGGAATCCGGTCCTTCTCCGGCTTGAAGAAGATCATGAAGAAGCCCCAGAGCAGAAAGGTCATGAGCCAGCCGATCGGGAACATGTAATAGCTCAGTTCGAAAAAGGCCACCTCCCGGCCCACGATGTCTTTGAAAAAACCGATGGCCACAGCCCCCCGGGCCGCTCCCAGCAGGGTGACAATGCTGCCCGCACCGGCCACAAAGGCCATCCCCATGAAGAGCCCCTTGCCGAACCGGGTCGGTTTATCGCCTTCGCCATAGAGACTGTAGATGGCCAGCAGCAGCGGATAGATGGTCGCGGCCACGGCCGTGTGCGCCATGATGTGGGTAAGGGCTGCCGTAACCAGAAAGCAGCCGAGATAGATCATGCTGGTCCGCTCCCCGACCACCACCAGCATCTTGTAGGCCAGCCGCCTGGTCAGACCCGTCTTGGTGAAGACCAGGCCGATGACGATGGAGGCAAAGATGAACATGACCGAGGGGTCCATGAAATCCTTGAAGGCCGCGGATGCGGGCCGGATCAGAAAGAGGGCCTGGAGAACGCCGATGGCAAGGCTCGTGACGCCGATCGGAACCACCTCGAAGACCCACCAGGTGCCGGCCAGCAGAAAGACCGCCAGTGCCCCTTTTCCCTCTCTGGAGAGTTCGAAGTGCTGTCCCATCGGGTCAACCGCATCGGGCCATGGGGGGGTATAATATACGACGATGAAAAGGATGATGCCGGTAAACATGAAGACCAGCCGTTTCCAGTTGAATTCCGCTTTCTCATTGTTTGCCATTGAAAAAACCTTCCTCTCTTTGAATCTTGAGGTTTTCAAACCTGTTTTGGATAGGGGTTTAAAGTTCGCAGGTGCTGATGGCTTCACACACGGCCGTAAAGAGATCGGAGAGCCGCAGAATTCCGACGATCTTTTTCGATTTGGCTTCGGTTACGAGAAGGGACTGGTGATGGCCCATCACCATTTGGTTGATGGCTTCGTCCAGGGAGGCTTCCTCTGCAACAAACTCGCCCTCTTTTGGGGTGTACATGAAGTTTGCGACCTTTTTCCTGGCCGCCTTTTTGCAGATATCGGACAAGGGCTTGTCCCAGAGCTTCATCTGCTCCTTCATGGTCTTTTGAAAGCTTTTGGGGAATCCGAATCGGGAGAGGGAGTGGGGGTCGCCAAGCATTTCATATTTGGGCTCCAGCGCTCTTAGAATATCGAGCTGGCTGACTTTGCCGACGATCCCGTTACTCTCGTCGTAGATGAGGATGGCCCGGTGCCGGTACCGGGTCTGGTCAAATTCTTCCTGGGCCTTTTCCAGGGCATTGACCGCCTCGTAAAGAGTCGCGTCCTTGGAGACGGTCGCATACTCCGACAGGGGAACCATCAGGTCCTTCACGAGTTTTGCTTTCATTGCAGTTCTCCTTTTTGTTTCTCATTGTTTCTTTTTGTCTCACCTGTTCTTTTCTCGCCCGAATCGCTCAGCGGACGGTATCGTCCATAAAAAATAAAAAGATATTCTGATATCATAATGGCTTTACGAATCAATGTTTTTTTTATGGATGTGCCATTTTTTTTCGTTTTGGCTTCTGCTGCAGGAGGGAAAATCCCGGTTTCGGTGCGGTGTGGATCCCCCGCTATTCGGGCATCGGATCGAGCAGAGCCCCTCGGTCTTCGAGAAGGAATGCCGGCAGCGCAAATGCGGCGCGGTGGATGGCCGGGGTATAGTAGTTTAAAGGAAACCCGGCCGCTCGGACCCGCACCGGGTCCAAATCCCGGATGGGGCAGAGCCCCTTGGAGGCGAATCCAAAGGACCAGAGGCCCCCGGGGTAGAGGAGGCTCTGGAAGAGGTAGAGGTGGAGGCGGGGGAAAAAGGGACGCTGGTTGGCCAGCATGGGCCGCTGAAGATCCCGGTCATAGAAAGGTGATTCGGCCTGGGTGACGAGAATCCCGTCTGCCGAAAGGAGCCGGGAGATGTTGCCGTAGAAGTCCCGGTCGAAGAGGGGCCGGGCCGGGCCCACCGGGTCCGTGGAATCGACGATGGCCACATCGAATTTTTCAGATGCTTCTACAGCGTTTGCCGCATATCCGACACCGTCTTCGATGCGCAGTTCGAGCCGCGGGTCATCCAGGGCACAGCTCAGACCCGGCAGATGCCCGCGGGCCGCTTCCACAACGGTTCCGTCGATCTCGACCATGACAGCCCGCTCCACGGTTTTATGGCGCAGGGCCTCACGAACCGTTCCGCCGTCTCCGCC
>JAABSP010000156.1 GCA_011390345.1 Desulfobacteraceae bacterium
GTCAACTGCTCCCCGGCCTCGGTAAAGTAGGTCATGACCACGCCCCGGCTGTTCTTTCCGGGCATGAAGGAGTGGGGCCGGGCCTTGATGAAGCGGACCCCCTTCTCCCGCGCGTTCTCGTAATACCGCTCGAACTCCTTACCGTGGCTCCGGATGTCCATGTTGAAGATGGTCATGGAAGCGTCATCGCCTTTGAGGTGTTCGCCGGTGACCAGGGCCTGCTTGATGGCATACATGCAGCAGACATTGGAGCAGTATCCGTTGTCGGTACGGTTCACGCTCCGGGAGCCGACGCACTGGAGCCATGCGATCCGCTTGGGTTCATGGCTGTCCGAGGGGCGCACCAGGTGGCCCATGCAGGGGCCGCCGGCCGACAGGAACCGCTCGTACTCGAGGCTGGTGACCACATCCGGAATGGTGTTGTAGCCGTAATAGTCGTAGATCGACGGATCAAAAGGGGTGAATCCCGGGGCCAGGATCACGGCCCCGACATTGCGAGAGGTGAATTCGGGCTTCTCTTCGAAATTGACAGCGCCCGTGGGGCAGAACTTCTCGCAGGCCCGGCACTTTCCCTTCTGCAGATAGATACAGTTCTCCCCGTCGATGGCATATTTGAGGGGAACGGTCTGCCCGTACTTGATATAGGCCGCCTTCCGCTTGCTGGCCCCCATGTTGAACTCGTCATCCACCTTTTTGGGGCACTTTTCCGCGCAGACCCCGCAGGCGATGCATTTGGTCATGTCGATGTAGCGAGGGTTCTTCTTCAGGTTCACGGTGAAGCTGCCGGCTTCTCCGGAGACCGCGATGATATCAGTGAGCGTTAACAGCTCGACGTTCAAGTGCCGACCGCACTCGACCAGTTTTGGCGAGATGATTCACATGGCGCAGTCGTTGGTCGGGAAGGTCTTGTCGAGCTGGGCCATCGCGCCGCCGATGCCGGCGGTCTTCTCCACCAGATAGACATAGTATCCGGACTGAGCCAGGTCCAGGGTGGCCTGAATGCCGGCGATGCCGCCGCCCACCACCATCACCGAGCCCACCGGGTCCGAGACCGGTATGGATGGGCTGATTGGAGTTGTCATACGCGATTCCTCTTCTAATTGTAAAAAAATGGTTACAGGTTGATCTTCTCGATTTCACGGAGCAGCCATCGGCAGGCCCCAGGGATTGCAGACGATACTTCCGGAGAGAGGCCCGGAGAGACCGAGTCCGGGATCGCTTTGATCTGGACGCCAAGAATCCGAACAGATACGCCGCCGCCGTCCCGCAGCTCTTTGAGCAGGTTGACGGACGGGAACTGGTGCAGGCAGAAATCGCCCATTTTCTGGGCCGGCAGATCCTCCACGGACAGCTCGAACATCTCCCCGGGCCCATGGCCGGGTCCGGAGACCGCGTCCACGATGAAAATGTGCCGGGGCTTTTCCGGGGAGAGGGCCAGGTCGAAGAGCAGATCCCCGATGCTGGTTCCCACATCCTCGGCCATGACCGTTGGCGGGATCGGATGATTTTGCCGCAGATGGTCGATGACTTCAGGGCCGAATCCGTCATCCCCGAAAAGGGTGTTGCCGCAGCCGAAGATCAGGATCGGTTTTTCAAACATCTGGCGGATCATGGAATTGGTTGCCGGTTCAATCACTAATCTGTTCTCCTCTCGGGTTGGATCATCGATCTATAAATGATCGAAATACCAAAATATGCATCATTTATGGCAAAAAGACCGAGGTTGTCAAGAAATATTTCTACTTATCTCATAACAAAAAGTTGGTACTCATACATATGTTATTGGCACAATATACGGTTTTTACCCTATTTTCAAGTTCCTAAATTATTTTTTATCCTAGCATATATTAAATGATTATCCATCAGATAAAGAGAGGGATCATGACCAGAAAAGAGGGACGGATAGAGAAGAGCATCGCTCTTGTAACCGGCGGTGCAAAAGGGATCGGCAAGGCAGCGGTCATCCTTATGGCAAAAGAGGGGGCAAAAGTCGCGGTCACCGATGTGGCCGACGATGAGGGTCGGGCCGTGATCGGACAGATTCGGGAAAACGGGGGAACCGCTGAATACTGGCACATGGATGTTTCCGACGAACAAGCGGTGATGGATGTCTTTGCCGATGTGAAGAAGCACTTCGGGCCGATCGATGTTCTGGTCAACAACGCCGGCATCTCCGGGGTTGATAAGCCGACCCACGAGATCGAAGCCGAGGAATGGCAGAAGGTGATCGACATCAATGTGAAGGGCGTCTTTCTTTGCACCAAACATGCCATCCCTCAGATGCGGGAGGCCGGAAAGGGCAGCATCATCAACCTCTCCTCCATCTACGGCATCATCAGCGCACCGGATATTCCGCCCTATCACGCCTCAAAGGGCGCTGTCCGGCTGATGACCAAAACCGATGCGCTGATCTATGCAAAGGATCAGATCCGGGTCAACTCGGTACATCCGGGATTCATCTGGACCCCGCTGGTGGAGGAGCTGGCAGAGCGCTCTGAACAGGGGGTGGACCGGTTCAAATCCCACCTCGACAGCCTCCACCCCATCGGCCATGTGGGAGAGCCGGAGGATATCGCCTATGGAATTTTGTATCTTGCATCGGATGAATCGAAATTCGTCACCGGAAGCGAGCTGGTTATCGACGGCGGATACACGGCCCGCTGATTCCATTTAGATCATCGCTTCATTTGCGGAAAAGCCGGTCTCTTTCCGCTGAAAAACCAGCAGCAGGATCTTTTCATCCATAAGCTGATGGCCGATGAACCGATCGATTCGGCTAGGATCTCCTTGTACCCCTTCCCGTCCGGAGATGAGAGGCCGATGCTCTGCATATCTTCATGGGGCAGCCGCTCATCCCCGTTCGTGTCGGCCTTCACGATTCTGTAGAGGATCGCGCGCACTTCATCTTTGTCCGATTGAACCTTTCCGACTGAAAGGAGATCCATCTCGATGATCAGGTATTCATTGGTGTCGAAAAGCCAGCGTTTTTCGTTGTTCAGGCCATTGATGAAGATATAGTTTCGCAGTGACGAGGGCGCATGTCGTCTTCGACAGGTTCGAGATACAGCTCGATCGCCTCCCGAATATTTTCCAATGCTTCTTCTCGGGTATCTCCTTGGCTGATGCAGCCGGGAAGGCTGGGGACATGGACGGTAAAACCGCCTTCTTCGCTCGGTTCAAGAACGGCTTTAAGATTCATTTATCAAATCCTTTCGATGCCTTATACTCGAACAATCATAAATTCCCATTCTCCAAAAAGCTGTAATGCCCCTTCCGTGCGAAGATGATATGATCCAGCACCGTAATCCCCAAGGTCTCCCCCGACTCTTTCAGCCGCCGGGTGAGCGCGATGTCCTCCCGGCTCGGCTCGATGTTCCCCGACGGATGGTTGTGGGCCAGAATGATGGCCGATCCCCGGTCCGTGATGGGGTCGGCAAAGACCTCTCTGGGATGAACCACGGTCATGACGTCGTGGCCCTTGATGCCAGAGCCGAGGAGAAGGGCCACCAGTTCCTCGTCCGATAGGGCGCCGGGGCCTCGGGCCAGGATCTTCTCCCGGGGGCGGTCCTCTGTCGGCAGGTATGCCATGAGCTTTGCCATGAAGTCTATCCGCTCTTAGGGGCCAAAAGACGATTTTCTTTTTTCAAAGCGTCTCTTGCCTGTTTCATGACTTCTTCAGCCGGGATGCACTTTACCTTCCCCTCCTTTATTTCCTGCCACCTTCGGTCTGCTTCATCCATCCATGCTTTTTCAATTTCAGAGATAGTGCTCATAAGAGTACTCTTTCACAGATCATCTTTTATGTTCTTTCGTTCGATACATGATATCATCTCTCCATTCAGCACAGTAATCAATGATCGTCCAGAACATCCTTTGAGGATTCTCAGGAGAAACGAATTCTGGGAGAGCTGTGTGCCCATGGGACCACACCTGCATGAAGCTGGTTATGAAGAAGAAACCGGCCTTCTGCGTGCGGTGGACCCATAAAAAGATGAAGGAGTGGAAGGCAAGGCTGGAAGAAAATAGATAACCGAATGTTCGGGAATCAAAAGAAATTTGTATCCCTCTCGTCGATTTCGGAAATCAAACTGCTGTCGGTTATCATGTTACGCAAACCGAGTTCTTCTTTTATCCGTTCCGTGATATCGCCGGCCATCAAGCGCTCGAAGCGAACATCCATCACATAGGCTTTGACCTTGAAAATCGTCAGGGATCGAAAGTCAAACCGGTCCTCCGCCAGAACATTTACAGGCTTTTTGCGGTACACATAGGGGGAGCAGAACGCGGCTTCCTTCATCAGCGCTTTTATTTCGCGCACATTCATATTGCCCGGGAGCGAGAACTCCACCACGACCTGTTCCGCGAGTTCTCCGGAATTCGCGTTGATCACGGCCTTATGGAGAAACATTCCGTTGGGGATGGTGACGGTATTGTCATCGAAGGTGCGAATGCGGCTGGTGCGCAGTCCGATGTGCGTTACTTCCCCGTAATGGCTATCAACCCCTATCATGTCGCCGACTCGAAAAGACCGGTCCATCAGAATCAAAACACCGGCCAGGACATTTTTGACCACTTCCTGAGCGCCCAGCCCCAGGGCCACGCCGACAGTGGCCGAGAGGGCCACCAGGGTTTTGAGTTCGGGTCGGATAACTACTGAAAGGACAAAACCGATGATCCCGATCCAGACGACAAGCCGAAGCAGGGGAAATACATTGGTTATAAGCACCCGCCGCCGCGGAAAACGATCGGCAAAAATGTTGAAAAGACGCTGTATCCCGTCCAGGAACAGCCATGTGACAATTATGATGGCCAGGGTTTGCAGGATTACTTCAATATGAAAAAGCGTCTTGAGGGATCGAATCAAATCCTCTTTCATGGAAAACCTCGACCGGTATTCAATAAATCAAATTCAACTGCTCCAATGCCAAGGTGACGGCGTGATGCGTGATGGGCGACAACTCGAACGCCTGGCCCTCGCCGTTTGAATGCGCTGCTGTTTCTGCTGCCAATTTGACTTGGAGAAGATATTCCAGGGCCGCCCTGCTTTGGATATCCGATGTTCGAAATATCTGCTGGTGTTCAGGGATGCTAAGAGTACCGTGGCCGGAGATCTCGGCAAGGGTCAACAGGTGCAGGTGATCCAATACCTTGACAAAGGCCAAGTCCAGGGGGGCAGGCGGAAACAGATACAGTGAAGCAGTCGCCGCGTCGTATCGACTGCCGAGCAACATGAAATACAACGCGGCATAAAAGTTTCGACCGCTGGCGGCCAACAGTGCGCGGTGGTAATCGTCGCGGCTTGATTGTTCCTGACCCGCTCTTTTTTTACGATAATTCTCGAAATCATCTTCCGCGGCGCAATAGGTCACATCGAGGCCGCACTTTTCCAGTCTCAAGGCCAGGGCCTTGCGCATATTTTCCTCGGAGATGCAATCCGCACTGATCAGGTGGGAAAAATAGCGCGACGCACCCACCATCATGTCCATATTGGCCCAAGGCAAACGGCGGCAGGTCAGAATCCACAAATGCTTCCGTCGGGTGCGAAACAAGGTGTAAAAAAAAGCCTCGGCCGCCTGACAACCGCCAATGACGCGCAGCAGCACCTGGTGGCCGCCCTCCAGTACAACGATTTGCGGCTCTAGGTTCACCACCCGCTCGCTCAATTCAACCAAATTATCGCAAGGTGGATCGAGCTGAAAAAGGTGGTGGAAAAAATCAAGCACCCGATCCAGGTTGCACAGTCTTTGCGCGATATTGTATCGTAGAACAACGATCCTGTCCCCTATATCTTTCTCATCCAAGCATTGGATCAGACTGGTTTTACCACTGCCCTGGGGACCGATTACCGCAACGCTGGTAGGTTTACCCTCCCGCCAGCGCTGCAGAGCATCGGAAAGTGTTTCAAGCTGTTTTTCGCGGCCGATGAGCAGGGACGGGTCATCCAAAGGCTCCGGCAGAAACAGGCCGCGGCTACGCTGCGGGAACAGCTCCAGGCGCGCGAATGTTTCGGTGCGGCCGGGCAGGCTGCTGACCTGCAGGGTCTTCTGGAGGGCCTTTTTCGCTGCCTTGCTTTTAAAAAAAGGTTTGAACAACAGAGAGAGTCAATCTTGATTTTTGCTGCTTTTTAGTATGGCCAGCGCTACCGGTGGCAAAAAAATTCCATTGTTTTCAAGAGCGATGGCCGAATGCGTCGACAAAAGGATCGTTTGGTCGGCGGCTTTCGCACAAGGGAGAGACTGTGAAACCTCGGCCAGGTTGCAGACCACGGAAACCTCGCCGCGCCGGATTATCAGCCAGCGGGCATCTTCGTCAAAGTGGACCCCTGTTCGTTCCATGCGCCCATCACACAATGCCGAAAACCGGCGGCGCAGACTTATGAGCGCCCGGTGCCATTCATAAATCGCATTGTGCGGAGCCCGCCCCAACTCGTCCCAATCAAGCTTGGATCGCAAAAAGGTTTTCTCATCCTGGGGATCGGGGATATCCGCGGGTTTCCATCCAAAGGCGACAAATTCCGTCTGCCGTCCCGCCTTTACGGCAGCGCCCAACTCCGGATCTTGATGATCTGTAAAATAGAGAAAGGGTGTCGAGGCAGCCCATTCCTCCCCCTGGAAAAGCATAGGCACAAAGGGGGCGGTAAGCACCAGCGCCGCTCCAATCTTCAGGCGATCCTGGGAGACGAGATGACTTGTCCGGTCGCCCACCGCGCGGTTGCCCACCTGATCGTGATTTTGCAGGCAGCCCACAAACCTGTGACCAGACAGCCCTGAGATCGG
>JAABSP010000078.1 GCA_011390345.1 Desulfobacteraceae bacterium
CCGCATCACCACGTTCCTGTCGATCCGGGGCGGGGAGTGGCGGCGCCGCTCTGTCAGAAAGGTTCCGGTAAAATCCCGGTAGATGGGGTCGGAAAGCTGCATGTGCCAGTGGCAGAGATTCCGGCGGTCAAAAAGTTCTTGGGGCCGCCGGCATCGAAGCACCTCCAGGGCTTGGGGAAAGGCATTGTACCGGTTTTTGAAATCCGCGAGGATGGTCCTGACCCGGGGCATGCTTTTGTCACCGAACCAGCGGTTCTCGAACGCGATGGGGGCCAATCGGTTCTGCGGAATCCCGGGGTCGAAGTTTTCCCAGTAGATCCTGCTCTCTTCGACAGCCAGAGACATCTTCAGCAGGTTCGTATGATCCCGGCTCACCTCTTCAGCCATCATCGGAAATGGCATCCTCGGCAATCCGGTAGAAGGGCGCGGGGTAATCCTTTCCCAGCGGCAGAAGTGCGGCCCCAAGGTGCTTTGCCTTCAACGCCGGAGATTTCGGCAGGGGCCCCTTCAGCTCCCGGCCCCCCGGCACGACTTTATACGGAATCTTCTGCCCCGGCAGGCAAAGGACCTCCTCGAAGTCATCCTTTACAAATGCCCCTTTCAGATCCACCGGCATCGGCAATACCTTCATCGGATCATTCCCGCGCGGCTTGTGCAGGGCCAGCCGGTTCCGTAGGGCTTCATCGATTTCAAACCCCCAGAAAAAAAGCGTGCGCACCGCATCGGGTTTGGCCATGGAAAGCCTTGCCCCTGTATCGGCACGAATGGCCGCAATCCGGGCCGCCTCCAGGGAGGCCCATTGGCCTGTCCTCGGGAGAAGGCGGCAGAAGAGATCCCCGCCACCCTCCGGGTCGATCAGATCCGTCTTCCACCAGTCGAGCCGCCGGGGCTCCGAAAGACCTTCCCCGGCCCATGAGATTGCGAGCTGAAGGGCCAGAACAGCATCGAGTTCATCAGTTGTGATTATCATAAAGCGTATCCGGAGCAGCCATCTGACAAAAGTAGTGGCAGCCAAGGGAAATACGCGGAACAATGGCCGGGCATTGTCGGCTGTTTATACGTCCGATATTTTGATAGTGGCAAGCTCATTCTCGACCTCATCATCGCCCCCTTAAAAGCTGTGGATAAGGAATCAGTCTCACTATCTACACCAGCAACCATCTGTTGTCAATTGTTTCATGATCATCCGGTGGATGAATCAAGATTACCATGGGAGCAGCAGTCGGCTGATCATCATTCCTGAAAAGGAGGTGATGAGAAAGAGAACTCCCGGTCTTTTAAAAGGAAAGATAAGAATGGCGGAAGATTTCAACGCGCGGATGGATGATTTGAAAGAATATATGGAATGAAGATCCTGCTCGATATCAATGTGCTGTTGTGGTTCATTTCCGATATTTGACGCCGAAAGGAGATGGGAACCTGGGAGGAAATCCTGGATGAATGTGGATATCGGCGAATTGTGCGGATTCAATCAGAAGAACAGGGTGGCGGGGAATCAATATCCGTTCGGCTCGGCCCCCGGCCGCCAGAGCCAGATGCTCTCTGCACCCATGGGATGAACCGCCCAGGGATCATCACTCTCTCCCTCCCATCCAAAGGGATCGACAACCCGGCGGGTTCCGTCGGCCATTCTCCGGTATACGCTGAAATGGAGGTGGGGGCCGCTGCTGCATCCGGTGCTGCCGGAAAGGCCGATCTGCTCACCCTCCTTTACCCGATCGCCCACCGCGACATCGATGCGGCTCAAGTGGATATAGACCGTCTCCAGCACCCCCAGAACAGTATCGTGCCGGAGGCTGACGATCAGGGCGCTCACCATGCCCCTGGCGCCGCATTTAAATGGAGGCTCCGCGTCGGCAAAGATTACTTCTCCGTCCGCGACCGCAAGAAGCGGTGTCCCCTCCGGTGTAAGCCAGTCATACCCGTTGTGGCATCGACTGTCGCCCCAGCCCGCCTTTTCCATCTCCCCCTCCCAGGTCAATACATGAGGCTGGGCTTCTTCTTTGCAGGATTCGTTGAAATATCCAAGGGGCAGATCATGGTCAAATGACCAGGAGTTGGAATACTCTCCGGCAAAGGGACGGCTGAAGACTCCGGCATCGGAAGCATTCTCATCGCTCCCCCCGCCGCTGCAGCCCATAAGGATCATCGCGGGAAGGGTTGTCAGCAGCAATATTTTTCGTAAAAAGCACATTCTACCATTTCCGAATACACTTCACCCCATCCCGCAGCTCGGCCGTAATCTTCTCCATATGGCGCAGGGATGCCAGCTCCCGCTCCAGATCATCCATCGTTAAAGCAAGGCCCACAGATCATAAAAGCCTTTCCTACGCTATTCCATAGATTCGCTCTTCTCGAAATTGTGATGGGGTTTGATGTCCAGAATCGGGGTCCGGTCGAACATATCGATTCCCCTGACCTCGATCCGGTTTCCTGAAATCCCCGTCACAGTCACCACCGAAAGGCCGATGGGGTTGGGTCTTCTCGGGGAGCAGATGCTGAAGACGCCCATTGCCGTATCACGGTGGGGCGGGGTCTGGGTCAGCAGGCTTTCGGTGAAGGACTCGCTTTTGTGGAAATGGAACAGCACCACGATCTGCTGTCCGATTTGGATATCTTTGAGGCCCGAAAGGAATTTCGGGTCGATCTCCAGAGTTCCTTCGACATCTGAAAGGCTCCAGTGCCGGGGCAGCTCTGTGGCGCTGGTGCGAACCGTTCCGATGGGATGGAAAGAGATGCTCATGGGATCTGTTCTTTTGCTTTGTCTGGTGTTATACGCCAATAACTGTGCGCAGAAGAAGACCGGTGCTGCCTGCAAATTTCGGGCAGCACCGGTCTCTTATATCAGAGTTGTCTCATAAAAGCAACCAGTGACTTCTTCTCCTTCTTGTTCAGATCGAGATCGAGCACCAGATTGAAAAACTCCACCGTATCCTCCAGGGTCATGCTCCGGCCGTCATGCATATATGGCGGCGTGTCCTTGATGCCCCGCAGGGTGAAGGTTTTTATCGGGCCTTCTGCGGTGATCCACTGGCCGTTGATCATCTGAGGCTTGTAGAAGCGCTCCACCTTCAGGTCGTGCATCTTGTCATCGAGGTAGAAGGGCGCGGGATGGCAGGCCGCGCATCTGCCCTTGCCGTTGAATACATCCTGCCCCATCAACTCCTCCTCGGTCGCCTTGTCGGCTTTCAGTTCGCCGAACCGGTCCAGCTTCGGGGCCGGCGGGAAATCGAATATGTTCTGCATCTGGGCCATCATGACCACCTGGCTGGCCCGATCCGGCAGGTTGACACCCTTTTTGGCCGCGGTCACATGATCCCCGTCAAAATAGGCGCTCCGCTGCTCAAACTCCGTGAAATCCTCGATGGAGCGCAGGGACCGCTTGGAGCCGTGGATCTGCTGATTGAACATCCCCCGCAGGCTCACCGTATCGAGGCGGAACCGGGCGATATGGGGCCGGGTGTCGGGATTGAGATGGAATGCGCCGTTGGTGCTGCCGTTGGTATGGCAGTCGAGGCAGCTCACCCCGAGGCTCGGCTCTTCGCTCTTCCTGTCATAAGTCTGGTTGAACTGCTGCTGGGGAAATGGGGTGAGCAGGAGCCGGAGCCCCTCCATCTGAACCGGGGTTATGATGCCGTGCATGATATCCTGGTAGTTCTTGATCGAGAGGAGCTTCCCCTGGGAGACATCCCCCAGCTCGGGACGGGTGGTTAAAAAGATGGGCGGGGGAAACTCCGGAAGGAGATGCTCCGGAATATCGAATTCCACGTCGAAGCGCTCCAGGGATCTCTTTTCCATCCGCTCGATCTCATCGATCTGCTTCTTAGGGAAGACCTGTCCCCCGGTCTCGTGTTTGGCATGGGGAAGGGGCAGAAATCCCCGGGGAAAGATCTCCTTCTCCCGGATCTCTTCAGGCGTCATGGCCGCCAGCTTCTCCCAGGTCATGCCGTGGGGCAGCTTCACCCGGACCCCCTCCTGCACCGGCTTCCGATTGCCCGACATCATCACACCCTCTGCGGGCCTGTCGCTCAGGTCATACCGCTGCTCGAGCAGGTTCATCTGGCGCTCCCTGAACTTTTCCTTCTCCTTCTTGTCCTGCTGCATCACGGCCTTGAAATCGCCGGTCACCGGGATGTAGGTCTCATGGATCGGATCGACATCTTCAGGGATGCCCATTCTGGCATTGCCCGTCTTCATCTCCGGTTTTTTCATCTTTTCCGTTTTCGACTCGGCCGCGGCCTGCGCCTCGGGGATCACATTATCCTGATGCAGTATCCGAGGAGCATAGGTGGTGGCGGCAAGAACGATGGCGATGCTGACCAGACCGATTCCGACAATCTTTAAAATTTCCCGAAGAATGGGACTCATCTGAAACTCCTTTCATCTTGGAAGGGTTTTGGGGAGGTTTTCTCGGAACAAACCCCATTTTCTGTTACAGTATCGTCTGAGAGTGTAGTCGTAAATAAAGGGGATGCCTTATTTTGGTGGGGGAAAGACCCCAGAGTCAATACTTGTTGACATTTAGAAGAAGTGGGCGAGTCGGGCTGCGGCAAGACCTTTCTGGGGCTGCACCGGCCGGATCAAGGGGAGATCCGGTTCAACGGACAGGAGATCGGCGCACTGAGCCACCGGGTCCGGCCGAGCATCCAGAAGAATCTGCAGATGATCTTCCATGACCCCTTCTCATCGCTGAACCCTAGAAAGAGGATCCGCGCATAAAGGAAGGAAAGATTGAAGATGGAGAAGAGAATAAGAGAAGTGCCCCCGGCAAGAATCGAACTTGCGGCACATGGATTAGGAATCCATTGCTCTATCCACTGAGCTACGGGGGCGTGGAGCTGGCCGAAAAGCCTTGTTTTATTCCACAAAAAGCTTCTGACCGGGGTAGATCTTGCTGCGGGTGGTCAGGTGGTTCACCTTGAGGAACCGTTCCAGTTCCATGTTATGGCGTTTGGCGATGTCAAAGGGGATATCGCCGTTCTTTACATAATAGGGCCGAAGACTCGCCTTCTTCCCTTTATCGGTGGGAACCTTCAGCCTCTGACCGATGCGCAGGCGCGTGCCGGGCAGGTTGTTCGACCGCTGAATCTTCCTGGTTGTTGTACCATATCTTCTGGCAATAATCCAGAGGGAATCTCCGCTTTTTACCTTGTGCGTCACATATCGGGCACGGCTCTTGGAATCGCTGCTTCGGATGGATGAGGAGAGACCCTCTCCTGGAATCTTCAAAGTGGTGCCGGCTAAGATGAAATGGCGGCTGGAGAGATCATTGGCCTGAAGGAGAGCCCGAACCGTGATTCCATACCGGCTGGCAATGGTGGAAAGGGTTTCGCCGTTACGGACCCGGTGATAGGCAGCGTCCGCTGAGATCGGTTTCAAAGAAGAAGAGGAAGAAGAGGCAGATTCCAGAGTATCCAGCTTTGCCAGAAGGGTCTCTTTGGCGCTGGGGGGAACTTTGAGGGAATAGGACTCACCCGGCAACTGTCGGTACCGGAGTTCCGGATTGAGTTCTGCCAAAACCTCTTCAGTGACCCCGATCGCACTTGCAATATCGCGGAGGTGGAGCTTTTTCTCCACCGTCACTCTCTCGTACTGGAGAGAGGGGCAGGTTTCAATCTTCTGTATGCCGTACTTTTCCGGATTGTTGAGCATGTGCAGTGTTGCCAGAAACCGGGGGACATACTGGGCCGTCTCCTTGGGCAGCTTCTCGTAGAGATCCCAGAAATTGTCCAGGTAATTGATATTCTGGCTCCGAATCACCTTGAGCACCCGGCCTTCGCCGCAGTTGTAGGCGGCCAGCACCGTGGTCCAGTCCCCGAAGATCTGGTGCAGCTCTTTGAGGTATTCGATCGCGGCCTTTGTCGATTTTTCCGGGTCCAGACGCTCATCCACATACCGGGTTCGGTTCAGGCCGAACTTGTACCCGGTTGAGGGGATAAACTGCCAAAGCCCCAGAGCCCTTGCACTGGAAAGAGCATTGACATGAAAGCCGCTTTCGATCATGGGGAGCCAGGAGAGGCTTTCCGGAAGGCCGGCCTTTTTCAGCTCGGCCACCATCATGGGCCGGTATTTCCCGGAGCGCATATAGGCCTCCGCAAAATATCTGCCCCGGGAGAGCCTTTGGATCTCCGCCTCCACATGCTGGTTCATCACCAGCGGGATCGCGTCATGCTTGCCGCTGACAACGGTATTCCGGGAGGCATAGATCTCTAAGATCCGCTTGGAGATCATAAAACGGAGGTTGTCTATCTGCTGCATCAGCTTGGGACGGTTGCAGGTATCTACCTTTAATATAAGGGCATAGGCCTGATCCAGCGCGTCGATGGCCTTTTCGATCTCCCCCTGCTGCCAATATTCCTGGGAGATCCGGCAGAATTCCAGGGCCTCGTCCAGGGTGAAGTTCGGGAAATTCTCATCGGCCGGAAGTGCGGGTTCATCCCCATCCATGATGGACGCATCTTCAGGAACCGCCGTCATCATAATCTCAGGCTTGCAGATCTCGTCGGTATCTTCGGGGATCGACATGTCTGTAGTGTCAAACATCTCTTCCGGGTCATTGATCTCGGATTTAATTGCATCGATAGTCTCTTCGTATTCCGCGCTGAGTTTTGTGATATCTGCTGCTTTCGGGGGAGCATCCTGCTCTGTTTGGGTCGGAATGTTCTGGAGCGTCTGAAGACATCCGACGCCCGAAAATAGAATAATGAGGAGGATGAGAAGGGAGGGAAGGATTTTTTGAATATGCATCGGTGATCGAATCCCCAATTTTTTAAAAGGTCATAGCCGATAGAACTGTTTGCGCCATCTCCTGCCGGAGACAAAAGAGCGGCAGGTTCTGTTGAAACGGCGCCAAACAATCCGGCACCTTAAAACTGCACCTGTATCGTTACACAAAGAGCGCTCTGTTTGTCAAGACTTTCTGTGATATCCTTGCCATTGTTGATATACAAATCTGCCGAAGGCCGTGAATGATTTCCCTCCTTTGTAAGGGCATCCGGTAAGAGAAATCAATGGGAGAATGATGGTAAATCGAGGTAGAGAATCGAGCAGCCGGATCGAATCTTTCCGGATAGCGCTGTTTTTGATTCCATTGGAAATTCGAAAATTTGAAAAAAAATGAAATTGGGCGAAAAAGGCAGAAAAACAAATGTTATTGGCTGTTGATGGATATAATCAATGGAATATGGCCTGAAATCGAGCTTGAAAAAAGTGAAGGATAGGCGTAAAAGTATGAATTCTATGACGGCAGGCGTCGTCATGGAGCCGAGAGATCGGTTGCCAGCGTAGCTCAGTTGGTAGAGCTACTGATTTGTAATCAGTGGGTCAGGGGTTCGAGTCCCTTCGCTGGCTCCGGATCAGGCAAAAAAAATTGGTGGGGTTCCCGAGTGGTCAAAGGGAACAGACTGTAAATCTGTCGGCGAAGCCTTCGGAGGTTCAAATCCTCCCCCCACCACCATCCTCATATAGAGAGTAAGGCGTATGTAGGAGATTCCGTTGCCGGTTGGATTCGGGTCGATTCGGTACTACATCGCTTCCTGCATCAGCTACTGCGCTTTGCGCCAATGAGGAGATGCGTGCTTTCGATATCACATCTGTCGAAAGGGTGCAAGGAGATTTTGGGATGCGCGGGAGTAGCTCAGTTGGTAGAGCTTCAGCCTTCCAAGCTGAATGTCGCGAGTTCGAGTCTCGTCTCCCGCTCCAAAATAGAAAAATGGCGTAAAGGGTTCCAAATAGGATATGCCCACGTAGCTCAGTCGGTAGAGCGCTTCCTTGGTAAGGAAGAGGTTCACCAGTTCGATTCTGGTCGTGGGCTCCATTTTTTCCTGGAAGCAAATGCTATTAAAACGCAGTCCCTTATTTTGAAAAAATCTAGATATCCCAAAAGATAAAGACGCCTTTCGTTAATTCAACGGCAGGGGAGGAAGAGAAGATGGCCAAGCAGAAGTTTCAAAGAACAAAGCCGCATGTGAATGTCGGAACCATCGGTCACATCGACCACGGCAAGACGACGCTGACCGCGGCGGTCACCAAGCATGCCAGCCTCAAGGGAATGGGAAGCTTTATCCCCTTTGATCAGATCGACAAGGCTCCGGAGGAGAAAGAGCGGGGGATCACCATCGCGACTGCCCATGTGGAGTATGAGACCGCGACCCGCCATTATGCGCATGTGGACTGTCCTGGCCATGCGGACTATATCAAGAACATGATCACCGGTGCCGCGCAGATGGACGGCGCGATCCTGGTGGTGGGCGCAGATGACGGCCCCATGCCTCAGACCCGGGAGCACATCCTGCTGGCCCGTCAGGTGGGCGTCCCCAGAATCGTTGTCTTTTTGAACAAATGCGACATGGTGGATGACGAGGAGCTGATCGAGCTGGTGGAGCTGGAGCTTCGGGAGCTTCTGGACAAGTATGAGTTTCCGGGCGACGACACACCGATCATCCGGGGCAGTGCGCTCAAGGCACTGGAGAGCGATGATCCGGACAGCGCCGAGGCCAAGTGCGTCTTTGAGCTTCTGGATGCCGTGGACAGCTTTATCCCCGAGCCCGAGCGGGATGTGGACAAACCCTTCCTGATGCCGATCGAGGACGTCTTCTCCATCTCCGGCCGCGGTACGGTTGTGACGGGTCGTGTGGAGCGAGGCAAGGTCAAGGTCGGCGAGAACATCGAGCTGGTGGGGATCCGACCCACGGCCAAGACCGTCTGCACCGGCGTGGAGATGTTCCGGAAGCTGCTCGACCAGGGGCAGGCCGGGGACAATGTGGGCCTTCTGCTTCGGGGAACCAAGCGGGAGGATGTGGAGCGGGGCCAGGTGGTTGCAGCACCCGGTTCGATCACCCCCCACACCAAGTTCAAGGCCGAAGTCTATATCCTGAGCAAGGAGGAGGGCGGCCGCCATACCCCCTTCTTCACCGGCTATCGCCCCCAGTTTTATTTCAGAACCACCGATGTTACCGGCAACCTGTACCTGCCCGAGGGTGTGGAGATGGTGATGCCCGGTGACAACGTGACCATTTCGGCCGAGCTGATCACCCCCATTGCGATGGAAAAAGAGCTTCGCTTTGCGGTGCGTGAGGGGGGTCGGACCGTGGGCGCGGGTGTGGTCAGCGAGATCATTGAATAAGGAGAGATGCGGTGAGAGTCATCGTTACCCTGTCATGTAAGGAATGCAAGCGCAGAAATTACACGACCACAAAGAACAAGCGCACGACACCGGATAAGCTGGAGTTTAAAAAATACTGCAGATTCTGCAGGATTCATACGCCGCACAGAGAGACAAAGTAGATCCGGATATGTCGGGAACCGGGAAGTGGCAGTTTCCGACATATCCGGAGGACGGCATCTGCCGTCATCGATTGCAGGCCAGTAGCTCTAACGGTAGAGCATCGGACTCCAAATCCGAGGGCTGGGGGTTCGAATCCCTCCTGGCCTGCCATTTATTATCTTCACCGGCGTAGATTCGGATCGAAAGTCTAAAGCTCAAGGGGTACGGCTCAGTTTGTAGCAGGTCTGCCGTGGCAACTTTGGGCTTTCGACATTTTTAGGAGCGAAATGGGACGGTTATTAAAGAAAAAAACCACGACCAAAAAACGGCGGAAGACCGATGATCCGTCATCCCCGACAGCGGAGAATGGCGGGGGCGCGGCAGCGACTCCGGCCGATGTGAAGAAGCGGCCCCAGTCGGCGCCGTCCAAAAAGGCTGCACCTGGGAAAGAGAACTTTATCGGAAAAAGCATCCGGTTCCTTCGAGAGGTCAAAGCCGAGCTGAAAAAGGTGACCTGGCCGTCCAAAAAGCAGACCATCGGCTCTACGGCAATGGTAATCATTGTTGTGATGGTCATCTCATTTTTTCTGGGACTTGTGGATATGGCCCTTTCCGGGATCATCAGCACCGTTCTGCAGTGGGGGGGATAGCGCTGTGGCCCTGCAATGGTATATCGTCCATGTCTATTCGGGATTTGAGAACAAGGTAAAACTATCGCTGGAGGAGAAGATCACAACGTCGCCACATCCGGAGAAGTTCGGGGAGATCGTGGTGCCGACCGAGCAGGTGGTGGAGCTGGTGAAGGGGAAACGAAAGACCTCTTCCCGCAAGTTCTATCCCGGCTACATCCTGATCCGGATGATGCTGGACGATGAGACATGGCACATCGTCAACAGTACGGACAAGGTGAGCGGTTTTCTCGGCGGCCGGGAGAAGCCGACCCCCATCTCCGATGCGGAGGCGACCTCGATTCTCGACCGGATGAGCGCGGAAAAGCCAAAGCCGAAGTACTATTTCGAGACCGGCGACGAGGTTCGGGTGATTGACGGACCTTTTACCAATTTTAATGGCACGGTGGAGGAGGTCAACCCTGAAAAGGGTAAGATCAAGGTGCTGGTCAGCATCTTTGGCCGTTCTACGCCTGTAGAGCTGGATTTCGTCCAGGTGACCAAGCTGTGATTTAGGAGCATAAGAGGAAATGGCAAAGAAGGTAATCGCACAGATCAAGTTGCAGGTGACGGCGGGTAAAGCCAATCCATCCCCGCCCATCGGTCCTGCATTGGGCCAGCACGGCGTCAATATCATGGATTTCTGCAAGGCATTCAACGCCAGAACCGCCAACGATGAGGGGATGATTATTCCGGTGGTGATCACCGTATATCAGGACAGATCCTTCACCTTCATCACCAAGACCCCGCCGGCGGCAGTGCTGCTCAAAAAAGCGGCCCAGGTCGCCAAGGGCGCGGGAGATCCCAAAAAGGATCGGGTCGGAAAGGTTTCCCGGCAGCAGGTGGAGGAGATCGCAAAGCAGAAGATGACCGATCTCAATGCCTATGACCTGGATGCGGCTTGCAAAATCATTGAAGGCACGGCCAGAAGTATGGGGATCGAGGTCGTCTAACGTTAAAAGGAGCAAAAGAGGAAAATGCCGAAGCGGGGTAAAAAATATAGAGAAGCCAAAAACAGAGCGGCCGGCGGCGATACACGCTATCCGTTCGCCGATGCGGTGCAGATGGCCATCGAGTCCTCCTATGCCAAATTCGATGAGACCTTTGATGTGGCCCTGCGCCTCGGAGTCGATCCCCGGCATGCGGATCAGATGGTCCGGGGGACCGTGGTGCTTCCGAATGGGATTGGGAAAGAGGTTAAGGTTCTGGTCTTTGCCAAGGGTGAAAAGGAGAAGGATGCCCAGGACGCGGGGGCCGATTATGTGGGCAATGATGATCTGATCGAGAAGATCAAAGAGGGCTGGTTCGACTTTGACAAGGCGGTTGCCACCCCGGACATGATGGGCTCTGTGGGCAAGATCGGAAGACTTTTGGGCCCCCGGGGGCTGATGCCCAATGCCAAGACCGGAACCGTCACCTTTGAGGTGGCCCGGGCTGTGGAGGAACTCAAGGCCGGCAAGATCGACTTTCGGGTGGAAAAGGCAGGCATCGTCCACGCGCCCATGGGAAAGGTCTCCTTCGGCCATGAGAAGCTCATGCAGAACATCACGGCTTTCATCGATACTGTCATGCGCCTCAAGCCCTCCGCAAGCAAGGGGACATATCTCAAGAGCATGGCCGTCTCCACCACCATGGGCCCCGGGCTTAAAATCGAAATGGCCTCTGTCAAGGAAATCTTCAAGCAGTAAGGGGTGAAAAACTGTCGGTATCCATGTCGGATATCGATACCCGTTTTTAGATCTGTCAGTTCAGTAAGATCCTTTCTGTCTGTCAAAGACCGCGGGTGCCGTAATCACAGACGGCTTAATCGGATCGACTCCAATGGGAAAAAGAGCCAAAAGCCTTTGCCTGTTGCGGTCTTCGGCCTGCCGAGACAGCGTAGAAGAGATGGTTGGGAATGAAAAGAGTTCACCTGCCAGGGATACCGTCTCCCCGCGGTTTTTAGACGAAAAGTGATCAACGAAAGGAGGTGTACGGTTGAAACTGGAGGATAAAAAGGCGATCGTTGATGATCTCCACGAGAAGTTCGCCAAGTCCCAGGTGGTCATTATCACGGACTACAAGGGGCTCAATGTCGAACAGGTGAATGATCTGCGGAGAAAGCTCAAAGATGCAGACATCGAGTACAAGGTGGTGAAAAACACCTTGCTGGTCCGCGCGGCCAAGGATACGAATGTGGCATCCTTAACGCCGCATTTCAAGGGGCCCAGTGCAGTTGCTCTGAGCTATTCCGATCCGGTGGCCCCGGCCAAGGTCCTCACCGAATTTGCAAAAGATCATGGCAAATTCGAGATTAAAGTGGGGGTGCTGGAGGGGAAGGTACTCGATGCCGAGGCCGTAAAGGCGCTTTCCAAACTGCCGGGGCGGGAGGAGCTGCTGGCGCAGTTGCTCTCGGTGATGAACGGCGTGCCTGCCGGATTTGTCAGAACCCTTGCCGGTGTTCCGCAGAAGTTCGCTAATGTGTTGATGGCGATAAAAGATCAGAAAGAGGGCGCGTCGGCCTGATTTCAACAAAAGACTTGTCAACAGAATTTTCATTCTTAACTTATCGATTCTATCGAATCAGGAGGAAGAAATGGCAGACATTACCAAAGAGGATGTGATTGAGTTCATTGCGAATATGACGGTGCTCGAACTCTCGGAGATGGTCAAGGAGATGGAGGAGAAGTTCGGAGTATCTGCCGCCGCGCCCATGGCCATGATGCCCGCCGCCGGCGCGGCCGGCGGCGAGGCCGCAGCAGTTGAGGAGCAGACCGAGTTCGATGTGATTCTGACCGCCGCAGGGGACAAGAAGATCCAGGTGATCAAAGAGGTGCGCGCGATCACCGGTCTGGGCCTGAAGGATGCCAAGGCGCTGGTGGACGGAGCACCCGCGCCCGTCAAGGAAGGCGTTCCCAAGGAGGAGTCCGAAAAGATCAAGGCACAGCTCGAAGAGGCCGGGGCTCAGGTCGAGCTGAAGTAAGCTTTTTTGTTTCAAACAGGCTATGGATTGCGGGCAGGGGGACCCGGCCAAAAATCCATAGCCTGATTTTCCCTGCCCATAACACAATTTCCTGGAGATAACATGTCGCAAAGGCCTTTGGTTCAACAGCGGATACGCAAAAATTTCGGAAAGATTCGAAAGATCGTCGAGATTCCTGATCTCATCGGCATGCAGCGGGAGTCCTATGAGCGGTTCCTGCAGAGGAAGGTCGAGCCGGAACAGCGGCGGAATATCGGGCTGCAGGCGGTCTTCAAATCGGTCTTTCCCATCAAGGATTTTACGGGGAGCGCTTCGCTGGAATTCGTCTCCTATCGATTCGGCGAAGTCAAGCACAGCATGGAGGAGTGCATCCATCGGGGGATGACCTATGAACTGCCCGTCCGCATCACCGTCCGCCTTGTGGTCTATGACGTAGACAAGGATACCGGTGTATCCAATATCCGGGACATCAAAGAACAGGAGATCTATTTCGGCACCATTCCTCTGATGACCGAAAAGGGGACTTTTATCATCAACGGAACCGAGCGGGTGGTGGTGAGCCAGCTTCATCGCTCCTCGGGCGTCTTTTTCGACCATGACAAGGGGAAGACCCACTCCAGCGGCAAGGTGATCTACTCTTCCCGGATCATTCCGGTGCGCGGCTCCTGGATCGACATGGAGATCGACCCCAAAGACATCGTCTACATCCGCATCGATCGCCGGCGGAAATTTCCGGTAACACTGCTCTTCAAAGCCTTTGGTTATTCCACCGAGGATCTGCTCAACTATTTCTACAAGACCGAAAAGGTCATTATCGAAGAAGGCGGCGAGTCCGGACGCCTCCGGTGGTACAAGGAATTTCAGGAGGCTTTTCTGAAAGGCCAGCGGGCCAGCCGGGATGTTGTGGACCCGAATTCTGGTGAGGTGATTGTCAAGGCGGGCCGTCTCTTTACCCGCAGAGCCACGCGGCAGATGAAGGCTGCCGATATGACCCGTTTTCCCATCGAATCCGAGGATCTGCTGAACAGCGTATTCGCGTTCAATGTTATCCATCCGGAGACGGGGCAGGTGATTGCGAAAGCCAATGAAATCATAACCGAAGAGGTGCTGGACGCCCTAACCGAGGCCGGCATCCGATGGTTCGATATCCTCTTCATAGACGGCGCCTCCAGCAGCGATTCCATCCGCAAAACCCTGCTGCTCGACAAGGTGGAGAGCAAAGAGGAGTCGCTTCTCGAGATCTACCGCCGGCTGCGGCCCGGCAATCCCGCGACTCCGGAGGTGGCTCAGGATTTCGTCGATCACCTCTTTTTCAAGTCCTCTTATTACGATCTTTCTGGGGTGGGCCGGATGAAGATCAACCTGCGGCTGGGGATTGAGGCCCCGGTACAGGTGACAACCCTGCGCAAAGAGGATATTCTGCTGACGGCAAAGACACTGGTGGAGCTGCGGGACATCCAGGGAGTGGTGGATGATATCGACCATCTCGGCAACCGGCGGGTTCGAGCGGTGGGGGAACTGCTGGAAAACCAGTACCGGATCGGACTGGTGCGGATGGAGCGGGCCATCAAGGAGCGGATGAGCCTCCAGGAGGTGGATGCGCTGATGCCCCACGATCTGGTCAATCCCAAGCCGGTCTCGGCTGTGGTCAAGGAGTTCTTCGGCACAAGTCAGCTCTCCCAGTTCATGGATCAGACCAATCCCCTGTCGGAGACGACACACAAGCGGCGCCTTTCAGCATTAGGCCCTGGCGGCCTTACCCGGGAGCGGGCCGGATTCGAAGTCCGGGACGTACACCCTTCCCATTACGGTCGAATCTGCCCTATCGAGACTCCGGAAGGGCCCAACATCGGCCTGATCGTCTCTTTGAGCACCTATGCGCGGGTCAATGACTACGGCTTTGTCGAAACCCCCTACAGGGTGGTGAAGGATTCTCTGGTATCAGACGATGTCCGGTTTCTGAGTGCCTTCGAGGAGAAGGAGCATCCCATCGCACAGGCCAATGCGCCCATGGACGAGAATCACCGGTATGTCAATCCGCTTGTCACCTCCCGGGTCACCGGCGAATTCATGATGGTCAACCGGGAGGAGATCGAGCTGATGGACATCTCTCCCAATCAGCTCGTAAGCGTCTCCGCGTCACTGATTCCGTTTCTGGAAAATGATGACGCGAACCGGGCTCTCATGGGCTCCAACATGCAGCGTCAGGCCGTTCCCCTCATTGTGAGCCAGGCCCCGCTTGTGGGCACGGGTATCGAGGGGGTTGTGGCCCGGGACTCCGGAGTGGCTGTCTTGGCCCGGGAGGATGGCGAAGTGGTGGATGTGGACGCCTCCCGAATCGTTCTGCGTCATGATCCGGAGGAGGGGGAGACCGCAAAAAAGCCGGTAACGATATATAATCTTTCAAAATTCGTCCGGTCCAATCAGAACACCTGCTTCAATCAGCGGCCCATCGTCTGCAAAGGGCAGCGGGTCAAGAAGAGCCAGATCATCGCGGACGGCCCTGCCACCGAACAGGGGGAACTGGCACTGGGCAAAAACGTCACGGTGGCCTTCATGCCCTGGGGCGGCTACAACTTCGAGGACTCGATCCTGGTGAGCGAGCGGCTGGTGCGTGACGGGGTCTACACCTCGGTGCATATCGAGGAGTTCGAGGTGGTGGCCAGAGATACCAAGCTGGGCAAGGAGGAGATCACCCGGGATATCCCCAATGTCGGCGAGGAGGCCCTCAAATATCTGGACGAAAGCGGGATCGTGAGCCTTGGTGCGGAGGTCAAATCAGGGGATATCCTCGTGGGAAAGATCACTCCCAAGGGGGAGACCCAACTCTCCCCGGAGGAGAAGCTGCTCCGGGCCATCTTCGGCGAAAAGGCAGGCGACGTCAAGGATACCTCCCTTCGGGTTCCGCCCGGGGTAGAGGGAATTGTGATCGACGCGAAGGTCTTCTCCCGAAGAGGGATCGACAAGGATGACCGGACCCGGGCCATCGAGGATGAGGAGATCCTCCAGTTTGAAAAGGATCGGGATGATGCCATGGAGGTACTCGAGGATGTGGTGCGAAACCGGCTCTCCCGGCTGGTGATCGACCGAAGGACCGCATCTGGCCTCAAGAAGAGCAAAAGAACCGTCATCTCCAAGGGGACTGTGATCACTGAAGAGATGTTCAAGGAGATCCCCTTCTCCCAGCTCGAAGGAATCACCCTCGAAGATCCGAAGATCACCGATGAGATCCAGGAGGTCTTCGACATGTACAAGGTGCAGCAGGAGCGCCACCAGTCGGAGTTCGAGTCCAAGGTGAGCCGCTTTGAAAAGGGTGACGACCTGCCGCCCGGTGTCATCAAGATGGTCAAGGTCTATGTGGCCATGAAGCGAAAACTCTCGGTGGGTGACAAGATGGCGGGCCGCCACGGCAACAAGGGCGTTGTCTCCATGATCCTTCCCCAGGAGGATATGCCCTATTTCGAAGACGGAACCCCTGTGGACATGGTTCTGAACCCGCTGGGGGTCCCCTCCCGAATGAATGTTGGTCAGATTCTGGAGATCCATCTGGGGCGTGCGGCAAAGTGCCTGGGCGATCAGATCAACCGGATGCTCGAGGAGAATCGCAATGAAGCGATCCGGGAGAAGCTTTTGGAGATATTCTACACCGATACCGAGGAGGACAAGGCTGCAAGAGAGATGATCAAAGGCTATGATGATCCGGAACTCATGGTCTATGCGAAGTATTATCGGGACGGTGTCCATATGGCCACACCGGTCTTTGACGGGGCAAAGGAGAACGAGATCAAGGATCTGCTGGAGAAGGCCGGGGTCTCCTCCTCGGGCCAGACCCTGCTCTACGACGGCCGGACCGGCGAGCCCTTCCGGGAGAAGATCACGGTGGGAACCATGTACATGCTCAAGCTCCATCATCTGGTGGATGACAAGATCCATGCCCGTTCCATCGGCCCCTATTCGCTGGTGACCCAGCAGCCCCTGGGCGGTAAGGCCCAGTTCGGGGGACAGCGGCTCGGCGAGATGGAGGTCTGGGCCATGGAGGCTTACGGCGCGGCCCATGCGCTTCAGGAGTTTTTAACGGTCAAATCGGATGATATGGCCGGCCGGACCCGGATGTACGAGAAGATCGTGAAGGGACAGAACGTACTCGAGCCGGGCCTGCCCGAATCCTTTAAGGTGCTCACCAAAGAGCTGCAGAGTCTTGGGCTGGATGTTGGGCTCATCGAGAAGGGATAAGGAGTTATCGTGGAGACATTGTACGATTTTTTCGCAAAGCCCAAAGACCCGAAAAATTATCAGGGCGTAAAACTCTCCCTGGCCGCGCCGGAG
Source organism: Desulfobacteraceae bacterium (assembly GCA_011390345.1). Taxonomy (GTDB): domain Bacteria; phylum Desulfobacterota; class Desulfobacteria; order Desulfobacterales; family JAABSP01; genus JAABSP01. The sequence continues at coordinate 17,222 of JAABSP010000078.1, forward strand.
CAGATCCGGGAGTGGTCCCACGGCGAGATAAAAAAGCCCGAAACCATAAATTACAGAACCTTCAAACCTGAGCGGGACGGTCTATTCTGCGCCAAGATCTTCGGCCCCACCAAGGATTACGAGTGCAACTGCGGCAAATACAAGCGGATGAAGCACCGGGGCGTGATCTGTGAAAAGTGCGGCGTGGAGGTGATCCAGTCCAAGGTCCGCCGGGAGCGGATGGGCCATATCGACCTGGCCGCGCCCGTCGCGCACATCTGGTTTTTGAAGAGCCTGCCCAGCAAGATCGGCAATCTGCTGGACCTGACCCTGAAAAACATGGAAAAGGTCCTCTATTTCGACTCCTATATGGTGGTGGATCCCAAAGGAACCGATCTGACCCGGGGACAGCTCCTGTCGGACGAGAAATACCGGGAGGCTCTGGAGAAGCACGGCTACGGCAAGTTCGAGGTCGGGATCGGGGCCGAGGCCGTAAAGGTCATGCTCGAGTCCTTGAACCTGGAGGAGATCTACGAGCAGCTCAGGACCGAGATCCGGGCCACCAATTCCGCAGCCAAGCGGCAGAAGCTCTCTAAACGGCTTCGGATCGTGGATGCTTTCCGCAGATCGGGCGTCAATCCCATCTGGATGATCATGGATGTGATCCCGGTGCTGCCGCCGGACCTCAGACCCCTGGTTCCTCTTGAGGGGGGGCGGTTTGCAACTTCGGATCTCAACGATCTCTACCGCCGGGTGATCAACCGGAACAACCGGCTCCAGCGCCTTATGGATCTGAGCGCGCCCGACATCATCGTCCGAAATGAAAAGCGGATGCTGCAGGAGGCTGTGGATGTGCTTTTTGACAACGGCCGCCACGGACGGGTCATCACCGGAACCAACAAGCGCCCCCTGAAGTCTCTTTCAGATACTTTGAAGGGAAAACAGGGCCGCTTCCGGCAGAACCTGCTGGGAAAACGGGTCGATTACTCGGGACGTACAGTAATCACCACCGGCCCCAATCTCCGGCTGCATCAGTGCGGTCTGCCCAAAAAGATGGCATTGGAACTATTCAAGCCCTTTGTCTACTACCGGCTGGAGCAGAAAGGTCTTGTCTCTACAGTCAAGAGTGCAAAGAAGATGGTGGAGCGGGAGACCCCCGAGGTCTGGGATACCCTGGAGGAGGTGGTGAAGGAGTATCCGGTGCTGCTGAACCGGGCGCCGACCCTGCATCGACTGGGCGTTCAGGCATTTGAGCCGACGCTGATCGAGGGGAAGGCCATCCAGCTTCATCCGCTGGTCTGTACCGCATTCAACGCGGATTTCGACGGGGACCAGATGGCGGTTCACATTCCGCTGTCGGTGGAATCCCAGATCGAGGCCCGGGTGCTGATGCTCTCCTCCAACAACATCCTCTCTCCGGCAAACGGGAGCCCCATCATCGTGCCGAGTCAGGATATTGTGCTGGGAACCTACTATATGACGCTGGAAGTTCCCGGATCAAAGGGGGAAGGAAATATCTTCTCCTCCACTGACGAGGTGCGGGCCGCATACGATGCAAGAGCCGTGGATCTGCATGCCAGGATCACTGTCCGCATGGAGGAGCGGCGGGTGGAGACGACCGTGGGAAGGATTATTCTCTGGGAGGTGATCATGAGCCTTCCCGAGCACACCCTCTCATTTGATATCGTAAACAATATCATGGACAAAAAGGCTCTGCGGGATCTGGTGGATTACATCTACCGGCGCCTGGGGCCCAAGTCCACGGTCATCCTGTCTGACCGACTCAAAGACATCGGATACCGATACTCCACCGAAGGCGGCCTTTCCATCTCCATCGACGCGATGATCATCCCCGAAGCCAAGTGGGATATCCTGAAGCGGGCCGAGGAACAGGTGACGGAGATCAACCGGCAGTATACCGAAGGTCTCATTACCCAGGGGGAAAAGTACAACAAGGTGGTCGATATCTGGGCCAAGGCCACGGACGATGTGGCCAACGAGATGATGGCCGCGATGAAGGCGGGTATCTCAACGAATCAGGAGGAGGATAAAGGGGATAGCCGCCGGTCCACGAACTCCATCTATATGATGGCCGACTCTGGCGCCCGGGGCAGCAAGGACCAGATGCGTCAGCTTGCGGGAATGCGGGGGCTGATGGCCAAGCCTTCAGGGGAGATCATTGAAACCCCCATTACGGCCAACTTCCGGGAGGGACTCTCGGTACTCCAGTACTTCATCTCCACCCACGGGGCACGAAAGGGTCTGGCCGATACCGCGCTGAAGACTGCAAACTCCGGCTATCTCACCCGGCGACTTGCGGACGTGGCCCAGGACTGCATAGTCACCCAGGAAGACTGCGGCACACTGGTGGGCGTCGAGGTGGAGCCGCTCATGGAGGGCGGCGAGGTGATCCAGCGGCTCGGGGATCGGATTCTCGGCCGGGCCGTTTCCGAGGAGGATATTCTCGATCCTTTTACCGATGAGGTGATCGCGAAGGTCGGGGATAACCTCGATGAGGATCTGGTGGCGAAGATCGAGGAGGCCGGCGTCTCCAGAGTCAAGATCCGTTCGGTACTCACCTGTAGAACCAAACATGGCGTCTGCGCCAAGTGCTACGGCCGGGATCTGGCCCACGGAAACCTGGTAGAGATCGGCCAGGCCGTGGGAATCCTTGCGGCACAGTCCATCGGCGAGCCCGGGACCCAGCTCACTATGAGAACCTTCCACATCGGCGGCACCGCAAGCCGGCGGGTGGAGCAGGCCGACATTCGGTCCAGGATGGAGGGTGAGGTCCGCTTCACCGATGTCCATGTGGTGAAAAATGCCGAGGGAAAGAATGTCGTCATGAACCGCCGGGGCGGCGAGTTCGCCCTGATGGGGGAGACAGGCCGGGAACGGGAGCGCTTTCCGGTGATTTACGGCGCGCATATCACCGTGGAGGAAGGACAATCGGTCAATGCCGGTGATCTGCTGGCCATCTGGGACCCCTTCACCACTCCGATCATCACTGAGGTGGAGGGAGTGGTCAAATACGGCGATATAGTACTGGGCAAGACCCTTCAGGAGAAGGTGGACCCGGTCACCGGCAAATCGAGCCGGACTATCACAGAGTCGAAGCTCGGCGACGTGAGGCCCCGGATCTCCATCAAAGATACCGAGGGCAAGACCGCGCGGCTGCCCAAATCCTCCTCTTCCTCTTCGGGGGTTGCCCGGTACAACCTGCCGGTGGAGGCGATCCTTCTGGTGGAGGAGGGCGATGAGGTCAAGGCCGGCGACGTGATCGCAAAGCTGCCCCGAGCCACCACCAAGACCAAGGATATCACCGGTGGTCTGCCACGGGTCGCGGAACTTTTTGAAGTGCGAAAGCCCAAAGATCCTGCAATCCTCAGTGAGATCGACGGCTATATCTCCCTTGCCAAAGGCGTCAAGGGAAAGCAGAAGATCTCGGTGACGCCTGTGGATGTGGGGGAGAAGCGGGAGTATCTGGTCCCCCGGGGAAAACATTTGAATGTCTATGAGGGCGACTACATCCGTGCAGGAGAGCCGCTGATCGGCGGTGCTGCTGTTCCCCAGGACATCTTGAACATCAAAGGGGAGGTGGCCCTGGCCCGATATCTGGTGGACGAAGTACAGGAAGTCTATCGGCTCCAGGGCGTTAGGATCAATGACAAGCACATCGAGGTGATCGTTCGCCAGATGATGCGCCGGGTCAAGATCCTCGATCCCGGAGATACCGATTTTATCACCGAGGAGCAGGTGGACAAGGTGATCTTCGAGGAGTCCAACGAGGAAGTGGCCGCGAAGGGGGGAAAGCCGGCCGTGGCCGAACCTTTGATCCTGGGCATCACCAAGGCATCCTTGAGCACCGAGAGCTTCATCTCAGCGGCCTCTTTCCAGGAGACGACCAAGGTGCTGACTGAGGCGAGCATTGCCGGTGCCGTGGATTTTCTGCGGGGCCTCAAGGAGAACGTGATCATGGGGCGTCTGATCCCTGCAGGGACCGGTTTCCCCCCCTACAGCGACATCGAAGTCGAAGTCGGATAGGATTTTAGAAAAAAGCTCTTGACAGCAGATGAAAATCAATGTACAAATTTTCATTTTAACGAGATCATTGGAAGATTGCCACGATTGAGACGGAAGAGGGAGTATGCCGACCATCAACCAGTTAGTCAGAAAAGGTAGAAAGCGGGTTCAGCAGAAGACCAATACCCCGGCCCTGAAGCGGGCCCCCCAGAAGAGAGGGGTTTGCACCCGCGTCTACACTTCGACGCCGAAAAAGCCCAACTCCGCATTGCGGAAGGTCGCCCGTGTCCGGCTCACCACCGGCGTAGAGGTGACTGCGTACATCCCCGGCATCGGGCATAACCTGCAGGAGCACTCGGTGGTGCTGGTCCGCGGGGGCCGGGTCAAGGACCTTCCCGGCGTACGGTACCACATCGTTCGGGGAACGCTCGATACCCTCGGGGTTGCAGATCGGAAGAAGGGCCGCTCCAAATACGGAGCCAAAAAGCCGAAGTGATCCGATGAAAATTCAACCAGTAAAGAGAACGGTGTGACAGATGCCAAGGAGAAGAGAAATACCGGAACGGCCCATCATGCCCGACCCGAAATACAGCAGCAAGCTTGTGTCGAGATTCATCAATTCGATCATGTGCGATGGAAAGCGCAATACTGCCGAGTCGATCGTATACGACGCTCTTGGAATGGTCGAGGAGAAGATGGGAGAATCCCCGCTTAAGATTTTCGAGCAGGCCATGGACAACGTCCGGCCCATGATCGAGGTGAAATCCCGCCGGGTGGGCGGCTCCACTTATCAGGTTCCCACGGAGATCCGTCCCATGCGGCGGACCGCCCTGGCGATCCGATGGGTCATCGGCTACTCCCGGAACCGCTCCGAAAAGGGGATGGCGAAAAAGCTTGCGGGCGAGCTGATGGATGCGGCCAATAACCGCGGGTCTTCCGTGAAGAAGAAAGAAGATACCCATAAGATGGCCGAGGCCAACAAAGCCTTTGCCCATTTCCGCTGGTAGCGGCTGAATTAGGAGGACCGAAAAAGATGGCAAAGCAGAAGTTTCAAAGAACAAAGCCGCATGTGAATGTCGGAACCATCGGTCACATCGACCACGGCAAGACGACGCTGACCGCGGCGGTCACCAAGCATGCCAGCCTCAAGGGAATGGGAAGCTTTA
>JAABSP010000079.1 GCA_011390345.1 Desulfobacteraceae bacterium
AAAAGGGATCAATCAAAAAAGGGATCAACCAAAAAAGGGATCAACCAAAAAAGGGATCAACCAAAAAAGGGATCAACCAAAAAAGGGATCAACCGGTTTCCATCGGCTAATCCCTTTTGTGTTTGTGAGTGGCTGGGAGACCAGGATTCGAACCTGGGTCGACGGAGTCAGAGTCCGTTGTCCTGCCGCTGGACGATCTCCCAGCAAACTTAACTCCTGACGATACAGGAAAAGGATCGTTTTGTCAAGGAAAAAATCAGCCGGCTTCTGTATTTTCGCGGATATAGGCCGCCCCATCCCGAAGCCGGGAGAGGGTCTTCTCCTTGTCCAGAACCTCGATGATCTCGAAGATTCCAGGGCTTACCGTACCCCCCGTCAGAGCGACCCGCACCGGCTGCGCGATCTTCCCGAGCTTCAGATCCGTTGCCTCCATCACCTTCAAAAAAGCTCCCTCCAGGCTCTTTTCGGAGAAATCGGAAAGCTTCTCCAGCTCCTCGGCCAGCAGATTCATCGGCTCCAGCGCATTGGGTTTCAAAAACTTCTTTGCAGCCTTCTCATCATATTCCACCTTGTCTGCAAAGTAGAACATGGCCCCGTCGGCCAGGTCGATCAGGGTCTTGCTCCGGCTGTTCAAGGTTCGGATGATCCCCTTCAACTGTTCGGTGTCGTCGCAGACAATCCCCCGCTCCTCCAGAAAAGGGCCCAGGTGGCGGATCAGCTTTCTCGGCGGCGTGGTCTTGATGTGTTCGGCATTTAAGGCCAAGAGCTTTTCCGGATTGAAGATCCCCGCGGACCGGCCGATGTTTTCGATGGAGAACTTCTCGATCAGCTCCTCTCTGGTGAAGAACTCCTGATCCCCGTAGGACCAGCCCAGCCGGACCAGATAGTTGATAAGGGCATCCGGCAGGTATCCCATCTCCCGGTAGGCCGTGATGGACATGGCTCCGTGGCGCTTGCTGAGACGGGCTCGGTCGTCCCCCAGCACCATGGGCACATGGCCGAAGGTGGGCAGCTTTCCCTCCAGAGCCCGGTAGAGAAGGATCTGCTTTGGCGTGTTGTTGAGATGGTCGTCCCCCCGGATCACCATGTTGATCCCCAGGGTCAGGTCGTCCACCACCACGCAGAAGTTGTAGGTGGGGGTCCGGTCGCTTCTGGCGATGATGAAGTCGTCCAGCTCCGCGTTCTGGAAGACGATGTTGCCCTTGATCACGTCCTCCACCACCGTTGTCCCGGACATAGGGGCTTTGAAGCGGACCACCGTATCGTCGCCGCAGGCCAGCCCCTTTTCCCGGCAGAGACCGTCGTATTTGGGCTTTCCGCCCGATGCCATCGCCTCCTTGCGCATGGTCTCCAGCCGCTCCGGGGAGCAGTTGCAATAGTAGGCATGTCCGGTCTCCAGCAGCTTTTCGATCTGCTGATTATAGATGTCGTACCGCTGGGTCTGGTAGAAGGGCCCCTCATCCCAGTCGATGCTGAGCCAGTGGAGGGCCTGAAAGATCGCATCCACAGACTCTCTGGTGGAGCGGGCCACGTCCGTGTCTTCGATGCGGAGGATGAACTTTCCCTTCATGTGGCGGGCGTAGAGCCAGTTGAAGAGGGCCGTGCGGGCCCCGCCGATGTGGAGAAAGCCCGTGGGGCTGGGCGCAAAGCGTGTGACGATCGTTTCCATATCTTTTCCCTTCAGGTATCCCTTTTTTACTCGTTTTTATCTCTCTAGAAATAACCTTCCCCGGATGGGTGTCGAAAATCACTACAAAAACGCGAGGCTGTCCGGGAAGGAGCCCCTTTCCGCCATAAGTAGAAATTACCTTTCTTAACATAATCCCTGGAAAAGCACAAGGTAAAATCTATAGAAAAACCCTTGACAATCCCCTCGGATTCAATTACTAGAATGTACAACCCGGACTTCGGGATGGTTATTGACCAATTCTATAGAATACAAAGCGTTAGGAGATTTACTTATGGCACTTCCGAAACGAAAGATTTCCAAATCCCGGCGGGACAAACGCCGGACACACCAGAAGATCGACGGCCCTAATCTGAGTACCTGCGCCCAGTGCGGCGAGATCAAGCAGCCCCACCATCTCTGCCCCGAATGCGGTACATACAAAGGCCGTACCCTGGTCGAGGAGAAAGAGGAGGCCTAAAGGGCTTCTTTTTACCCGCAGAAGAACAGTACGACACTCTTAACACAACCATATTTAATATAATAGCGTAAGAAGAGAAGCTGATGCATACAGACAGCCCAGCACAGGCCGAGCTATACGGATTGGATGCGGAATCGAGACAGATGGCCGTGGAGACGGTGCGGCAGTTGCAGAAGCGTATGCTCACCCGGGAAAAGATCCTGGAGTATGACGCGAAAGAGATCTTTCCGGAGGAGGTGATCCGGGAGATGCTCGGCCCCGAGATCGGGCTTCAACTGCTCTTCATCCCCGAGGAGTTAGGGGGGATGGGCGGCGGCGCAAGGGACTGCTTCGCGGTCACCCGGGAGATGTGCAAAATCTGCCTCGGCGTCGGCACGGCCTTTTTTGCCATTCAGCTCGGTGCAGACCCGCTGCTGGTCGGCGGTACAAAGGCCCAGAAGGAGAAATGGCTCGGCAGGATCGCAGAGGGAAATGCCTTGGTGGCCTATGCGGTCACCGAGCCCGGGGCCGGCAGCAATGTGGCCGGCCTTTCCACCAAAGCCGAACCGGTGACGGACGATTCAGGAGCTGTTACCGGCTACCGGATCACCGGCAACAAGCAGTTCATCTCCAACGGTCTTGCGGCCGACTTCATCACACTGCTGGCCAAGACCCCCGAGGGCCCCAGCTTTTTTATCGTGGAGAAGGGAACCGAGGGGTACGCGCCCGGCAAAGGCGAGGAGAAGCACGGCATCCGGGCCTCCAACACCTCCCCCATCGCGCTCACCGATGTCTTTGTGCCGGTCGAGAACCTCATCGGCGGAGTGCCGGGAAAGGGACTAAAACAGGCCAACGCGGTCTTCGGCTACACCCGGGTGATGGTCGCGGCCATGGCACTGGGCGCGGGAGAGGCCGCGCTGGAGATCGCGATCCCCTACGCGAAGGAGCGGATTCAGTTCGGCGCGCCCCTGTGTGAGAAGCAGGGATACACCCATAAGCTGATCGTCCCCCATGCGGTGCGGCTCGATGCGGCCGAGGCATATGTGGAGACCATCGCGGATCGACTGGACGCCGGTGAAAAGGATCTGCAGGTCGAGGGCTCCATTGCAAAGCTCTTTGCCTCGGAGAGTGCAAACCAGGCGGCCGATGACGCGATGCAGGCTTTGGGAGGCTACGGCTACATCAACGAGTTCGGCGTGGAGAAGATCAAGCGGGATGTGAAGATCACCTGCATCTACGAAGGAACCAGCGAGATCCAGCAGAACATCATCAGCACCTTCCGCTGGAAGAAGACCCGGAAGACCAAAGGGGCCTATTACGAGGAGATGGCCGCTGCCGCAGAGGGCCTTTCCCCGGATGTGGGGGGCCCGGTCTATGGACGGTGCGCAAGGGTCGTCAACGAGACCGTGAACCTGATCCACGAGAACGGCCTCACCAAGACCCAGTATGCCATGTTCCTGCTGGCCGACATGATGACCCATGTGGAGGTCGGCGCGGCACTGGCGCATAAGGCAGCCCGGCACACCGAGGCCGGAGAGCCGGATGCGGAGCGGGCAAGGCTTTCCGCGCGGATCTTCGCGGGAGAGGTAGCGGGGCTTGTGGCCCAGAACACGGTCCGGATCGTCATGGGTTGCGACCTCTTCGATGAAGAGGCCGTCAAATCCTTTATGAAGAGCGTCTCCTACAACGATCTGCTCGCTGGCCTCCAGGGGCTTATCGGCGACATGGACCGGATGGCCGACATCCTGTTCGGGAGGTAATCATGGGAAGTGCGCGAACTGTGGTCGTTACCGGCGGCTCCAAAGGGATCGGCAGGGCCGTCTGCCTGGCATTTGCCGATGCGGAAACCGTGATTTATTTCAACTACGGCTCCGATGAGAAAGGGGCCGAAGAGACCAGCAAATTGGCAGCCGATGCCGGCGGCAAGGCTTTCGGCATCAAGGCCGATGTCTCCGACCCCGATGCGGTGGCCGATTTTTTCAAACAGATCCTGGATGCGACAGGTAAGATCGATGTGCTGGTCAACAACGCCGGCATCACAAAGGACGGCCTGCTGGTCCGGATGAAGCCGGAGGACTGGAACGATGTCCTCTCGGTCAACCTGACCGGCGCGTTCCTCTGCACCAAGATCGCGGCCAAGGCCATGATGAAGAAGCGGTACGGCCGGATCATAATGATCTCCTCGGTTGTCGGTGTCATGGGCAACCCGGGACAGGCCAACTATGTCGCGGCCAAGGCGGGCCTAATCGGCTTCACAAAGGCCGTGGCAAAGGAGCTGGCCTCCAGAAACATCACGGCCAACGCGATCGCGCCCGGCTATGTGGATACTGAAATGACGGCCGCGATGACCGAAAAGGCAAAAGAGGCCATGATCGCCCAGATCCCTCTGGGACGGGGCGGAACCCCGGAAGATATCGCGGGCGCGGCCGCATTTCTGGCATCGGAAAAAGCCGACTATATCACGGGCCAGGTGATCCATGTCAACGGCGGCCTGTACATGTAAATCCAAAAAGCAAATAAAATTTTTCCAAATTTTTTCAATATATTTCACATTTTTTTCATAAGGAGAAGGTGAAGATGTCCATCGAGGATAAAATCAAAAAGATCATTGCCGACAAGCTGAGCGTAGAGATGAACGAAGTGGTTCCGGATGCCTCATTTGTGGATGATCTGGGCGCGGACTCTCTCGATCTGGTCGAGCTGATCATGTCCATGGAGGAGGAGTTCGACATCGACATATCTGACGAGGATGCAGAAGGCATCATGACGGTCAAGGATGCGATCAACTATGTGGGCCAGCACGCATAATCGGAAAAATCCGGCATCGATCTCGAGGTTTTTCGTGATCGGGCCGAATCCGGAAACAGGATCATAAGGAGGCTTCTTTGAAGAGAAGGGTGGTCGTAACAGGAGTCGGGCTGGTGACGCCGGTGGGCATCGGTGTGACCGAATCTTGGGATGCGCTTTGTGCGGGCAGATCAGGGATCGGGGAGATCACCCGCTTTGATGCGGCCGCGTTTCCCACCAAGATCGCAGGTGAGGTCAAGGGGTTTGTTCCAGAGGATTACCTGCCCAAAAAGGAGGCCAAACGGACCCCGCAGTTCATCGCCTATGCCATAGCAGCAGCCCGAATGGCGGTTGAGGATTCAAAGCTGAAGATAGATGGTTCCAACGGGGACCGGATCGGCGTGGTCACCGGATGCGGCCTTGGAGGGCTGGAGATTCTGGAGGACAATGCCCGGATTCTGGAGACCAAGGGCCCCAAACGGGTCAGCCCCTTCTTCATCCCGATGATGATCGGCAACATGGCGCCGGGAATGGTCTCGATCCATTTCGGGGCAAAGGGGCCAAACCTTTCCATTGCAACGGCCTGCGCAGCCGGCACCCATGCCGTGGGGCAGGCCTTTCATATGATCCAAACCGGGGTTGCCGACGCGATGATCACCGGCGGCGTGGAATCGGTCATCTCCCCCACCTGTGTTGCCGGTTTCAATGCCATGAAGGCGCTCTCCACACGAAATGACGATCCGCAGAAAGCCTCCCGGCCCTTTGAACGGGACCGGGACGGATTCGTGGTGGGCGAAGGGTGCGGCATCCTGATCCTGGAGACATTGGACGCGGCCCGGGAGCGGGGGGCTAAAATCTATGCAGAGGTGATCGGCTTCGGGGCCAGCGGCGACGGATTCCACATGACAGCCCCACCCGAGGACGGAGACGGTGCGGTCCGCTGCATGGAGGAAGCACTCGCGGATGCGGGCATAGGATACAAAGAGATCGATTACATCAACGCCCACGGAACTTCGACCCCACTAAACGATCTCTACGAGACCCGGGCTCTGAAGACGGTCTTCAAGGAGAAGGCTCATTCCATTCCGGTCAGCTCGACCAAGTCGATGACGGGTCATCTATTGGGCGGGGCCGGCGGGATCGAGACGGTCTTCACCGCGCTCACCATCCATACCGGCGACATCCCCCCCACCATCAACTTCGGGAACCCGGGGGAGGAGTGCGATCTCGATTATGTGCCCAATACCGCACGGAAGGCCGATGTGAAGACGGCCATGACCAACTCCTTCGGGTTTGGCGGGACCAACGGGACTCTGGTGCTGCGGAAAGTGGAAGAATAGCCGGCAGAAAAATCGAGATTGATGGCTTCTTACGCCACCGGGTATGCGCAGGTTGTATATCCGGTGGCTTTGTTTTTGTGAGTATGCTTATTGTAGAGAATTCCTGCCACGTCGTTCTTCTTTTCTATCAAACATATAATACCGCGGTCAATCTTCTTTCCCCTCGAGAGGAACGAACGTCCGATAGACACTGACCGCAATATAAAGAACAATATACCCGATGGAGAGAATCCGCAGGATATTGTAGGTCAGCGGATAGATCCAGAGCAGAATTGCGGTGACGGCCATCCAGACGATGGTTGCCGCGAGCATGGCCAGACGGAGCCATCGATTATGGGTCAGGTATTCGAGGCGGGAGGGATAGACGTATTTTACCGGAATGAAGATGAGCACACAGAGCCCCAGCACCACGAAAAGGTTTGTCCATTCCGAAGTCTCCCATAGATAGAGATACATCACCATGATGTTCCAGTAGCTGGGAAATCCCTTGAAGAAATGATCCTCGGTCTTGGCATCCACCTGGGTGAACTGGTAGGCAGAGGCGAGGGCCACAAGCGCCGCAGAGGTGAATCGCCAGCCATAGGGCAGGAGTTTGGCCGCGATCATGAAGTAGGCCGGAACGATGACGTAGTTGGCATAATCGAGGAGGTTGTCCAGCAGCGCACCGTCGATCTGGGGCGCCGCGGCCTTTACCTGGGCTCTTCGGGCAAGGGTTCCGTCCACCGCATCCACGAAGATCGCGCCGGCCATCATCCAGAGAGCATAATAGTATTTCCCGCGGCCGATGGCATCGAGGGCCAGCAGTCCGAAGATCGCGCCCGTTGCGGTGAATCCGTGGACGAGCCATGCTCCGATCCGCTTTCCGATGGGGATTTCAGGGGAAATACCAGGGGCATTTCCGGCCGCTGAAGCCTTTTTAATTTCTGCAGGTTTTTCCATAAATCCTTGATCGCAATTCCAAAAAGTTCTATAGTCAACAACAGGAACACAAACCTGACTTATAACATAGGTGAACCGTTATGGTAAACCCGCAGCACCAAAAATCTGGAGATCCGGCCCTGTAATGATAAAAAAAAGCCTAATCCGGTCCGCCCTTTTTCTACTGATCCTCTTTGCCTTTCCCGCAATTTCCGCTGGAGGCGAAGTCTTCACCGAACCGATCACCGGCATGAAATTCATCAAGATACCCTCCGGCTGTTTCCATATAGGAACCCCCGAAGATGCGCCGGAGCGGTACAAGGATGAATCCCTCTATCGAATCTGCCTCGAATCCTTCTGGATGGGCATCACCGAAGTGACCAACGCCCAGTACCGGAAGTTCAAGCCGAAACATGACAGCGGCGCCCACAAGGGCGTCACCCTGAACAGGAATGACCAGCCGGCCGTCCAGGTCAGTTGGGACGAGGCCACGGTCTTTGCCCAGTGGCTCACGGACCAGCATAAAGGTCGCTTCAACTTCCGGCTGCCGTCAGAGCCCCAGTGGGAATACGCCTGCCGCGGGGGAACAACGACGCTGCGCTACTGGGGAGACAATCCGCACGGGGCCTGCCGGTATGCCAATGTCTTCGACAATACCGCCAAAAAGACCTTCTCCTTTCCCTGGCCCCATCACCACTGCACCGACGGCTATGCGGCCGCGGCCCCCGTGGGAAAGTTTGCCGCCAACGCATTCGGCCTCCACGACATGATCGGCAATGTCTGGGAGTGGTGCAAAAAAACCTACTCTTCGGACAAGCTGGTCAGCCGGGTGGTGCGGGGCGGGGGCTGGAGCGACGAGCCGAGAAACACCAGAAGCGCAATGCGGGACGGCTATTGGACCAAAATCGAAAAGCCCTGGGTCGGATTCCGGCTGGTCATCTTCCCCATCCCCGAATAGGCCCCCATTTCTATCAGATCAGCCCCTTCTCCCGAAGCAGGGTCATGGAGCGCTGTCCGATGGTCGTCACATGGGTCAGGGCCTGGGTCAGATGGTGCGAGGTATCCTGCTCTATCCCCGAGTTCATCATGACGATGGCCTTCTCCACATGCTTTTTGACATCCCCCCAGTTGAACCCGGCCGCAACCCGCTCTCCGAGCTGGATCTCGTTGGAGAGCATATGAACATTGGTGCGGATCAGCCGGTCCGCGCCCTTCTTCTCGGCCTCCGGCAGCGCAGGGGAAATCTCCAGGTTGTGGTTGATCCACAGAATCAAAGTCTTTATCTTTTCGCTCTGGGAAAACCCCATGATCGCTTCTTTGGTTTCCATTGCTTTTTTCGTTCCCCTCCGATCCCTTTTTAAACCGGCGTTTCTCTCCGGCCGATTTGCAGTTGACAGATATTTCCGATTTTTTATAACATATTCCAGCAGATGCTGAAGCTATTGTCTCATACCGAAGCGCCGGCGTCAATGAACAACTCCTGTGCCGAAGGGACGGGAAAGAATCGGTGGGCATTCTGCACACTGTTTATCGTGGAGCGCATGGGCAGGGGAACCAGAGCAGAGAATAGGGGAAAAACTCAGATGGCCGATCAATATGCAAAAATCGTTTCCGACAATATCGAAAAGATCTTTTCAACCGCGCGGGATCATCTCCAAAAGACGCTGCCGGCCCAAAAGGAAGAGAATGGATACACCTTCACCGCTTTCGGCCAGGAGTGTCGGATCGCCCCGGACGGAATCTTTCTGGACGGACAGCCGGAAACCGGGGTCCTCGGCATCCTCATCTCCCTGTATGCCCTCCATGCCAAAACGGAGCCGATGATTGCCCAGCCCTTCAAAGCCTTTCGGGAGTTTCCCGATACCGCGCCCTACACGGCCGCATTTGCCACCCACACCGAAGGGATTCTGGTTCCCCATGTGGAGCGGATCAGAGAAGCCCGGGAGAAGATCGCAGCAGATCTTTCAGGCGGTAATGCGCCGGCCGGGGTGGGCGGGGATTTCGCGTTTACAGCACGGCCCCTGCCCAAGATCGAACTCTGCTACATCTTCTATCTGGCAGACGAGGATTTCCCCCCGTCCGTCACCTGCCTCTATTCGAACAATGCCAATCTCTTTGCACCCAACGATGCGCTGGCCGATGTGGGGGAGTATTCTTCGAAAAGGATGATCAAGATCGTCGAATCCGTTGCGTAGAATCTGGAAAAGAATAATGAGGATATGGTCAATCTTTTTTTGAAGGCCGGTAATGGATTTTATTCAAATTTTATTCAACAGAGATGGTATCTCCTCCTTTTCATATTCCAAACCTCTGGTCTGCCCTGATAATGCCAAAGCAATTCGAAAAGCCTTTTCAGCATTGGAATAATCTTCAAGCGCGATATATTCTTTTGCCAGCAGCTTTTGAATGTTGATTTTCTCCCGGATTTCCCTTTCTTTTAAATTCGGAGCCAATGGCACTATTTCATATTTCCGGTGCAGATCTTCAATTCGTCGGATTCTTTCGGAAATCTCCTCCGGGCTCTTTTCTGCAGCAGGCAGAAAACCACCGTCAGGTGAGAGGCCTTCTAATTTCCCAGATCTTTTGGATGGATTCCAATCGAACTCATAATAATAGGAGATCCAGTCCCAAAGATCCCTTGCCTCGGTTTTCAATCTTCTGACGGTGGAGAAATCTGTCCAGAGGATAGTGACAAACGGAAATTGCTGAAAAAGAACATCTCGCTCAAAGTTGAGTTCCGACAGCAAGGTATTCTCCTTATCAATCGGAAAAAGACTCTTTTCCAGCCCTAAAACATCGACGATATATTCTACAGGAGTGGAATTCAATATTTCCAAGGGAAGTTCTGAGCGAAAAGCTTGATTCAGGGAAGTGATCTGCTTTGCAGAAAGATCCAATGTGTAGAAACGATACTTTGAAATGGTCTGATGAAGCTTTTTGAAAACCCTGTTTTGGATGGCGTATGAATTAAATCCGATGACAATGAAAGTCGGCTTATCCCTCTCTTCCAGAACAAAGAGCAACTGATCCCACTGCTCTTTGTTCGATCCTTTGAAATGGTGATCGACAACCATCTATTCATCCAGATATTGCCGGATCAACGGATTTATTTTTCGTTCACCATTATATTTCAGGACAGCCAGGGAAAACAAAAGATCCAGCACCTTTTCATCGGCAGTATGAAACTGCCTTTCCTTAAGGATGGAAAGGTGTTCGGAATCGAACTGCTCATACATGGTTCTTCCCAGTTCTCCGGCGCTTTTCTCTGCAGTCGCCTTTGTAATTTTCATCCCGCGGCTGATAATCAAGGCTTTGTTGACGATTCGAAGCAGTTGTCGAATACAGCCTCCGGACAAATCAACGCAGTAATCCAATGCATCTCTATCAAAAAAGGTTTCGAAATCGATCCGTTTCGTGATCACTTCTTTTAAAAACGGAATACTTCTATCCGTTATCAAAATCATGGGAAGCGTGTATGTCTGAAAAAAATCCGAAGAAGGGTTTCCTTTGATATCGAAATAGGAGTTGATGGGAACGGAAAAAATCATGTTGGCATTGATTGCCCTGATCAGATATGAATTATCACAGAACAGATCCTGATATATCTGATAGGGGATCTTCTCTGTCCCATCCAGGATGAACAATATATCCTTGCTTTGATCATTTCCGCTTAGGGTCTGGCGAAAATCCGACAAGACCGCGTTGAATTTTTCGATCAACAGGGTCGGATTTCTCTTTATCGTTTCACGAATCGTCTTCAGGGTCTTCGATTCCGATGAAAAGACCGCCTTCAATGCACTCTTGAGCTTTAAAAATACCAGAAAAGAAGCGCCCGCAGCCGCTTCCGTTGTGATATCGATTTTGAAATGATCTTTCAGCTCCTTTAAAACCGTTTTTTCAGACAGCCATTCCTTTTGGATATCCCTGAGATAATTGGAGCTGAAATCGATACCCGCCGCATCGATTCTTTCGATCAACTTAGTGATCAGTATGATGAAAAGATCTTCCGGCTGAAAGGTTCCGACTTCCAGTTCCTTTTCGATGCGGATAAAGACGGAAAAATAGCGATTCGGGTCATCGATGTATTTTTGAAATCTCTGCAGTTCGACTGTCTTGCCGGACCCTCTGTGCCCGGAAAAGATAATCTTGATGAAATTGTCCGTTGTCACCTGCAATCGATCTTCGTCAATATTGAGATTGAACTTGATCTGTTCGATGTAATCCTTCCCTCGAACCATATCCAGATCCACATAGACGCGGGTATCCATCGGATCGATCTCAAAGTCGAGTTCCGTAACAGATCGGGCGTGAAACTTGTTTTGAACGGGAAAGTCATATTGCATGTCGATGACTCCTGATCATCAGATGCGGATCGGATATATGGATCATGGTTCAGGATCGAGCATTCCGGTCTTGTGGGTATGGTATCCGCCCAGCGCGGCCACCCGCGCCTTGAATCGATCTGCACGGATCGTCTCCAGAAGAATCTGAATCGGCTCTGTCTCGAAATAGAGATCCGGAATGATAAGATCATACTGCTCCGTCACCACCGGGATAAAATCGAGGTTCAGTGCCTTTGCGGCCGCTTGAATCCCCAGCCCCGCGTCGGCCGTGCGGCTTAGTACGGCAACTGCAACGGCCATATGGGTGAACTCCTCGTTTTCGTAACCCGGTATGGCATCGGGATTTATCCCCAGTTCATTCAGCCTGTAGTCCAACAGAATTCGGGTCCCTGAGCCGCCCTGGCGGTTGATGAAGCGGATCTCATTGCGCGCGAGATCTTCGATCCCCCGGATCGATTTGGGATTTCCCCGGGCCACGATCAGCCCCTGATCCCGAAAGACGAGGTTGACCCGCTTCACCGGAATGTTCGGGAGGAATTTACTGATATAGGAGACATTGTAGGAGCCGTCTTCGGTATCGAGCAGATGAGCCCCGGCCAGGTGGCAGACCCCCCGCTTGATGGCCATCAGGCCCCCCATACTCCCAACATGGCTCGACGAGAGGCTGATGCCCCTGCCTCCGGCCTTGAGTTCGTCGGCCAGCAGATCCAGGGTGTTGTCATGGCTGCCCACAGCCACGATGGTATTTTCGATCTCCTCCACGGGCCTGAGCAGTTCGGCCTCCATCTCGGCTCCCTCTTTTATCCCTTCTAAATGCGCTGGAATGCGGAGAATCCCATGGGCTTCGGTAATGGAAGTTATCGTTCCGGCCCCTCTGGGCAGGGAGGTTGCGACAATCCGCCCCCCTACCCTTCCCAGCTTCACCCGGAGAAACTCCTCCACCCCGAGTTTTGACGGGAGCTTTCGAGTGGGGGAGACCATCACCCGCTGCCGCGTCGGTTCCGGCTGCCCCAATGCTTTATAGATCAGCGGCCCCACGAACTGCTCGAAGACAACAATGGCCGAGACCGGATAGCCGGGGATGCCGAAGACCGGCTTTTCATTGACGACACCTATCACGGCCGGCTTTCCCGGCATGATGGTGACACCGTGGATCAGCACCTCACCCAGTCTGTCGATGACCCATCGGGAATAATCCTCGGAGCCGGCAGAAGAGCCGCCGATGATGAGGATAATGTCCGCGTCATCGCCGTAAGCCGCCTCTTTTACAGCCGCCTCGATCATCTCCGGGTCATCGACCATCTTCTCCCGCCGGTCCGCAAGCCCCCCGCATTGGCCCACCATCGCGGCCAGCACATAGGCATTGGACTCGATCACCTGCCCCGGCCGGAGATCTGAAAGGGTTAAATTGCGCCAGTCCACCAGCTCCGAGCCCGTGGGAAAGATGACGACATTCGGCTTTTTTCTGACCGGAACCGAAAAGATGCCTCCCGAAAGGAGCGCACCCACGCAGTAAGGAGTGATCCGGTGATTTCGGGGAAAGAGAAGTTCCGTGGCCACGATATCCTCCCCCATCCGCCGGACATGCTGCCAGGGGAAGGCCGGGGCCTCGATCCCCACCCTTTCCGGTAGATCCTGGCTCTCTTTTTCCAGCGGAATCACATGCTCGATCATGATCACCGCATCGGTATTTGCAGGCATTACATGGCCCGTATTGAGATAGAAGGCATCCGTTCCGATCATAAGGGCTTTGGGAGTTCCCTCTGATGCCCCGAAGGTATCTTCGGCCCTGACCGCGATGCCGTCCATTGCGGCCGCATGAAAATTGGGAGAGGAGATCCTTGCAAAGACCGGCTCCGCCAGAACCCGGCCCACCCCTTCCGGAACCGAAACGGTTTCAGAAGCGTTCTGGTTCATGGAAAACCGCTTTTGAAGAATCTTTTGGGCCTCGGCAAGGCTTTTCATCTTAAGATAGACATTCCGCTCTCTTTTCATTGGGCCCTTTTATCCTATGTGGTTTTCGATGTGATAAATTCCCGCAACATCTCCAGATCACTGGGATAGGGATTTAAAAATTCACAGCCGAAAAGAATGCTCTCCGAATCCTCCAGCTCGATGATCCATCGAACCGCGACATCGGTCTCCGCAAGGCTTTTTAAGGGCTTTACCCCCCGAATGTCAGCGATTTTGAAAAGATCGGCCTCTTTTACCGGTGACTCTTCTCCCTCCTTTTTGAGATTGAGGCAGAAGCCCCCCTCGCTCAGATCCATCATTTTTGCGGTGAAGAGTTCGGTAAATCCGTCCTGGTCCAGCAGATGGACCTGAACATTGTCCTCAAGGGAGAAGTAAACCCGCTGGAACTCTCTTTTATCGTTTCGATTCATGGCATCACTTTTTTTTGCAGATCGGCTGATCAGTTTGTCATCAAAGCGTTGAAAGCGGAATCACAGAAACCCGCGCCTCCCGGTCCAGCCCCTCGGTATTCCGATCGATCTCCACCAGCCCGTGGGCCTTGACCATGGTATGGATCAGTCCCGATTTACCCAGCACCGGCTCGGCCCACAAAGTATTCTCTCTTTTGACCAGCCGAACCCGGATAAAATCGACCCGGCCCTGTGCCGATGAGATATTTCGGGCCATCTTTGCCGTGATTCGGGGTTTTTGCCGCACCTTTTCTCCGGAGAGATGACATAGAAAAGGAAGGACCACAACCGTAAAGACCACCATTGCAGAGGTGACATGCCCCGGCAGCCCCCATACCGGTTTTTCCCGGACCCGGGCCAGGATCGTGGGCTTTCCCGGGCTGATGGAGATGCCGTGAACCAGAATCCCGGCATGGGGCAGCGCGGAAAAAACCTCCACTGTAAAATCTCGCGTTCCCACGGAGCTTCCGCCGGAGATCAGCACCATATCCGCCTTCTCCAGAGCCTCTTTACAGGCTTTGAGCAGCTCTTCATACTCATCCGGAACAATGCCGAAGATCAGGGGAACCGCGCCGGCCTCTTTGACCATTCCGGCCAGGGTGTAGGTGTTGACATCCCGGATCTGCCCCGGCTTGGGGCTTCTGTCGATGGGAACAACCTCATCGCCGGTGGAGAGGATGGCCACAATCGGGAGCCGGTAAACAGGGATCTGCTCGATTCCCAACGCCGCGAGCAGCCCGATCTCCTGGGGCCTCAACCGTCTCCCCGCAGAGAGGATAGTCTCACCCTTTCGGATGTCCTCCCCGGCCTGCAGAAGATGCTGTCCCGGCGCAACGCTCTTATAGACCTCTATGGTGGAACCAATCTCACCGCCGGCCTGATCCCCGGCCTGATCCCCGGCTTCATCCAGTGCTTCGGTATGCTCGATCATGACCACCGCGTCTGCGCCTTGGGGCAGCATACCGCCGGTCGAAATCCTTGCACATTGGCCCGGCCCGATGCGAAAGCCAGGGGATTCCCCCATTGCAATCGTGCCCGCAACCTCCAGATATGCCGGATTACCTTCGGACGCGCCAAAGGTGGAAGAGGCCCGCACCGCATAACCATCCATAGTGGCCCGCATGAAATCGGGCAGATCCTCATCCGAAGCCAGATCCTGCGCCAGCACCCGCCCCAGCCCATCCGCAATGGAGGCCGTTTCCGCAGAGACCGCGGGAAAGCCGGAAATCAGGTCAAACACATCCGGAAGATCGGTAACCTTAAAAAAGTCCTTCATCGATCAACGGCTCCACTTTCTCCTTTATGTCCCTTGGGTCATTTTGGTCCCTTTTGCCGCGGCATCAATTATCCCCCTGCTCCCGATCCGATTTCTCCATCAGCCGGATCTTTGAAGAACCGGGAAGAGTCGTCACAAAATCCTTTCCCATGAGCTGAGACGGCGTATAATATCCGGGCTCGGGCCGCTTCTCCAGCAGCCTTTCCACCACCCCCAGGCTTCCGTGAACCGTCACTTCATATCCGTTTGCCGTGGTCAGCCTTGCCTGAAGAACATACCCTGAATCGCTTTTGACCTCTCCCCAGACATGGGAGCGGCTCCCCTTCCGCTCTTCCTCGGAGGGCCCCTTGATTCGTTTCTCGATCCGCGCTTTCATAAACCGCTGCACCGGCCCCAGACCCAGCAGAAAACGAAACCGCTGCATCATCTTCATGCGTCGGATCATTCCCCGCGAGGACGACATAAAGACGCGGATATCCCCGATGCCGGTGGAATAATAGGCCGTGGCAATATCCCCCCAGGGAATCGTCACCGCATTTCGGAACTCCCCCTCCTCCTCAAAGCGGATCTTTCGGATCTTATAGGCCAGTGGGACACTTCGGATCACACCGTTCTCCCGGATCTTTCCCCCCTCCTTCAGACTCTCCACCGATGTCTTGGAGGTTCCGGGGCTCATTCTGCCGCCGCCCTCAAACGCGAGGGCCAGAGATCTTGCATCGGAAACCTTTGCCTTCAGGGTTGCAGCAACCGCATCCGTGGGGATGACATCGAATCCGACGCCGGAGCAGATCACGATCCCCGCGGCCTCTGCCTTTCGATGTCGGGCATGGGCCTCCCGGAAAACGCTGATCTCTCCGGTGATATCCAGATAATGGCTCCCGGAGTGAAGACATCCCTCCATCATGGGTTTGGCTGTTGCGGAAAAGGGGCCGGCGCAGTTGAGTACAAGTTCCACATCCTTCAGCCGGTCCGCCAGGACATTCTTCTCCTCCTCCAGGGAAAAGGCCCGAAAGGAGAGTTCCAGTTCCCGGGCCAGCTTTTCAAGCTTCTCCGGATTCCGCCCCGCAAGAACCGGAGAAAGACCCCGTGATTTTGCCTCCCGTGCGATCAGCTCTCCGGTGTAACCATAAGACCCATAGATCATCCACAATTTTTCGGTCATATTCTCCTCGTTATCCGATCCATCCGCACTCATTTTTTTTCCGCTGCAACTATGCCCTATTCCGTCCGTTTATTCAAGCCGGATATGGGAAAAATATTAAAGATACTTCCCATCCCCAGCCTCCATTTTTTCGGGAAAGAAGAGAGATGTCAATCATATTCTTGCAGAAGAAACAGGAAAAGAGCATCTGTTCTGGTTATTTTCGGTAATTATATTCACTTTATCCGGCTGGCCTTCCTTTAGGGTTGACGAAACTTGACACGTTCGGATATTAGAGGAGGGAAAATGTCTGGTGGAATGATATTTCATGAAACAGATGAACAAGGGAAAAAGGATAGGAAAAAGATGAATTCGATGAAGAAGCGGAAGTGGATGGGAAACGGAATGGGACCCCGGGTCGCCCTGATGCTGATATTCGGGTTGATCCCCGTATTGATCTTCGGCCTGATCATCGAGTTGATCTTCGGGCCAGAGCAAGCCCTCTGCGAACCCCAGTCCCTCATGATGGCCACCACCACCAGTACCGACAACACTGGCCTGCTGGACGAGCTGGCCCCGGCATTCAGGGCCGAGACCGGCATCGAGCTGAAGTGGACCGCGACCGGAACCGGCAAGGCCTTAAAATTGGGGGAGAACTGCGATGTGGATCTGCTGATGGTTCACGCACCGGGAGCGGAGAAGCAGTTTGTGGAGAGCGGCTTCGGCACGGACCGGAAAGAGATCATGTACAACGACTTCGTGGTCATCGGGCCCCCATCGGATTGGGCCGGGGTCAAGGGGAAATCGGTTTCCGAGGCATTGAAAACGATCCAGGAGAAGAACAAGGTCTTTGTAAGCCGGGGGGACAACTCCGGAACCCATAAAAGCGAACTCTCCCTCTGGAAGGCTGCCGGTATCAGCGTGCCGGAAAAGGAGAGCTGGTATGTCCAGACCGGTCAGGGGATGCTCTCCACCATCAATATCGCGGCCGAGCGGGACGGCTATACCCTGACGGACCGGGGAACCTATATCAAATATGAATCCAACGCCAAGGGAAACCCGGCGCTGGTGATTCTGGTGGAGGGCGATGAAGTGCTGAAAAACCAGTACAGCGTCATCGCAGTCGATCCCAAACACTGCCCCGATGTCAGATCCGATCTGGCAAAGCAGTTCATCACCTGGATCACCAGCGAAAAGGTCCAACAGCAGATCCGGGATTTCAAGCTGCTGGGCAAAGCGCTCTTCATCCCCAACGCAAAATAGGGACTTCAAGACTCATCTTCATGGAAGAAGATCCCCTTTATCGTCCCCTTTATAGAATTGACCGGCTGCGCCACTTCTATAATGGAGAGCCGGTGCTGAAGATCGATGACCTCTTCTTTTCAAAGGGAGAGATCATCGGTCTGATGGGGCCAAACGGCAGCGGCAAGAGTACTCTGCTTCGGCTGCTTTCCTTTGTGGAGACGCCTGGCCAAGGGGTGATTCTCTACAAAGGCAAACCCGCGCGCCCCTTCTCCGACGCGGTCCGCTCACGGGTGACGCTCCTCCCTCAAGTCCCTCACCTGCTGCGGCGGACCGTCTTCCAAAATATCGCTTACGGCCTGAAGATGCAAAAGGATCGCAAAGACCATAGGGCCTGGGTCTTTGATGCCCTGGAGATGGTGGGGCTATCTCCTGTCCGATTCGGCCCCCGGCAGTGGAGGGAGCTTTCGGGGGGCGAGGCCCAGCGGGCTGCGCTTGCTGCCCGGCTGGCCCTACGGCCCGAGGTGCTGCTGCTGGACGAGCCCACCGCAAGCGTGGATGGGGCCAGCGCCCATCGCATCCGGGAGGCCGCGCTCCGGGCCCGGGGGGAATGGGGAACCACTCTCTTCATTGCCAGCCATGACACGGCCTGGCTCAGCGAGATCTGCGACAGAACCCTCCAGCTCTACAACGGCCGCATCTTCGGCACTGGCCATGCCACCCTCTTTTTCGGCCCCTGGAGAGAGGGGGAAAATGGGCTATGGGAAAAGGAGATCCCGGGGCATCCCCCTATCCCGGTCTCAAAGCCGCCCCGTCCCGATGCCGTGGCCGTGTGGGAGCCCGATGCCCTCTTCTTTGAAGGCGCTGATGAAGACTTTGGCTTTTCTTCACCCTCAAAGGCGACCATTGAAGCAGAAGTGGCAAGACTCAATCACGACCGATCCAGCGGAAAGATCACCGTCACCCTCCGCATCGGCGATACCTTCCTGAATGCACGAACGGCCGAGCCGCAGATCCGGAACGCAGGGCTCTTTCCGGGCCGAAAGTCAAGGGTCTGTTACGATCCGCTTTCGATCCGGTGGATCTAGCCGAAGTTCTCCTTAAAATCCAGATCCTCCAGCCCTGAAATCGATGCGATGATCTTTTTGAAGCTGCAGAAAACAATATGGCCAAGGGAGTTGAGGCTTGCGATTCCTTCCCTTTACCGGTATAAGAAAAGCAGGACGGAAAATGGAGGAAAGAAAGGACAGCAGCGATGAATCAGCCCCTGGAGACGGAAATCAAATTCTTTCTACAAGATCGACAAGATCGGGAGAGGGTCCGGAAACGGATCATCGACATCGGTGCCGCATCCCGGGGCCAGGTCTTTGAAACCAACATCCGGTTCGAAGATCAGCAGAAATCCCTTTTGAAAAACCGGCGGCTCCTCCGGCTCCGGCAGGACAGCAGTGCCCGGCTGACGCTCAAGTCGGACGGCCCCGACCCAAATGAGCGCCAATACAAGGTCCGCCGGGAACTCGAGGTTGAGGTGAGCGACTTCGGCACCGCAAAGGCCATCCTTGAGGCCCTGGGGTATGCAGAAGAGCAGGTATACGAGAAATGGCGGGAGACCCTGGTTCTGCCGGAGGGCCCCGAGTTCTGCCTGGATACGATGCCCTACGGCGAGTTCCTGGAGATCGAAGGGGAGCCCGATGCCATCCGAAGGGCTGCGGACCGGCTCGGCCTGGACTGGAACGAACGGATCCTCAAAAACTACCTGGCCATCTTCGAAAGAATCCGGAAACGGCTCAATCTTTCCTTCTCGGATCTGACCTTTGAAAACTTCAAAGCTCTTGGTGAGATCGATTTTTCCGCAGACATCATACCGCTGCAGATGGGCCCTCCATAACGATAAAATCTGCCCGCATCTCACCTTCCTGATAAAAGAAGAACGATTCTGAGCCATAACCGGATCTATCGGTCCATCTCCTTGAAATCGACATCCTCCAGCCCTGAAATCGATGCGATGATCTTTTGGATGCGCGCCCTGTCCATCGGGTTAGGGGTATGACTGTCCGCATCCGCGACAATGGCCTTGGCCTGGGCGAGCAGCACGGGCCTGTGCATCCCGTTCGGGTCCAGATCGACCAGGCTTTTCATTGCCCATAAGAGCCGCTGCATCACCAAGGCATCGTTCTTCCCGTACTCCCGGATGGCCGCAAAACAGTAATAGAGGATATCTTCAAAGAAAAGATCGGCAAACCCGAGGCGGTGCTGCTTCTGGCCGTCCCGGTAGGATTTGTGGTCCGGCAGCGCCATCCGCACCACAAAGAGATCGGTCAGATAATCGATCGCGTTGATGGCCGTTCCCGGATCATTGATCCCGGGGCTCAGGGCTTTGACTGCCACCTCGGTGATCTGCTTGAAGCCGTAGATGTAGTTGACCGAAGTCATCTCCGTGGTCTGAAAGATCAGCCCCTGGAGCAGGGTTTTCGCGATTGTGGAATCGGCAGCAATGGTCCCCGAGTCGATCCGGATCACAGGAGCGCCCTTGAGCACATAGCTGCCCATGGGCGCGATCATCTTTGCAGAGAGGTCGTTCTCCTCCAGGACATCCACAAATGCCTCCCGCTGAATCTGCTGGAGATATCCGGAGCGGGGGCTATTCAGATCCGTATAAATTTCAGGGGCAAAGGGCGCAGGCTCTTCGATGTAGTCTCCGCTGTCGATCTCGGCACGGAGGGCCCGCCGGGTCTGTTGATAGATCCCCTTCAGCAGGGTTCCGATCTGAATAGAGCGGGAGATGGAATGGATAAAGGAGAAGAAGAGAGCAAAAGAGATCAGCCCCAGCAGAAAGCCGATCATCAGGGAGAAGATGGAGGCATTCTGATATTCGTTTGAAGGATTGATGCTGATGAGCATCACCAGAAGATAGACGATGGTGCCGAGATAGACCCCCATCACGATCTGATGGAGCTTTTTGGAGATGATGCCCGGAAGGATTCTGGGGGAAAAGTTGACCGATGCCTGATTGAGCATCACCATGACCATACTGAAGCTGAAGACGGTCAAAGAGATCATGCCCCCGGCCATGGTGCTTAAAAAGACCCGGGCCGACTCGATGCTCGGATGGATGATGATCTTGAGCTTTCCATCCAGTTCCGCAAAGTATCCTGCGGCCGTGAGATAGGCCATCCCGATGGAAAAGCAGAAGAGAAGGCCGGAAATCATGACCGGATAGAATGCGATGCTCCGGACGATTCTGGTGTAGAGTATCTTCAGGCTTTTGATGATCGTATTGATCTGATGGGCTCCTTTCTCCTTTTCCCCGGAGGGATGCGGTTACAGTCACTTTGATCATCATATCATCCGATGCTGCGGTGTCAAGAAGGCAGATCAAGGGGTAGTATGCCGCTGAAAGATCACAAGGGTGGCGATGCTTGTGATGCTGGTGCAGAGGCAGATGATGGAAATGACCCGGATCTTGTCGTTCCAGGGCTGGGAGATGAGCCACATCGCGATCGAGGCCAGGGAGAAGAAGGTAAACATGAGCATGGAGGAGGCCGCGCCCACGTCTGTCTCAACCTGTTCTAAAATCAGGCTGTTCACCAGGGGTCTGGAGATCCCCAGCCCCAAGGTGATCCCGGCCATGGGAAGGGCCATCTGCCAGGGGCCATTGTGGGGGATGAGGTAGAGGATAAGCGCCGCGGAAAAGATGATGACAAACCCGGTGTACATCAGCGTCATGCTGTGGTACCGCCGGATCAGGATTGTGCAGGTGTAGAACCCGGCCATGAGCGCCATTGCATTGAACCCGAAGAAGTAGCCGAAGACCTGCTCGCTCAGGCCGAAGCGGCCGATGTAGATCTCTGAAGAGCCTGCGATAAAGGCAAAAAGAGGCCAGATGCTGAAGGCCAGGGCCAGGTTGAGGCCAGTGTACCGGAGATTGGAAAAGAGCCCAAGATACCGTCCGGCCATCCGGGCTACAGATACTTGGTTGAATTCCTTCAGCGGCTCCTGGATCATCGCCACCCCCCAGATGGCAAAAATCCCGCAGAGCCCCTGCAGGATAAAGATCCAGGGCCAAAAGAGCCATTGGAGCATCAGCCCCCCGATCACCGGCGCGATCATGGGCGCAATCGCGACGATCACGCCGATATAGGCAAAGAGCCGCTCCCGGTCCCGGGGCGCGAAGGCATCCCTTGCAATGGCCATGGAGAGCGCGGAGGCCGAGGCCGCGCCCGCGCCCTGAAGGGCCCGGAAAAGGATCATGGCCCAAGCGCTCCATGACGAGGCACAGAGGAGGCAGCCCCCGATATAGATGCTGATTCCCCAT